>SKKK01000577.1 GCA_007121535.1 Planctomycetaceae bacterium | reverse complement strand
TGGTCCCCGTGGATTCAGTCGGGGTTTCACGTGCCCCGACCTACTCAGGTACCCTCCGGGAGGCAGCGCTGCTTTCGCTTACGGGGCTGTCACCCTCTATGGCCGGCTATTCCAAGCCGTTCTGCTAACAGGCTACTTGGTAACTCCCATTTGGAAGGCCCTTCAACCCCGCAGAGGAAAACCCCCGCGGTTTGGGCTGGTCCCCGTTCGCTCGCCGCTACTGAGGGAATCGATTTTCTTTCTTTTCCACCGGCTACTTAGATGTTTCAGTTCACCGGGTTTGCCTCCACACGCCTATGGATTCAGCGTAGGAACATTCGGGAATCCCGGGATCAACGCTCGTTTGTCAACTCCCCCGGGCTTATCGCAGACTTCCACGCCCTTCATCGCCTTCTAATGCCGAGACATCCCCCATGCGCCCTTAATAGCTTGACCACAAATATCCACTGCTCGCAGACATTCGCGTCACCTTTGCAGGCATTGCGCTCTTTCTTTCATTTTCGCTCCACCCAAGACCCGGCCGTTGGCCGAGCCCCGTGGAGCATTCATCCGAAGATGCCATCTACGCACGAAAAACCAAATTGTCAAAGATCAATGGCAGGCTCAAATCGAGCCCCCGCTGGCCTTGCGGCCAGAAGCGTCCCCGAAGGGAAAGGCAGAATCTAGTGATCTGCCCGCCGGTTGTCAACGGCCACCCCGCGTTTTTCCCGATTTTTTTCAGATCCGAGAAAAACGCTGGCAGACCGCTTGTTATCGGCAGTCCCGCAACCGGGCTTTAACCGTTGCAGGTGATCGATTCTATCGATGTCGCCCTCAAAGGCAAGAGCCCGCCGAAATTTTTTCGCGAATTGATCCGGCGTGGCGCCACTGGCCGCTTACAGGCTGGCCAGTTCCCACCCCTGGCGATACTGCTTCCGCACGTACCGGTCCGCAACCGAGCTGTTTTTGGCTTGCAAATTCGCTGCATCCCACTCCAGGCTGCTTTCTGAGCGGTAAGCCACGACACCCAAAAGAACCGTTTCCGTGAGTGCCCCGGAGTAATCGAAGTTGCAAGTCGTTGGCGAGCCCGTTTTGCATGCCTGTATCCATTCGTTCCAATGCCCGATGGAATTGGGAATTTTTTGCTCGGGCGGCGAAAAATCGGCAAACTTTTCCGTGGGATACAGCAAATGCTGGCCATAGTCGGCTGCCAGACTGCCTTCCTCCCCTACAAATAGGATTCCCAAACCCCAGCGAGTAAGTGGTCGTCCGTGTCGATCCAGCAGTGACTGCGGCGGTGCGAAGTGAGCGTCACCGTCCGACCAGTGCAGTTTCAATTCCGAGCCATCGTCGAGCGTGAAATCGTACGTCGCCTTGACCCACTCCGGAGCACCGTCCGGATGGACGGGCGGTCCTTCGCAGGTGACGTGATGGGGGAAGCCCAAACCCAACGCCCAAAAGGGCAGATCGACGATGTGGCATGCCATGTCGCCGAAGGTTCCCGTACCGTATTCCCAGAATCTTCGCCAGTTGCCGGGGTGAACGTTCGGTGAATACGGACGATCGCGGGCCGGACCGAGCCACAGGTCCCAATCCAGATTCGGGGGTGCCGGAGCATTGGATGCGGCGAATCTGCCGCCTCCCCAAGCCTTGTTGCACCAGCAGTAAACCTCGCTGACTTTACCAATCGCACCGCTTTGGATCAGTTCAACCACGCGCCGGTAGTTGTTGCCAGCGTGAATCTGAATGCCCATTTGAGTGGCGACGCCAGCTCGCCTCGCCATTTCGGCGATGACTCGCGCTTCTTCGACCGTGTGAGTCAAAGGTTTTTCGCAATAGACGTGTTTTCCCATCGCCAGGGCCAATGCGGTGGCCGGAGCGTGCGTGTGGTCGGCCGTCGAAACGACCACGGCATCGATCTGATTGGCTCGTTGGTCCATCATTTGGCGAAAGTCGCGATGCCGGGTGGCGTCGGGGTAAGCTTGAGCCGCTCGATCCAAGTAATTTGAGTCGACATCACACAAGGCCACCATGTTTTGACTCTTGAGTTCCTGGACGTTGTGCCAGCCTTTGTTGCCACAGCCGACGATGGCCAGATTGAGTCTTTCATTGGGCGAATTGGACTCTTGGGCAGAACTGGGGTGGACGAAGTATCCCGGGGCCAGAGCCCCCGCAGCCAGTGAACTGCCGACAAACTGACGCCGCGTTACCCGGTGGATCATCAGAGGTCTCCTTCGATAGGTTTTGCCAAAGCGGAAAAACGCCAGTGTGAATCAGCGAGACCACAAATGCAAGTCTGGCAATGACGCCGGCCCGCTCAACGCCGTGAAGGATCCTCTGAATCGAAAGAAGGCGTGCAAGAGGATTGTAGCCGAATTCGCCAGAATTCGGAGTGCTCAAGAATCGACCGAATTCTGGCGAATTCGGCTACATTCTGGCGAATTCGGCTACGAAAATGACCAACGGCGTTGCGGCTCGCGGCGCCAGTTGAATTCTCGAAGCGGTTTTGCCAGACTGCGGCGATGGCCCATATTGTTCCGAGGTCGCTTGAAGACCTTTCGGACATTTCCGACGCGACAACCTAACAGCAGGAGTCGAACCATGGCACACGTTCCTTTACGATTGCTGATTCTGGGGGCTCATCCGGACGATGCGGAGTACCACGCCGGTGGGCTGGCATCCATCTACCGCCGTCTGGGGCATACGGTGCGGATCGTGTCGATGACCAACGGCCAAGCCGGGCATTTCGAACGTCCGCCGGAACAGGTTGCCACAATGCGTCGGTCGGAAGCGGCGGCGGCGGGAGCGGTAATCGGCGCCGAGTACGTGACGTGGGATTTCCCGGATGGGGAATTGACCGCCGATCTGGCGACTCGGCACCAAGTCATCCGCGAAATCCGTCGTTTCGCGCCTGATTTGGTGCTGACCCATCGTCCTTACGACTATCATCCCGACCATCGGGCGGCCGGCCAGTTGGTCCAAGATGCGACGTATCTGGTGACGGTACCCAATGTATTGCGGGACGACCCGCCCGCACTGTCTCGGGATCCCGTGGTGGCGTACATGCCCGATCTGTTTACCAAACCGTGTCCGCTGGAAGCCGATATCGTGCTGGATGTCACCGACCAAGTCGACACCATCGTCAGGATGCTGGCCTGTCACCAGACGCAAGTCTTCGAATGGCTCGCCTTTCAGGAAGGGTTGCTTCAGCAGGTACCCGCAGATCCACAGCAGCGGCTGGAATGGTTGCTAGGCTGGTATCGACGGCACTCGCTGCCCAGGGCGAATCGGTTTCGGGCGGACTTGATCGACGCCTTCGGTGAACAGCGAGGTCGCGAGATCGAATGCTGTGAAGTATTTGAACTAAGCCAATACGCAGCGTCTGCCGATCTGCCGACTCGGCAACGTCTTTTTCCGAGTGCCGTTTGCCGCCCGCCACGCTCGTCTGCGGCGGCGACACCAGCTCACGATATCCCGTCGACCGATCACCCACCGTGACGCGAAAGTCGCGTATCCACGGCCGGCCTGACTCGCAAAACCGTGAAGGATTTTCGTAGCCGAATTCGCCAGAATTCGGTCATTCTTGATCGTTCCGAATTCTGGCGAATTCGTCTACCTTCTGCTTGCCTGCGTCTTTTCCAGGCAAGAATCCTTCACGGCGTTGCCTGACTCGGCGACGCCGACGTGCTGAAGGTTCACGTGACGACAAGCTGTATACGCAGGCGACTGTCAACAAACCCATCGCGACGGTCGAAAACATGACCGCGTAGGGCGGCAGACCCAGTTGGCGAGCCACCTCGATCAATCCGCCCATACTGGGCTGACCGACCAGATTGCCAACGTCGAACATTGCCAACATCAACGTGGTCGAAATCCCCCGATAACGGGAAGGAAACGAAGCGTTTCCCCCGGCGATCACAGCGGGAAACAGCAGGGCATGGGCCGTGCCGGCAAAGACAGCCGGAATCGCCAAGGACCACTCGTTCCACACCAGCAGGTACGAAATGACGGAGAGAATAGCGCTACCCAACCCCCATTGGACCGCCGGAAGCACACCCCATCGATCGACCAATTGACGGAAGCGAATCCGGACGGCCAACGCCGTCGCGGCATAAACCAAGAAGAATATCTTGATCCGGGCCAACCCCAGTTCATGGGCATAGGCATTCAAAAAGGTGTTGGGCAACCCGAGAGCGAGCCCCACGGCCGCGGCAACCAACAGCATCCACCCCGGATGATACCGACGCAGTACCGCGAACACCGGGACCCGCCGTGTCCGCGATCGGCGCGGCGGATTGGCGATCCCCAGGACGAAGGCCAAAGCGACGAGGCTGAGCGCCGCTGCGGCGATCAACAACCGGGCAAGCTGCGGCCAGGTGATGACTTCCCCCGCCAAAAAGAAATCGCCCAACGTCGGCCCCAAGGCCAGGCCGATGAACCCCGAGGTGCCGATCACACCGATCGTCTCGGCCATCCGTCGCTGCGGCGCACGCAAAGAAACGTAGGTCAACGACGAACCGAAAGCCCCGGCGATGCTGGTGGCCAGGCAGATGCGCGCTACGTAGATCGCCGGCCCGTTCACATGGCTGATCGCCAGATGCGCCAGCGTGCTGCTGGCGAACAACACCAGCGAAATCACCCAGATCCGCTTGGCGCCCAGGCGATCGATGCCGATCCCCTGAATAACACGGGTCGCCAGAGCACCCAACATGCCCACACCGACGATCAGCCCCAAATCCATTTCACTGCCACCCAAAAACCGAATCAAGTCGGCATAGCGGAACAGCAGGCTGACCGCCATCATCAGACTGCAATTCGCGACATAGCAGCACCAAAACGTCGAATCGAAAACCGGCGGATCGACCGGAGTCGACGGACGCGGCAGTGGACGACTTTCGGCGGCGAGCGGCTGAGTGTCGGAGGCAGGCATGAGCGGCAAAGATCTAGCGGCGGCAGGGTGCAAAGCGTCTTAGTATAGGCGCTCTCGACAATTGATGTCAGGGTCTGCGTCAGTGGTTGGCTGTCTTGCTGGAACGTCGATCTAACGGTTGATTCGCTTTTTCAATCAGTGGGGGATGGTGACTTGCTGAACAGCCGGTCGCAGCCCCGACGCGGGTTACCGCGTGGCCGCAGTGGCCCACGAGCGCCGAACGTGGCCCGTCTTGGTCCCGCTCAGCGCGCGGGACCCACTGCGTCCTCGCCCGAAAACGACATCCGACCCCGTTGGCGCGGCATATCACCGAACCAAATCCGACAGCTCTGTTGCCTTTCCGATTCTGACACGTGGGAACAAACCAGCTTCGGTGGGTTTCGATTCCGTGGAACGCTTGATACAATCCGGTTTACATTTGCACAAACAGATTGGTATTGGTGATGCGGCGACGGGTGCTTGTTTCTTGGATTGGCCATACGGATCTGCGGGCGATGGCTGCGACTTTGCCGCCGTCCAATCGCAAGGCGATCGCCCAGGTGATCGGCGAGGCGGAAGGCGAGGTTGGCCCGGGCCCGGTCAGGGCGTTGCTGGACAAAGAGGCGTTCCAAGAGATCCACCTGCTGAGCAATTACGACCCGACCGTCACCAAACAGTATGTCGGCTGGCTGAAGCAGCGAGCGGTGACGCACCAAGTCAAGTTCAAAAACCCGTCAGATCACGGGGAAATTCTAACTGCCGTCCAGCCCGTGCTGGAGTCGCTCAATCTGAAGAAGGACGACGAGCTGTGTTTTCATCTGAGCCCTGGCACGCCGGCCATGGCTTCCATCTGGATTCTGCTCGGCAAAAGCCAGTATCCGGCCACGTTGTTCCAAACCCACTGGGACAAAGTCTGGACGACCGAGATTCCGTTTGACATCACGACCGATCTACTGCCCAAGATCCTCCGCGATCCCGATCGGTTCTGGCAGCATCTTGCCACTCGAAGTCCGCAGGAAGTTCGAGGGTTCGAGGGCATCCTGGGCCAGAGCCGCGCCATTCGGCTGGCTGTCGGCAGGGCGCAGAGGGCGGCGATCCACGACGTGCCCGTGCTGATCCTCGGCGAAAGCGGCACCGGAAAAGAAATGTTTGCCGAAGCGATCCATTCGGCCAGCCATCGTCGCAGCAAGCGGTTTGTGGCCATCAACTGTGCCGCGATCTCGAAAGATCTTCTCGAATCCGAGCTATTCGGACACGTCAAGGGTGCGTTTACCGGAGCGGAACAAGATCGCAAAGGGGCCTTTGAACAGGCCAGCGGCGGCACCTTGTTCTTGGACGAAGTCGGCGAATGCGATCTGGCGATGCAGGCGAAACTGCTGCGCGCCCTGCAATCGCCACCCGGCACCGGTCCGTGTTGTCGGGTCTTTCGGCGGGTGGGAGCGACCGAGGACACCGTGGTGGACGTTCGCATCGTCGCGGCGACCAACAAGGATCTGAGCAAGGCCATTGCGGCTGGGGAATTCCGCGAAGACCTGTTGTACCGCCTGTCGATCGTGACCCTGAAGCTACCTCCTTTGAGGGAAAGGGAAGGCGATCTCGGGCTGCTCGCCGAGTCCCTGCTGTTGGACATCAATGCTCGATTGCGAGAGCGCGGCGATCCGAGCTACCGGGACAAATCACTTTCTGTTCCCGCCAAGCGGTTTATGCAGCGATACCACTGGCCCGGAAATGTCCGGGAACTTTCCAACGCCCTGGTACAAGCGGCCATGATGGCCGAGACTGCGGTGCTCGGGCCCGATGACATTGCAGCAGCGATCGCTGAATTCCCGAAGAAGAGAACCGACGAAGCCCTGAATTGCCAACTCGGGCACGGATTTTCGCTGACCTCGCATCTGGAGGAAATCCAGCGGTATTTCCTGCGCCGAGCGATGGAAGAAGCCGGCGGAAAAGTCACGAAAGCTGCCAAACTGCTGGGCATGAAGAGCTATCAGACGCTTTCCGCACAACTGGACCGGTTGCAGGTCGAGTATGATTCGGAGGAACCGTGAGCATGGCATCCACCGGCCGTCAGCATCCGTTCCGGCCGGTTTCGGCACGCGGGTTGCATCAGGCGACTGAATGGGCCGCCCTGTCGGCAAACGAAGGCAGACGCAAATGAAGACGATCAACTTCGAATTCCTAAAACCGGATTGGGAACCACTGGCGAACATTGCCGGTTTTGCCGAGCAATACGTCCATGCCGACCCTGCCAGCGCGCTGGTCAAGTTGCGCCAGTTCTGCGAACAAGTTGTCGAACATATCTACGCCCAGCACGGCCTGCGCAAACCCTATCAATGCAGTCTGAACGATCTGCTGCAGGAGTTCTCGTTCAAGCAGGCCGTTCCCCGCGTGGTCGTCTCGAAGCTCCAGTCGCTGCGCGTGCATGGGAACAAAGCCGCCCACGGCGAGCAGGTGCGGACCCAGGAATCACGCTGGCTGCTGCAGGAAGCTTACGATCTGGGCAAGTGGCTCGTGGTCACCTACAGCAGTGCGGACGTCGCGACGCTGCCACCGTTTCACGAGCCGGAACCGCCCTCGACGCGCGATCCGGCCGAACTGCGGCGCGAAAAGAAAGCGATCCTCGAACGGCTTGCCAAGCAAGAGGCGCAGACGGAAAAACTGCTGCGGGAATTGGCGGCTGCACGCGAGTTGGCCCGGACGACCGAAGCCACGCTCGAAGAATTGCATGCGGCCGCCGCGGCCGGGCAGCAATCCGCCAACAAGCTGGAGTTCGACGAGGCGACAACCCGCGCACGATTGATCGACAGTCTGCTGGTTTCGGCGGGCTGGAACGTCGGAGCCAATGGCAGCAGCACCGACGAAGTCGGCCAGGAAGTCCGGGTCCTGCATCAGCCAACCGCCTCGGGCGAAGGGTACGCCGATTACGTGCTCTATCGCAAAGAAGACGGCAAGGCGCTGGCTTTGATCGAAGCAAAAAAGACCTCCATCGATCCGGAAATCGGGCGCCAGCAGGCCAAGTTGTATGCAGACGGCATCGCCGCGGAGCAGGACGGCTTCCGGCCGATCATTTTCTGTACCAACGGGTACGAGACGACAATCTGGAACGATGCCAACGACGAACCCCCGCGCCAGGTCTTCGGCTTCTACTCCAGGGACAGTCTCGAGTACCTGCTGATCCAAAATCAGGAACGCAAGCCCGCGGACCAGATTGTTGTCAACACCGACATCACGAACCGCTTGTACCAAATCGAGGCGATCAAACGCGTTACCGAGCGTTTTGCCGCCCGGCATCGTCGTTGCCTGATCGTCCAGGCCACCGGTACCGGCAAGACGCGCGTGGCGATTTCGCTGTGCGACGCCATGATCGATGCGGGCTGGGCGCGTCGCGTCCTGTTTCTGTGCGATCGTCGTGAGCTTCGCAAACAGGGCAAGGAGAACTTCCAACGCTATCTGGATGAACCGCTCGTTTATGTCACCGCCATCACGTACCGACAGCGCGAGCATCGCATCTATCTGGCCACCTATCCGGCCATGATGAAGGTGTACGAGACATTCGACGTCGGGTTCTTTGATCTGGTGATCTGCGACGAATCGCATCGCAGCATCTACAACCGCTACCGCGATCTGCTGCTGTACTTCGATGCCTATCAGGTCGGACTGACCGCGACGCCGGTCAAATTCATCGCTCGCAACACGTATCTGCTGTTCGGTTGCGAAGACAAGGACCCGACATCGCACTACAGCTACTCCGAAGCGCTCCGTGACGCAGCCGGCCCATTCCTGGTCCCGTTCAAGGTCAAGATCGTCACGACGGACTTCACGCGCAAGGGCATCAAGTACTCGGAGATGTCCGACGAGCAGCGTCAACAGTTGGAAGAAGACGAAGTCAACCCGGAATCGGTCGAGTACGAATCGCACGAGATCGACAAGAAGGTCTTCAACCTGGACACCAACGGTCTGATTCTCGAAAACCTGATGACTAACGGCATCAAAGATGCCACGGGTTCGCACGTTGGCAAATCGATTATCTTCGCCCGCAATCACAACCACGCCATCATCCTGCAGAAGCAATTTTTCAAGCTGTTTCCGCAGTATGGCGGGAATTTCTGCAAGGTGATCGACAATCACGAACCTCGCGCCGAGGATTTGATCGACGAGTTCAAGAAAAGGGACTCCGGTCTGAACATCGTCATTTCCATTGACATGATGGACACCGGCATCGACGTCCCCGAGGTCGTCAATCTGGTCTTTGCCAAACCGGTCTATTCGTATGTCAAGTTCTGGCAGATGATTGGCCGCGGCACCCGGCTGTGCCCCGGATTGTTCGGCACGGACGAGAACGGCAAGCCCAAGGACAAGACCCACTTTCAGATCTTCGATCACTGGGGCAACTTCGAGTATTTCGACGAATTGGCCGAGGAGGCGGAGCCCAAACCCACCAAATCGCTGCTGCAACGTCTGTTCGAGGCGCGGCTCGAGCTGGCGGATACGGCGCTCAAGACGCCGGACATTCCGGCCTTCGACATCGCGGCCGAGCTGATCAGCCAAGACATCGCCGACCTGCCCGACAAGTCGATCAGCATCATCGAGAAATACAAGGAGGTCAACACCGCGCGCGATCCGCAGCTCGTCCACCAGTTCGCTCCGGCGACGGTCGCCATGCTGCGCCAGGATCTGGCCCCGTTGATGCAGTACCGAACCGTCTCCGGCGATCAGGATGCGTACAAGTTCGACATGCTTCTCTGCCGATTGGAAACCGAGCTGCTGCGCGGCACGTCTCGCTTCGACGACTTGAAGGCCGAGTTGCTGAACCAAATCGCCCGGCTCTCGTCGTACCTGAATCAGGTCCGCGCCAAGGCCGAGACCATCGCCCGGGTCAAATCGGCCGCGTTTTGGCAGGACGTCACTGTCGGCGAGTTGGAAGCAGTCCGCCGCGAACTGCGCGGCATCATGAAATTCTGCGACACGGGCGGAGTGCCCTTTCTCCCGCCCAAAGTGCTCGATATCACCGAGGTGCGGGAACTGGTCGAACACTACGATTACAAACCAAAACTAGACGGCCTCGAATTGGCGCAGTACCGCAACCGGGTCGAAAGCGTCTTGCGGACCCTGTTCGAGCAGAACGAGGTGCTGCAACGGATCAAGGCCGGCCAGTCGGTGAGCGACGACGACCTGCAGTCGCTCGTGTCGCTCGTGCTGACGCAGCAGCCGGACCTCGACCTGTCGGATCTGCTGGATTACTATCCCGAGACGGCCGGACATCTCGATCTGGCGATTCGCAGCATCATCGGCCTCGACCCCAAGGCCGTCCAAAAACGCTTTCAGGCGTTCGTCCTCAAACACACCACGTTGAATTCGATGCAGCTTCGCTTCCTGCAGATGCTGCAAAACCACATCGCCAAGCACGGGTCGATCGAAATCGAACGCCTGTACGAAGAACCGTTTACCAGCCTGTCGTCCGACGGCGTGGATGGGGTTTTCGGCGACGATCAGATTGACGACCTGTTGGAAATCATCGGCGTGTTTCAACCGCCGTTCAAAACCCCAGAGACACCGTTTTCGATGGACGGAACCAGCGCATGATTACCGGAGCACTTCGCAGCAAGATCGACCGACTGTGGCTCGAGTTCCATTCGGGCGGCATCACCAACCCGCTGACCGTGATCGAGCAGATCACCTTCCTGATGTTCCTGCGGCTGTTGGACATCGCCGAGATGCGGAACGAGAAGAAAGCCTCGCGATCGAAAAAGCCGTTCAAGCGGGTCTTCGCGAACCCGGACGTGGACGGGACCGGCGAGCCCAGCCAGCAGCACTTGCGCTGGCATCGTCTGCGCACGATGAAGTCCGAGGCACTGCTCGAGTTGATGCGCAAGCCCAAGACAAGCGACGATCCGGTGGGCGGCGTGTTCGCGCATCTGAAATCGATCTCCAGCGAGCAATCGACCTTTGGCCGGTTCATGCAGGACGCCCAGTT
The DNA here is from genome assembly GCA_007121535.1 of Planctomycetaceae bacterium. Taxonomy (GTDB): domain Bacteria; phylum Planctomycetota; class Planctomycetia; order Pirellulales; family Pirellulaceae; genus SKKK01. Next base: position 39,910 of record SKKK01000577.1, on the reverse strand, counting down.
GATGATCGTCAAGCCGCAACTGTTGGTCAAAGCGATGGAATTGATCGAGGACCTGCCGCTGGAACGCAGCGACACCAAGGGCGATCTGTACGAGTACCTGCTCGGCAAGCTGACCACGGCCGGGATCAACGGCCAGTTCCGCACGCCGCGGCACATCATCCGCATGATCGTCGAACTGGTCGATCCGCAGCCGCAGTGGACCATCGCCGACCCCGCCTGCGGCACCGGCGGGTTCCTGGTGTCGGTGATGGAGTACCTGCACAAGAAATATACCTCGCCGGAAGGGATCATCGAGGAGCAGATCGAGATGGAGAACGGCCAGCAACAGACCGAGCGGATCTACACGGGCGATCTGCTGGAGCCGTACCGCCGCCACATCCGGAACGACATGTTCTACGGCTACGACTTCGACGTCACCATGCTGCGCATCGCCGCCATGAACATGATGCTGCACGGCGTGGAAAACCCCAACATCGAGTACATGGACACCCTGTCCAACCGCTTCGTGGAAGAACAGCCGCAGATCGCTTCCAAGCACTTCGACTTGATCCTCGCCAACCCGCCGTTCAAGGGCAGCCTGGACGCCGAACTGGTCCACAAGTCGCTGACCAGCGCGGTCAGGACGAAAAAGACCGAGCTGCTGTTCCCCGCCCTGATGCTGCGGATGCTGAAGCCCGGCGGGCGCTGTGCCGTGATCGTCCCGGACGGCGTGCTGTTCGGTTCCTCGACGGCCCACCGCAAGTTGCGGGAGACGATCGTCGAGCAGCATCAACTGGATGCCGTCATCAAGTTGCCCTCGGGCGTGTTCAAGCCCTACGCGGGCGTGGCGACCGCGATCATGATCTTCACCAAGTCCGGGCAGACCCAGGACGTCTTCTTCTACGACGTCGACGCCGACGGATTCAGCTTGGATGACAAACGCCAGCCAGTCAAAGACAACGACCTGCCCGACGTCGTCGAAAAGTGGCGAAAGTGGGACGAAGGCAGGAATCGCAAGCAGTTCAAGGATCGGAGCAAGAAAGCGTTCATCGTGCCCGTCGATGACATTCGAAGCGAGAACTACGATCTCTCGATCAGTCGATACAAGGAAATTGCCTACGTCGAACCTGGCTACGAGAAGCCAGCAGTAATCTTGAAGCGACTCGCGAACATTGAAGCCAGTATCATGGACGATATCAAGGAATTGGAGAGAATGATCTGATGAGCACAGACCTTGTCGATCTTGGCAAATTTATGGTGCGCAGGCAACCAACCGTCAATCCAGCGTTGCATCCGAATGAGGAATTTCATCTATTCAGCATTCCCGCTTATGACTCCGGCGTACCTGACTTGGCCTTCGGAGCAGACATCGGTTCTTCTAAGAAGGCTGTTGAACCGGGTGATGTGCTTCTCTCACGAATTGTACCGCACATTCGTCGCGCCTGGGTAGTCCCAGAATGTAACGGCCGACGACAGATTGCTTCAAGTGAATGGCTCGTATTTCGTAGCGCAATTCTCTGTCCGCGTTATCTTCGCCACTTCCTAACGTCCGACCCATTTCACTCACAATTCATGAATACGGTTGCTGGAGTTGGGGGATCGTTGCTTCGGGCAAGACCTGATTTTGTCGCGAAAATCCAGATCCCCCTGCCGCCGTTAGAGGAGCAGAAGCGGATCGCTGCCATCCTCGACAAGGCCGACACCATCCGCCACAAGCGGCAGGAAGGGGCTGCGTTGATCCATTCGCTGAAACGAGCCGCCTTCTGTGACATGTTTGGCGATGCTCGCGATAACCCGCATCAATGGGAAATGCGAACCCTTGGCGAGCTGTGTAACCACGAACTCCGTAATGGAGTTTCACCGTCGCGGTCGGGCGATTTTGTGGGTTACGTTCTGATTCTTTCCGCAATCACCGGAGATCGGTTCGACCCTACAAGCGTGAAGGAAGGGACTTTTGCGATTCCCTTCACGGACTCGCAGCTTGTGAACGACAACGATTTCCTGATCTGTCGAGGAAACGGGAACATCGACTTGGTTGGGAAAGGAGCCTTCCCCACACAGTCGTTCGAAGCTTGCGTTTTCCCCGACACGATGATCGCAGCCAGTATCGACGTGGACTTGATCGAGAAAGAGTTCCTTGAAGAAGTGTGGCGGTCGGCTTTTGTGAGACGCCAGCTCGTCACCGGTGCGAGAACAACGAATGGCACGCATAAAGTGAATCAAGGCGTTCTCGAAAAGGTGGCGCTTCCCGTGCCACCAAAGAAATTGCAGCAGAAGTATGGACAGATTTCGAAGGTGTGCGATTCTGCATATTCCAAATTCTTGGACGACGCGGCGGACGACTTATTCAACTCCCTCGTCCAACGCGCTTTCCGCGGAAAACTGTAAATGAACAAACCACTCCCAGCACTCCAGACAAATACGACCGATTATGTCGCTGCACTTTCCCGAGGTACATTTGGCACTATTCCCTTCGTCGGTCCCATCGCTGCCGAAATCATCGGCCATGTCATCCCCAACCAGCGAGCCGACCGCATCGTCCGCTTCGTTGAACTGTTGGAAGAACGAGTTGGCCGAAACCGCACCCGAGGAAACTGACGAGGCCGAATCATGATCAGAGGCATCTGCATTCAGAACTTCAAGGGGATCGGGGAACCTGCCTCCCATCAGAATCCCGTCGAACTGGAACTGGCGCCGGTGACGCTGTTGTTCGGCTCGAACAGCGCGGGAAAGAGCACGATATTCCATGCGTTCTTGTACGCCTACGAAGTGCTGGTCAAGGGAAACCGGAATCCCGATGCGACCGAACTCGGCGGCAAATCGGTCGACCTGGGCGGCTTTGCGACCTTCGTCCATCGGCATGAATTGGCACGGCCGATCGGGATCGAGCTGGAGATCGACCTGAAATCCGAGAAACTGGACCAGGAGCATCCGATGGCGGAATACCTGGTCGGAGCCCAAGAGATTGATCTTTCCACGATCGGGGAAGACGTCTGGGACGCGAGAATCGGGTTTCGCGTGTCCTGGGATTTCGACAAGGCCGAGCCCTACGTTTCTGAATACTCGGTCATCCTGAACCACGATCATGTCGCCACGGTAACGTGTGCCAGGTCGCGAGGCGGAAACTGCCAGATGGAAATCAACTTCGATCACGAATTGTTCGCTTGGCCGCTGGGCGAGGACGTCGATTCGGTCGGTGTGCTCGATCTGCTGTACCCCCGGTTGCGATCACAGCTCGAGCAAGCCTACGTCGAGGCGGAGATCGTTGGAGAAGAAGCCTTGGAAGGCCCGGATGGCACGATAGTCGTCGAGATGTCGAATGACGAGTTCGATCGGCCGGATGAACTGCGCATGGCGTATTGCACTGCCGATGACGGCCGGGAGTTTGCGGCCTTGCTGCAACGCCGTCACCTGAGCAAGAATCTCGTGCGTCACTTGCGCACCGGGGAACCAATGAAGCGCCACAAAGACAGCGTCGAAATCCGGGAGTTTCGTTTTGCCCGTGCCAACCGCTGGTCGTCCCAACGCGAGGCGCAAGCGGTTGCTGCCGAGCAGGCACGTATCTGGTCAACCGTGCGGCCCAAAGTCCAGATGAAGACGGATCGTGATGCCCTGCCAGACTGGACCTTGCCCCTGGAACTCAACTTGCTCCCCGACAACCCGGCCGAGGCCGTGGAGCGGTACGATGAGGACGTTGTCGGGGAGTACCACCGGGTGTTCACGGATTTGGTTTCTCGGCTGGTTGTCGTTCCGGGGCGGATTCTTGCTCGCGCCTTGGCCGGGGCGCGTTACATCGGTCCGCTGCGGGAGATCCCGGCTCGTTCCCATCAGGCACCGTTGACTCCGGACCCCTCGCGGTGGTCGGCGGGCCTAGCGGCATGGGATGTCCTATGCCGAGCGGATGACGGTTTCTTGGAACTGGTCAGCCATTGGCTGGCGTCCAGCGACCGGCTCGGAACCGCGTACAGCGTGATCCGCAAGCGTTTCAAGGAATTGGAGTCCGACAGCTACATCATGCGCATTCTGGAACAGGACAACCCCCTGGATGATTTGCCAATCGCTCTGGACGCCATCAGGAACCTGCCGGACCATGCGAGACTGATGCTTCGCGAGGAGGACTCGTTGGTGGAAGTCGAGCCGCAGGACATCGCAGTCGGAATCACGCAGTTGGTTCCCGTGGTCGTCGCCGCACTGGACCAGCACGACGGCATTTCGCTGATCGAACAGCCGGAGCTTCACAATCACCCTGCCGTCGAAGTCGGCTTGGGCGACCTGTTCATCCAGACGATTCAACAGGAGCACTGCCGGTTCCTCCTGGAAACACACGGGGAGCATCTGATCTTGAGGATGCTCCGCCGCATCCGGCAGACGACGGATGGCGAATTGCCGGAGGGAATTCCTGGACTGCTGCCCGACCAGGTTGCCGTCTACTACGTGGAACGTACGGCCGACGGGGTCACGGTAAAACGCCTGCGGATCGACGAAACGGGCGAATTCATCGACAAATGGCCCCGCGGCTTCTTCCGCGAACGAGCCGAGGAGCTGTTCTGATGCTCGGCGAGTTTGCACTGGACCCGACGCTACTTGGAAACTGGCGGGACTTTCGTTTCTTTATGTCGCAATTCGGCGCGGAGCACGGTCGATTGATCTCCCGATTCCCCAAGACCTGGAAGAGCATGGTCAAGCAGGCTGCCCAGGAGGCCGAGGAACTTGAGTTTCTCAGAATCGTCGATGCGCTCGAACGGATCGATCAGGTTATGCTGGTCCGAGACTACGACTACGACAAGTCCCACGAATGGCTGCGCAACGCGATCGACGAGAATCAGAGACGGCCGTTCCACGCGATTGTGTCATGCAAAAACGATGGCCGCACGGCCAATCTAATCGTCGGTTCGGACCTCGACCCCACCAATCCGCCGGAACTCTGGGTCGTGCCGACCTCCGTCCACATCCTCCGAACTTCGGTCGAAATGGCTTCCTGCCTTACGGCACTTTTGTCTCAGTGCAACCAAGTGCTGTTCATCGACCCCTACTTCGGCCCTGGCAAGCGGAAATACTGCGAGCCACTCAAGAGGTTCCTCGCCGCCATCGCCAGCCGCGGAAAGCGGCGAATGCCGGGAAAGATCGAATACCATACAAGCAACCAGGACAAAGGCATCGCCCGATTCCAGCAGGATCTGGAGCAATGGATCAAGCCGTGCTTGCCGCCCACGGTCACATTGACCGTGGTACGCTGGAACCAAGCTGAAATGCACAACCGGTATGTATTGACGGACCGCGGCGGCGTGATGTTCGGACACGGATTGGATCAGGACGACTCTCGTCCAACGCGATACGACACGGTCTCGCTTCTCGACGAAAAGACGTGTTCGGATTTGCTGGCCGACTATTCCGATCAAAGTGCCAAGCTCACCTGGCTGAGCGACACGTTTTCCGTCACCGGATGATGGTTAGGACGTCGCCCGCCTGTTAAGAATCGCGGCTAGGGAGTCCGAGAAGCCGACAAACAACCCGACCCCTCACCCTTACTGAGATTTCCTCGTTCTGCGTCTTCCCGCTTCGGCGCCTGTGTTGTTCGATGGTTGTCGACGTCGCGCCGCCTTTCGTGACGCTTCTTGTTGTCCCGGTATGGACGCTGAAGCCTCCGGGAAAACCTCTTTCGCGTATTCCACTTGGAGCGTCCAATTTGGACCAGGGTCAGGCATCAGGCTGTCTAGCTCCGTTGCATTGCCTCGGTTGTACGCTTTCCAGCTCTCTGGGGTTATCACTCGAAGCCGCCTCCGCCCCGGGTCTTGAACCCAAAAGCCAATGGATTTCCGCTGCGATTGCCTGCTTCCTTTTGGCCATGCATATTCCCATAGTTCCCGAACGAACTCCGGCTCTCGCTCGATCAAACCGCGCCAAATCAGATCGTTACCACTTAGGATCAGTGAAAGCAACCACGCGGCGGCTCGCGGGGTATCGTGAACGATCTCGTCGCGAAGCCCAACAGGATCCTTCTCCGCAATCGTGATTGCTCTGATCCATTCAGCGGCTTCCTGATTCAACACCTTAACGACAGGGTGGGATGCATTCCAAACGACGTGTTGTTGTTCGACGTGGGCGCCTACGAGGTGCCGCCATTTAGGGGGAAACTCACACGCGGGCAAATTGGAAACGCTTCGCGCGTCTCCTGTCCAGGGATTGCGCTTCCACAGGAGCGCAACGGACCTGTCATAACTAGGAACCGAAACGACGCAGTCGGGAGGTATTTCGCTTCCGTTCCACGGCAGTCCGTCGTAGTGGTCATCGTCATCGACTCCACCGACACAGGACAGAACGGTCACTTCCTTGTCCCTCCACGTTACCCTCGTCGGAAGTGCGGAGTACTTCCACGCTACGCTGTCCACGGCGGGAAAACGAACGGGTGCCCAAACCGCCGCGTGTTGCGGATCCGGATCTCGCCGAGTGACCCAGTGCGGGTTCTTGATTGTGATTTCCGAGCACGCAACACGACGGGCATTCATCGCGGCGTAGTTCGACGACGCCCGAGATGTGATGAAGTTCCGAGCCACCTCACGGGAGCGGTCACGCAGCCACTTCAGACAGTTCCAGCCAAGTTCGCTCAAGTTAAGTCCGGCGCGGTCGATCGCCAGTTTTCCCACGGTATCGCTGTCGAAGTCGACCTCGACGGCGGACGATTGCAATCCCAGTAACCTACGGAAAGACAGTGTTCCTTTGATGGTGTCGTCGTAGTCGAAGTTGCCATGCACAACGTCGCGCATGTCAACCGCGACACGGACCCCTTTCCAGCTTGCCGCAACTGGAAAACCGGGTGTGAACGAGAAGCCTTTCCCTATTCTTCCGAGCAACGCACTGTGCATGCTAGCCTCGACCTCCATGAATGAAAGCGACGCTCCGCCAGGAAGGTCGAAATAGGGGACGTGCAATCGGTACCTTCCGAGTCCATCGGGAAGCTCGTCTTCCTCCACGACCCATCGCAAGCATTCACCAGCCTTCTCCCTCAGTTCATCCCACCGGCGCTCTTCGTCTTCGGCTTTCGTTTTGAGGTGACTTGGAAGAAGTTTCGGCGGAGTCCTTTCGTGTTGGTCATGCGACCGCATGTCTCGCAGCACCATTTCGACGAGATCTGCCTCGGAACGGGTCCATCCGGGGTTGAAAGCCGCAGGCTCACAGCCGGGGATGGCGGAATTCACATGGAACTCGCACGGGACAAGGGTCACTGTCTGCAACACGTACTCACGGATGTCAGCATACCAGCTTGCCGGATCGTCGATTGTCTCACGTTTCAGATGAAGTGCCACACTCGTGCCTGGCGGCAGTCTCCCATCGGCACGCAGTTCACCCCACGCAGCAACGCCGTTGGTTTCGAACGTCCACCCGGTGCTGTCCGCGTCACCAGGTTCAAGACTCCGACGTGTGGCCAAGGACAGGCGATCTGCGATCATGAAGTAGCTCAGCACGCCGATTCCGAATTGGCCCGTTCGTCCCGTCGTGAAGCCGGCCTGCCGACAACGGCGTTCCAAAGCGGCGACGTCGTGACGGCGGGACTGGCCACTGACCAGCAGGGAATTCTCGATGAGCCTCTTGTTCATGCCCACTCCCGTGTCTGAGCAAATCAGCCAGTATCCGTCGTTTCTCTGTTCCAATCGCAGTTCAACACGGTGGCGTTTGCCCAAGTCTTTCGCAAGCTCGCGGTCACTTGGATGGGGGTGGCTGAGCCGCTGATGTGCCATCTGCTCGCGCACGGCATCGAAGGCGTTTTGCAGGAGTTCCCGAACCGCAGTTCGCGGATCGCCGTACAACTCTATGCCGGACAGTAGTTGGAGAATCTTTTCGGTATTTGGACGAAACGAACTGTTGATGTACACGAAGCTGCCCGGCTCGGGCTTCAAGTCACGATGCATCATTCCCATCAACTGCCAATGGTACGGAAGTTTTGCAACGAGGCCGGGACAGTTCTCGAAGTGCGTATCCTCTGAAAGTGTCCGGCACAGGCTGAGTTCCTGGTCGATTTGGTCAAGAGTCTCCTCGATCGCACGGTAAAGCCATGCTGTCTTGGGACGTGCAGAAATGATCAGCCGTTCGTTTTCCAGACGCGGCGAAATGCCATGGTCCTTGTGCCAGAAAATCACGCTCTTGGGGTCGACATCACGATGCTGCAGCACCACGTTCGGCGTTCGTTCCGGGTCGAATTCCAGGACATCCGCCACGCGCAGGGCGCAGGCCAGGTAGCGCAGATGCAACACCTGACCAGGCTGCCCAACGAGACGTGGATTGAACTCCTCGGAAACGAGTTCGGCTCTACCGAAATGGTGACTACGGCAAAGGCGAATCAAATCGTCCAGCCAATCGTGAAACTTACCCATCGGGACATAGCGGTCGTCCCGTCTGGGCGCGTTACTTCGAGTCCATTCGGCCCCCCAGTCATTGTGCCGTTCACGGCAGTAGTGCGCGACCAACCGATTCGCCCGTCTCAGATCGTCAGGCGTTGGGGGACCAACGCAAAGCGGCGGCGTGAGGCCCTCCTGATCGTCGTCAAGATAGCGCTGAAACTCTTCCATTTCATCATCGAGTAGACCCTCCGATTGGCCGGTCAGAAGATACTGGTAGTGCAGCGAGACCTTGCACTGTGCGGGCGTCATCCCGATATCGTGAAGGTACGCCGAAAGCAGCAGGAACGCGATGTCGTACGGACTCATCCCGTCGATGGTCGCCTCCGGGATGATCTCGGTCATACGCTGCGCTACACGGAAGGCGTGTCCCTGGTCGTGTAGCGTAAAATCCTCGGGAGCAGTCCCGCCGCTCGTCAGGATGGCCTGTATCCGAGGCATCCAGTCGGTCAGCAACGCCTTGACTTCCTGGGCGTCGTGCTCGTCGCACTTCGTGAGCCTGTCCCACAGAACGGTTTGGTTCCATACGTTCAAGTTGGCAGAAGCAGGTCCTTCCGACATCAAATTCTCCACGTGAGCACAAAACGCTAACCGAGCTGCGGGGCCGAGGCAACGCCGCTTCGCCCACCAGTTCACCGCATGCCGGACCATCGCGATCATTGTACTCTCCCCAGTCCCAGGGAGCGAGTCCAGGTGATAAGCAATGCTGGAAGCATCTCGCGCCGTCGCCTGAACGATTAAACGGCCGAGGATCGCCCGTCCTGAGGGACGGCAAGACGCGTGAACCGCTGTTTGACTTGATGTGTCGGGGCAGCACCTCTAAATTCAGAGGCGTCGGTGCAAATTGCGGGGAAGCTGACGGATCACGGCCAGATCGCGGCTCAAGGCGTGAAACAAGTACCCGCAACACAGTACCCGCCAGAGCCCGTTGCCTTCCAACCCGAAAGACTCGGGGGCTGACTCTTCGCGTCTCCATCAAACGCATCTGGCTGGGGTACGCAACGCGACCAGCCAAGCCGCCGCCTCTGGGTTCTTGCGGCTCCAAGTCGCCAGAAGCTCATCGAGATCGTCGCTTACAAGCTCACTGAACCAACGATAGGGGCTTCCGACTGCTGCTTGCCATGCCGCCTCCGCCAGTTTGCTGCGCATTGAGACGATGGCAACGATGGCGAGCGAAGCGGCCGCCGAGTGCTTGTCCCGCATCAGGATGCGCGGATTCACGTAGGCTTGAACCAACTCCCACAGCCGTTGAGCCAACTCGGGGTGCGGATCGGGATGGAGCGGCGGATGGGTCTCGAAGTTGCGGTAGATCATTTTCGCGACTTCGATCTCCAGCTCGATCGGCAACTGCGACCGTTGGCCCGACTCCAGAAGAACACCGAGCGTTCCCATTTGGTCCATCGGCATGTTCGCAATGTACTTGCGGATCGCCGCACCAACGGCCACGAGTTCCTCACGAATGTTGCTGTTCCGGTGTTCCAGGATGTACTCCCAAAGCAACGGCAGAAGAACTTGGCGGTGCGACGTATCGAACCGCGTCAACTCGATTTCGCAGATCAGGCTGCTCGTCGCACTGCTTCCCGTAGCGGCTAACTGACGTAGCAACTCGTTGGGTGCAATGGCAGCCGATTCCACACCTCCGTCGTTAGAGGATGACGTGTGCATCGCTCAGGAAATCCTCGTCTTGCGCAAGGTGTCCTGCCAAGAAACGAAATGGAGGGTTCCCGAAAAAGAATCCCCTGCTGTTAGCCATTTTGCGGGTCCGCATTGACGAAATCGTGTGGGGCTGACTCTTCGTTCGGATGTCTGCCCTTCAGTCCCTGGACGCTTAAAGAGTCTAACGACTCCAACCGCTTGCGCCTTCCCAACTTAGGTCATAATAACCATTGCACGATAGCTTGCGCCCGCGAATCCGTCAAGACCGGGTGTTGCCGCGAAGCAATCATAGAGCCAACGTTGAATTGGCGCCCACTCCAACCGTTGCCAATGTCCGATGCTTCACGTTCGCCGGCGACAGTCGAAACGAGGCGATATTCAGGCCGTCTTATCCACTGAAACCTGAACCATGACGAGCTGCCTGCATGGCGACACTCATGTTTTGCAATAGACGCCGCCATCGCCAGCAGCGGACAGCGGCGAATGCCACGAAAGATCGACCAAGCCGAAATGCACAACGGGTATGTGTTGACGGACCGTGGCGGTGTGACGTTCTGCCACGGAATGGATCAAGACGAGTCTCGTCCAACGGGGTACGACACGGTGTCGCTTCTGGACGAAAAATGAAGTGGACCCCATGTCACCGTATGTGTGGAACCAGACCATTACCGCCGACGGACACTCAGGTTCACGTGGTTTCGCTGCGCCAGGTGATCGAAGGCATTGAACAGCGTTCGATGGAACGAAGAACGAGGTCTCACCACGAGACGGTCAGCGGGGTCGGATACGCTCGCCGAGCGCGGTAGATTATTACATGCGACTTGCGTGAGGCGATCGTGTGTGGCGGAACCGATTGCGATCGGTCCTGCGAGGGGTGCTGGTTGTGACGTTGGGGTGAAGGTGGAGAGCGAAATGACGGAAACGGCAAACAAGGGGAACTCGGGGACCGAGCGGTGGTTGCTGCAGACCGAGCGTTTTTCGGTGGAACGCGTCTGGCAGGAACTGCCCAACAATCAACGTCGGCAGCGGCAGGTGATTCGACATCCGGGCGCCGTGGTGATCGTTCCGATGGTGGACAACGATCACGTGTGCCTGATCGAGAATTATCGCGTGGCCGTCGGACGCCGCCTGCTGGAGTTGCCCGCGGGAACCCTGGATGCAGGGGAAGATCCGCTGAAGGCGGCCGTACGCGAACTGATGGAAGAAACGGGATATCGAGAGGGAACGTGGAGTCTTCTGCAAAGTTTTTTCGTCTCGCCGGGAATCCTAGACGAACGGATGCACTTGTTTCTGGCGAAGGGACTCGAGCCCGGGCCACCAGCCAGGGAGCCGGGCGAAGATATTCGGAACGTTGTGGTACCTTGGCAAGAGGCGATGGCGATGGTCCAGCGAGGCGATATCGAAGACGCAAAGACTTTGGTCGGTCTGCTGCTGGTCGCCAGTCGCCTTCGTGTATAGGTCGTAACAAAACTGGGCTGAGAGACCTTCGGTCGGTGGTTTCGGCGGGGTCGGAGGCCCGCGCCGAACAGTTGAACCGCGCCGAACAGTCTTGTTACGGCCTCTTAGCGGATCGTCGAATAGCCTCGATACTTGGGCCGCGAACCGGTGATGGGGTACCTTTCGGCCGATGGCTGGTTCGGGTAGGGGACGGCGGGCGGTTGGTTTGGCCAACCTCCGGAAGGCCCGGGCATGCCGGGCGCCGCCAGGTCGAACATGGGGTAACCCGGATGGTCCGGCATGGCGAATAACTGACTCGACTCGACTCGCAATTGATTGATCGAGTACGTGTCGATCTCCAAGTGGAAGGGACGATTGGGCGGCGGCAAGCGGATCTCGATACGATGCGGTAACGAGACGCCGATTTCCGGGTAGTAGCGGTGGTTCGAGGTCAGCGAAGAAGCCACCAGTTGACCTCGCACATCATAAAAGTGCTGTTCCAGAACCCAACCGTAGTTGGCGTGGACGATGGTGATCCGACCTGTTTCGCCTTCGAATGTCGGAATCCGCGATCGGATCTCCCATTGATCCGAAGCGCGCGGCCATGGACCTTCGTGGGAATGGGCCGGATCCAGGATCGGCAGCCCGAAGGCATCGACCAACCAATCGGGGCGGATCGGCAGCATGTCCAAGCGACTGGCAATCTGGTCATGACGCGCGTAATAGATCCCGCGGGGTACGTTCGTGGCGATTTCCGGTGCGTCGATCAAGGCCCAGAACAGCTCCTGGTTGCTGCCCAGATCCAGTACCTCGCCCAATCCTACAAACTGTGCTCGCAGACGAAAATTCCTCGGTCGTTCCAAGGCGACGCTGGCTCGCATCGCCGGGACCCCTTGGATGCCAATTCGAGCGTTATCGGCCTGAAGTTGGTGGATGCGGCTGCTGTTGGTGTTGATGACACCCAGCACCTCGTCAATCGTGGGCGGACCCATAAAGGCCGAGGGAGGCGTGACGCCAGGAGGCTGCCGAATCGGACAACTTGCGCCGCTGGACGAGATCACCACAAGAGCGATCAACCAAGTTGACGACCTGAAGAACCGCAACGCAACATCCTTGTCATTTGATCTAAACCGCGTCGTCCAGCAGCAGGCGGGCCAGCTCGTCCTGAATCTCGCCAGCACGCGCTGCATCCGGTGACACCACCGGCACGTGATATTCGGTTTCGTTCCTAGGGCAGAAAACCACCATTTTTTCCTGCCCGTGCTCGTCGAATTCTGAATCCTCCAGACGCAGCACGCGACGACGGATCATCAACAGCGTCAGGATGTATCGGACGTCTTGTTTTTCCGGCTGCGATTCGAGTTGTTGGAAATAGTCCAACATCACGTCATTCGGCGCCCAATTGGCTCGCCTCGCACTAGGTTCGGGCATCTGGGAACGCCACCACCCGATCGCGTCATCCGGAGGACCCTCCCAAGCGTCTCGGCTGTAGTCGTAGCGAACCACTTCCGAGCCCTCGGCGATCAGCACCGAATAGAACTCCTCGCCCGGTGCAAACTCCCGGTCCAACTTGGCGCAACGACGACTGCAACGCTGAATGTCGAAATCCACCATCCGGCTAGAACGCCTTCCAACAAGAGACAAGCCAATACGAAAACGCGCGGGATGTTACGCGAAACCCGAAAATGACTCAATAACGATTCGTGAAAAGCCGGTTTCGACATCGACAGCTTGACGAAAACCAGTTTGCGGATTCGAATGACCCCCCAGGTGACAAGGTGGGACAAACCATCCCAAAGCTGCGTGAACCAACAAAAAGCGATCCATGAAACCCATGACCGATATCCTCCGGCAGGAGATTGCTGTCACAGCCGAATTGATCGTCGTCAAAGTGGGCACGCGTGTGCTGACCCACGCCGACGGCCGGCTGGACGAGCAGCGGATCGCACAACTTGCGGAGGAAATCAACGAAATTTACGAATCGGGCCGCCGCGTGGTGCTCGTCAGCTCGGGAGCGGTCGGGGCGGGGATGAGTCTGCTGGGCCTGAGGCAACGTCCCACCGACTTGGCCCGCTTACAAGCCGTGGCAGCGATCGGCCAGACGAACCTGATCCAAACCTACGATCGAACATTCCGCCAATACGGGCGACATGCAGCGCAGGTGCTGCTGACAGCCGAAGATATTCAGCACCGAATTCGATACCTGAACGTCCGCAATACCCTGTTTTCGCTATTGGACTTTGGGGCGGTGCCGATCATTAACGAAAACGATACCGTGGCTGTGGATGAGTTGCTGACAACGTTTGGCGATAACGACCGCTTGGCGGCCTTGGTCACCAATCTTTTGCGTGCTCCACTGTTAGTTATTCTTTCAGATGTTGAAGGCCTATTCGATGGGAATCCGGCAGATCCACAATCCAAAGTCATCAGTACGGTGGATGTGTTGAACGACTCGATTCGAGGTTTGGTCTGCGAACGGGCCTCAATATTCAGCAAAGGGGGGATGAGCAGCAAATTGGAGGCAGCTCGCATGGTCACGGCTGCCGGCGAGAATGCGATCATCGCCAGCGGACACCAGCGAGGGACATTGCGGCGGATCATGGCTGGTGAACTGATCGGCACGCTGATGATCGCCGAGGGGAAGACAGTCACGCCCCGAAAACGTTAGATCGGCTTCTCCGCCCAACCGCGTGGTAGAATTTTGGTGGATGACGGAGCCGCTCGGGCCATTGGGCGCGACGGACGCAGCCTGCTGGCGATCGGCATTCAGGTGATCGAAGGCGACTTTCAGAAAGGGGACGTGGTCTCGATCTGCGATCCTTGTGGCGTCGAATTGGCGCGTGGATTGACGAACTACCACTCGGATGAAATCCTCCTGATCAAAGGTCTCCGCTCAACTCGAATCGCCGAAGTGCTGGGCCAATGCCCCTATGAAGAGGTGGTTCACCGAAACAATATGACGATTACGATGCGTCAGGATTTGTCAGGATTTTAGCATGATTGGTTTCCGACCCGAGATTCAGGCTTTAGGAGGATACACGCCCGGCGAGCAGCCTCAGGCTGGCAAATTCATTAAACTCAATACGAACGAGAGCCCTTATCCACCTTCGCCGCGTGTGATTCGCGCGGTACAACAGGCGGCGGAATCCGGCTTGAGCCGGTATCCCGACCCGATGGGCAATGCGTTCCGATATCGGGCCGCTGAGGTGTTGGGCGTGGAACCGGACTGGATTCTTTGCGGTAACGGCAGCGATGACATCTTGACGATCGTGACGCGAGCCTTCGTCGGCAACGGTCAATTGCTCCGGCTGCCCTACCCCAGTTACGTGCTGTACAAGACGCTGGCCCAAATCCAGGGCGCATGGTCCGAGGAGATTTCCTGGAACGAGGATTGGACGTTGTCCGCAGCCTTTTATGCCGACTCGCCCCAGTTGCGATTGGTGTTCCTGCCCAATCCCAACAGCCCGTCCGGCACGCTGGTCTCGCACCAGGCGATCGGCGACCTCGCCTCGCGCTTGACCTGCCCCTTGCTGGTGGACGAAGCCTATGCGGATTTTGCGACATCCAACTGTCTGGATCTGGTCAGGCAGAACGAACGCATCTTCGTGTCGCGAACGTTCAGCAAGTCGTATGCGTTGGCCGGTTTACGCTTCGGTTTCCTGGTCGGTCAACCGCATGCGATCGCAAAACTGGCCAAGGTCAAAGACTCGTACAATTGCGACGCCCTGTCCATCGCCGGAGCCACCGCAGCGATCGATGACCAAGCTTGGCTGCGCGACAACGTTGCCAAGATCATCGCCACTCGCCAGCGACTGATGGCGGGACTGGATGCCTTGGGGTTCGCAAGCGTCCCCTCCCACGCGAACTTTATTTGGACGCGCCATCCCAAGCGACCTTCGGCGGCCTTGTACGATCAACTGAAGCAGAATCGAGTGCTGGTTCGCTATATGAACTACTCCAAATGGGGAGATGGCCTGCGAATCAGTGTTGGCACCGACGAACAGATCGACGCTTGTCTGGCCCTTTTACAGAGCATGGTGTAAAGCAATGAACCGAACCGCAACCATCGACCGAGCGACGGCCGAGACGCAGATTCATCTGGAATTGAACTTGGACGGCACCGGTCGTTCGCAGATCCTGACCGGCGTCGGATTCCTGGATCACATGCTCGACCTGTTCGCTCGTCATGGTGCATTCGACCTGCGTGTCGAGGCCACTGGCGACCTGCACGTGGACGACCACCATACCGTCGAAGATGTGGGCATCTGCTTGGGCCAGGCCGTATATCAAGCGCTGGGTGACAAAGCGGGCATTCGTCGCTATGGGCACTTTACCTTGCCCATGGAAGAGACGTTGGTCACCGTGGCGACCGACTTGAGTGGCCGATACTTCATGGTATTTCAAGCGGACATGCCCGCTGCCAAGATCGGAACCTTCGACAGTGAGCTGATCGAGGATTTCTGGCAAGCCATGGCAGCCAACGCAAGATGCAACCTACATGTGGTGCTTCATCACGGCCGCAATACCCATCACATCAGTGAAGCGATCTTCAAGGCCACCGCTCGAGCGCTGCGAATGGCGGTCGAACCCGACCCACGCATCACAAGCGTTCCCAGTACCAAAGGCACACTCAGCGAATAATGCGTGGCCATCAATGCCGAGGGCGTCGTCGATGCCGAGGAGGTCGGGAGTGGGGTGTTCAATTTGTCGCATTCTGGCTTGATTTCGCGTTTTCTCGCATACACGTCTCCGTTCCGTAACTGGTTGCCCTGAATACCTCTGGCTCCCCACCGGTCCTGCACCGGTGGGAGCCCGGTTTGGTAATACGCGCACCTCGTTTGCCACCCTTTCCTTTCTTCCCTTTGACCCAACAGCGACCCTGCGCCGCTGGGGGCCGGAATGCGGCGGCGGAATGGGAACAAAAACGGGAGCAAGCCAATTGGCCTTGACAGGCGTAAATTGAACACGCCAAGTCGGGAGTCGTTTTCGCGCAAGCGACTTGCCATCTGGTCGATCTCTACCCGAAAACGACTCCCGACCCCCATTTCCGACGATTCCACCAAGAAACAACGGGCCAAATGCTCATTCGCAGGTTCGAAATAACTTCTTTCAGAGGGACGACTAATATAACTTAAGAAGTAGATTTCGTTCGTGGCAGCAATCGAGTTCTATTGCTGCGCTAATCCCTAGGAATGCAACGCCAGCCGTTCAAAACCGCCCTTTTTCTCTACAGTGCCAGGTAACATGACGGACTGAGTAGGTTATAGTAGGATAGTCGATTCCGGCGAACTTGGTGATCGCCGGGAATTTTATCGGTTATTTTGGTAGATCCTGTCAGATGGGCTGGCGAGGCATGGACGACTGGCGCAACGCGTTGAACACGGCGTACCTCGAGCGTTTGTACGCCGATTATGTCACCAATCCGGAGAGTGTCTCTTCCGACTGGAGGCAATGGTTTGAATCCCTTAATGAAGGGGGTGGGCAAAACAATTTCGGTCGTGTGGGACCGTCATTTGCCCCGGCGACGATCTTCAGGCCGCCTTCGGGTAGCGATTCGGCGGCGATGGAGGATAAGCTCCACCTGGCTCGGCTTCAGGAACGTTTCGACATCCTGGTCCGGAATTACCGGGTTCGCGGGCACATCATCGCGCGCGTCGATCCGCTGGGCCGTCAGAATCCTCGACCGTTCGAACTGGACTTGGACTATTACGGGATCACCAAGGCGGATTTGGATTCGCAGGTGTCGACGAAAGCCATTCGCGGGTCGAATGTGCAGACGCTGCGCGAGGTGATCGAGCGCTTGGAGGAAAGCTACTGCGGAGCGATCGGCGCCCAATTCATGCACATCGACGAATTGGAGACCAGGCGCTGGCTGCAGCGGCGGATGGAGAACCGCGAACATCGTTTGCGTTTGAACCATCAGCAGCAGGTCCGCATCCTGACCAAGTTGACCGACGCCGTGATTTTCGAACAGTTTGTGCGCACGAAGTACGTCGGCATGAAGACATTTTCTTTGGAGGGGGCTGAAACGGTCATTCCGTTGTTGGACCTGGCCATCGAAAAACTGGCCCTGCAGGGCGTACGCGAGATCGTGATGGGCATGGCTCATCGAGGCCGTCTGAACGTGCTGGCCAATATTTTGGGCAAGCACTACCACGACATCTTTCGCGAGTTCGAGGACGTCGATACGCCCGTGCACAACAGCCGGGGCGACGTGAAGTATCACTTGGGGTATCACAATTACGTCACCACGGCCACCGGTCACGAGGTTCATATCTCGTTGGGCTTCAACCCGTCGCATCTGGAGTTTGTCAATCCGGTGACGCTGGGGCGATGTCGTGGCAAACAGGACCGGTTTGGCGATTCGCAGCGAAAGGTGGCCGCGACGGTGTTGATCCACGGGGATGCCTCGTTTGCGGGCGAAGGGATCGTGCAGGAGACATTGAACTTAAGTCAACTGCCCGGGTATGCCGTCGGCGGGACCGTTCACATCATCATCAACAATCAGATCGGATTCACGACGCCTCCCCACGAAGGCCGATCGTGTGGGTATGCCACCGACGTGGCCAAAATGTTGCAGATTCCGATCTTCCACGTCAACGGCGAGGATCCCGAGGCGGTGGCCCAAGTCGTCGATATGGCGTTGGATTTTCGAGCCGCCTTTCGTCGCGACGTGGTGATCGACATGTACAGTTTTCGAAGGTGGGGTCACAACGAGGGCGATGAACCCGCGTTCACTCAGCCGTTGATGTACGCTGCGATCGAGAATCGGCCGACGGTCCGTCTGGGTTACCTGAATCAATTGATGCAGTTGGGAATGGTCTCGCAGGAAGAAGCGGATGACATTGCCGAACGGCGGCATGAAATCCTGGAACAGGAACTCAAGCTGGCTCGGGGTAGTGATTACTCACCCCCTAAGGGAACGCTCGAAACGATGTGGCAGGGTTTCATCGGCCGCGCGGACAGCACGGTGGACGAGGTGGATACGGGGGTGGATCGAGAGGATCTGTCTCGCTACTTGGAGCGATTGGCAGCGGTGCCCGAGGATTTTCACGTGCATAAGAAACTGCGGCGAGTGCTGAACAACCGTCGCGCGATGGGTACGGGTGACAAACCGTTGGATTGGGCGTCCGCCGAATTGTTGGCCTTGGCTTCGGTGTTGGCCGACGGCTACCGAGTTCGGTTTTCCGGCCAGGATTCTCAGCGGGGAACCTTCAGCCAACGCCATGCGGTGTTGCACGACACGACCGATGGTCACACCTACATGGCGTTGCAACATATCTGTCCGGATCAGGCAACGGTCGAGATCATCAACAGTCCTTTGTCCGAGGCGGGGGTGTTGGGATACGAGTATGGCTACAGCTTGGTTTTCCCGGATGGATTGGTGATCTGGGAAGCCCAGTTCGGTGACTTTGCCAACGCGGCTCAGGTGATCATCGACCAGTTTATCGCCAGTGCCGAGGACAAGTGGCAGCATCTGAGCGGCCTGGTCATGTTGCTGCCTCACGGTTTCGAGGGGCAGGGGCCTGAACACTCCAGTGCCCGACTGGAACGCTTCCTGGTGCTGGCGGCCGACGATAACATGCAGATCGTCATGCCCAGCACGCCGGCTCAGCATTTTCACGCGTTGCGGCGGCAAGTCATGCGACCTTGGCGAAAACCGTTGGTCGTGTTCACGCCCAAGAGTCTCTTGCGACATTCGGAGACGGTTTCGGAGTTGGATGATTTTGCGGCCGGTCGTTTTCAACGCGTGCTGCCCGATACCGATACCGACCCGAAACACGTCCAGCGAGTGCTGCTGTGCAGCGGCAAAATGTACTACGATCTGGACGCGGCTCGACGGAAAGAGGATCGGCACGATGTGGCCTTGGTGCGTCTGGAACAGTTTTATCCGCTGCCCGATGTCCAAGTGTTGGATGCTTTGAACGTCTACGGCGAGGGGACGCCCGTCTATTGGGTTCAAGAGGAGCCCGAGAACATGGGGGCCTGGAGTTTTCTTCGCTGGCGTCTGGGCGAAAAGCTGCAAGATCGCTATCCGTTTGACGGGATCGCTCGCCCGGCGTCGGCCAGTCCCGCCACGGGGTCGAGCAATTCGCATCGTACGGAACAACGAGTGTTGATCGAAAAAGCGTTCGGAGAAACGGTCTGACGCGATCGGTTTGGGTGCAATACAGGTTCTTTCAATCCTTCGAAGGCGACGAAACGGTAATGGTGCACGAACTGAAGATTCCACAAGCGGGTGAATCGATCCAGGAGGTCCAGATCGGTCAGTGGTTCAAACACGAAGGCCAATGGGTCGAACAGGACGAAACGCTGGTCGAACTGGAGACCGACAAGGCCAGCATGGAACTGTCGGCGCCCGCCGGCGGCGTGCTGACCAAGATCCTGAAGAAAGAAGGCGATCCGGCGGAGATCGACGAGGTGATCGCGCTGATCGACGAAAACGCCTCCGTCGAGAAGAAAGCGTCGACCGAATCCGAGCCCGGTCCCCTGCAAAAGCCGGTGGTGATCATGCCTGCGGCCCAGCGATTGCTGGCCGAACACGGGTTGCAGAGTCGCGACGTCGAAGCGACGGGCCCCGGCGGGCGTCTGCTGAAAGAAGACGTGCTGCGCCACATCGAGCAGTTGGCGGATGCCGACACCTCGGAACCCAAGGACGAGTCCGATGCGGATGCGACGTCCGAGACTTCCCAACCTGCCGCGTCGACGGAGTCAGAAACGCCGAGCGCTCCATCGTCCGATGAGCCGGAAGAAAAAGAAGAGCCATCCACAACGGCCGCTCCCGCCGCGGAGAGTGCTCCCCCGCCTGAGGATGCTCCCGCTGCGAAGACGCCCGAACCGTCCGCGCCACCTGACGCGCGAAGACCAACGACTCCGCAAATCAAGCCAACGACTGCCGAGGGGGCTCGGCAGGAAGAAGTCGTGCCGATGAGCCTGATCCGGCGGCGCATCGGCGAACGTTTGGTCCAGGCTCAGCAAGAAGCAGCCCTGCTGACCACCTTCAACGAAATCGACATGTCGGCCGTGATCCGGATGCGAAAGGATTATCGTGAACGCTTCGAAGAGAAGTTTCAGTGCAAGTTGGGGTTCATGTCCTTTTTCACCAAGGCCACGATCGAGGCGCTGAAGGAATTCCCGGCGTTGAATGCCGAGGTGCGGGGCCGCGAGATCGCCTATCGAAACTACTACGACGTGGGCATCGCCATCGGCAGCGGTCGCGGGCTGGTCGTCCCGGTGCTTCGCAACGCGGAACGGTTGAGTTTTGCCGAGATCGAACTGCAGATCATCGATTTTGCGAAACGCGCCGAACAGAACAAGCTTCGACCCGATGATATGACGGGCGGTACGTTTACAATCACCAATGGGGGCGTCTACGGTTCCCTGCTGTCGACGCCCATCATCAATCCACCCCAAAGCGGTGTATTGGGACTGCACGCGATCCAGGAAAGACCGGTTGCCGATCAGGGCCAGGTGGTGATCCGGCCGATGATGTACGTCGCACTGACCTACGACCACCGCATCGTCGACGGTCGCGAGGCCGTCACGTTCCTGCGGCGGATCAAAGAGATCATCGAACAACCGGCGCGGATGCTGCTGGAGGTTTGACCCAACGAAATGCACGTAATTGCGAACCTTTGCTACGGAACAAGACGGTGACTGAGCATTCCTTCGACCTCGTAGTCCTGGGAGGCGGGCCCGGCGGATACGTCGCGGCCATTCGCGCGGCCCAACTCGGCTGGCGCGTCGCCTGTATCGACGAAAACGAACAACTGGGCGGCACGTGCCTGCGCGTCGGGTGCATCCCCAGCAAAGCGTTGTTGGAATCCAGCGAACGCTATCACGAAACGTGCCACGGGTTGGCACAGCATGGGGTGAAGGTCGAGTCTTTTGAACTGGACCTGGAACAAATGCATCGCCGCAAAGCGAAGATCGTCCAAACGTTGGCCCAGGGGATCGACGGCCTGTTCAAAAAGGGCAAGGTCACGCGGTTCTTGGGACGCGGCCGTCTGGAAGGCTCGGGCAAGGTCGTCGTCACCAGCCGGGACGGTGAACTTCCCTTGGCGGCCAAAGATATCCTGATCGCCACCGGCAGCCGCCCCGCTCCGCTACCCGGAGTGGAAGTGGATGGCGATCGCATCGGAACCAGCACCGAGGCGTTGGCTTACGATCGCGTCCCCGATCATCTGGTGGTGATCGGAGCCGGCTATATCGGCCTGGAACTGGGCAGCGTCTGGCGGCGTTTGGGCGCTCGGGTCACGGTGCTGGAAGCCCTGGACCGCATCCTGCCCGGGATGGATTTGGAAATCGCCCAGGCGGCTCATCAGATCTTCAAGAAGCAGGGCGTCGAATTCCGTCTGCAGACCCGCGTGCAGCAGGCAGTGGTCCGAGACGATCGTTGCGTGTTGCACTGCGAAGACGCCGATCCCATCGAATGCGATCGCGTTTTGCTGGCGATCGGTCGAGTTCCCAATACGGACGATCTCGGTCTGGAGCAGGTCGGAATCCCGGTGGATCGGCGGGGCGAAATCGAAGTCGCCGAGGATTTCGCAACGAACGTCCCGGGAATCTACGCGATCGGAGACTGTATCCATGGTCCCAAACTGGCGCACAAAGCCTCGCACGAAGCCCTGGCGTGCATCGAAAGACTGGCCGGCGGGTACGGGCACGTGGATTACCGGACCATCCCCGGAGTGGTTTACACCCATCCGGAACTGGCCGCGGTGGGGCAGACCGAAGAGCAACTGAAGGATGCGGGACGCGAGTATCGCCGAGGAGTCTTTCCGATGATGGCCAGCGGCCGCGCGCAGACACTGGGCGAGACCGACGGCAAGGTCAAGATCCTGGCCGATGCCCAAACCGATCGCGTCCTGGGCGTGCATATCCTGGCAGCGCGAGCCGGCGATTTGATCGCCGAAGCCGTGGCGGCGATGTCCTTCGGCGCCAGCAGCGAGGATCTCGCGCATCTGTGCCACGCTCATCCCACCCTGGCCGAATCACTGGGCGAAGCCGCCCTGGCACTTCATCATCGCGCCATCCACATCCCCTCGACATCACGCAGCCGCAACTAAACGGGTCGTCTTCGTCCTCGTGCGTTGTCTCGGCGAAGAATGCGGTTGTGAGCGGCACGGCGCTAGCCGCCGGTCCTGCACGCCACCGGCGGCTAGCGCCGTGCCGCTCACTCATCGCGACCCCAGCTATCGTGGAAAATGCACCGCTGGCGCAAAGGAAAGCGGCGTCAAGCCGCCGCACTCCAAAGGATTTGCCCCGTTTCCTGACGCAGCTTATGCCGCGACGACGCCCTTTTTCAGGATCAGGTTGGCATACAGAGCCGTTTCGCTGGTCGCGACCACGGCATAAGCCTGTCGGGTCCGCTGGTAGAACGCGAAACGTTCCACCAATTCCATGGACACTTCCCGGCGCTCGGCAGCGTCCATCAATACCCGGAACTGCGTCCAAATCTCGGGTTCCGGCGCATCCTCGTTCACCGGTTTCATGACGGCGGCGGGTGCGTCCACAAAGGTATCCAGCGGAAAGTAAGCCAAAATCGCTTCCAGCACGTCGGGCACGGACAATCCGTCCGCTCGTACGATGCGTTGGGCGTGCGAATCGGCGGGGAAATTTCCGTCGGCCAACACGATTTCGTCACCGTGCCCCATCTTCATCAACACGTACATCAAATCGGGCGAAATGGTCGGGGGAATGCCTTTCAACATGCAGAGCCTCTCCGTTAACGGGTTCGCGTCGGCTGGTAGGGGTGGTCTCGTTTTCGAAGCACTTTCGCTTCCAAGATCCTGTCCGGCTCGACCCCCGAAGGCCTTTGGGGATCGATGCGTTGAAGTTCTTCCAGAACTTCCAGGCCTTCGATCACGCGTCCGAAAACCGTATGCCCGCCGTCCAGGTGCGAGGTACGTCGAAAGGTCAGGAAGAACTGCGATCCGCCCGTATTTTTTCCCGCATGGGCCATGCTCAGCACGCCGCGGAAGTGGTTGCGACGGTCGGGCTTGTCGGTCTCACAGTAGATCTGATAACCCGGTCCGCCGGCGCCGGTTCCGTCCGGGCAACCACCTTGAGCCATGAATCCCGGCAACACACGGTGAAACGTCAGACCGTTGTAGAATCCTTTTTCGACCAGGCTGACGAAGTTCCCCACCGTCTGCGGCGCCTCGTTTTCGAACAACTCGATCACCAGATCGCCCTTGGAGGTCTTCATCAAGACTCGCGGCAGATCGTCGGCCGCTGCTTCCGCCTCGCGCAGCCGCTGTTCCACCTGCCACAGCTTCCTGGCCTGCGCGACGTCGGTGGCGTACATCTGACCATCCTGTTCCAGGAGTTGCGCCTCGCTCGCGATATTCAGGTACTTTTCCGCCAATTCGAAATCATCCAGGCAGTAAGCCGCGGTGCCCGCGACGCCATAGACAGCCTTTTCCGGACATTCGTGATCGATCAGCATCTGAGCCGTTTCGGCAGCCGCTTCGAAACGATCGTTTCGCAGTGCATTGGCGGCGATCCCGACCAACAGGCGCACCAAGTCCGGATCGTCGTTCGGCGCAGCCAGATAGGCGGCCGTAGCCGTTTCGGTCAGCTTCGGCAGCATATCGTCCATCTGACCGGCCAGCGTCATGTACTGTTGCCGAATCTGCTGTTGCTGCTCGGGCGGGGCCGAGCGGAATTGTTCTGCCAATCGATCCATCTGCTGGGTCGCTTGATCCCATTCAGCCCGAACCGCGGCGTAGTTTTCGGCGGGACTCTCCGCAGCTCTCGCCTCGACGAACCAAACCGTCAGGGCAGCGAACATCAAGGTCGAACGCATAATCCAACGTAACACGTCATTTCCTTTCGTCAGAGTTACTCGACTTTGCGAGGTTGATAGTCGTGATCCCGTTTGCGGATCACTTCTGCTTTCATGATTCGATCCGGTTGCCGGGCCGCCGCTTGATCGTCCGAGGGATCGATGCGTTGCAGTTTCGCCAGCACCTCCATCCCCTCGATCACGCGTCCAAACACCGTATGAGCACCGTTCAGGTGCGGAGTCGGCAGGAAGGTCAAAAAGAACTGGGAACCGCCCGTATTCCGCCCGGCATGGGCCATGCTCAGCGTTCCGCGAAAATGCTTGCGGTGATTCTCCTTGTGGCACTCGCAATAGATTCGATAACCGGGCCCCCCCGTTCCATCACCGACGGGGCAACCGCCCTGAGCCATGAATCCGGGGATCACGCGATGGAAGCTCAGCCCGTCATAGAAACCATCGGAGACCAGGCTGATAAAATTCGCCACGGTCTCGGGCGCTTCGTTCTCCAGCAATTCGACGATCAGATCGCCTTGGCTGGTCGACAACAGGACTCGCGGCAAATCGTCCGCCTCGGCCTCCTGCTGGCGCAAGGCTTTCTCAACCTCCCAATACTCGATGTAAGCGGGTATGTCCTGCAAGTAACGCTGCCCGAGTTCGCTCAGCAAACCTGCGTCGCGAGCTTGGGCAAGCATCTCCTGGCCACGAACGAAATCATTGACCGCGACCAAGACCATCCCGGCAACTTGGATCAGGCCGGGGTGTTCGCTGCCATGATCCAGTAGCGTCCGCACCACCTGGGCCGCCGGTTCATAGTTGTCGCGTTGGGCATCATCGACGGCCATGGACACCAAAAATTGAGCGACTTCGGAGTCGTCGCGAGGATCGGCTCGATAAGCGTCTAGGCCCGTTAATCGCAATTCGTCGATCAATTGTTCGCCCCGAGCGATCTTTTCATTCCATTGTTCGACGATCGGAGCCGTCTCGGTTGGATCGGCATCCTGGAACCGGACTCGCAGTTCTCTAAGGTCCTTCAGCAGATCTTTCCACTGCTGCATGGCGTCTGCGAAAGCCTGATTCGCTTCGGCGATCTCCGATTCCGCCTCGACGCGATCCGTCTCAGGATCAGCCGCGGGATCGGGTTCCCTGGCCGGTTCTTCCGGTGCCGGTTCCTCTGGTGCGGGTTCCTCGGGTGCGGGTTCCTCGGGTGCGGGTTCCTCGGGTGCCGGTTCCTCGGGTGCCGGTTCCTCGGGTGCCGGTTCCTCGGGTGCCGGTTCCTCCGGTGCCGGTTCCTCCGGTGCCGGTTCCTCCGGTGCCGGTTCCTCGGGTGCCGGTTCCTCCGGTGCCGGTTCCTCCGGTGCGGGCTCTTCCGGCTGTTCTGCGGCGGGGGGCGGTTCGTCGTCACCGGTATCTTGGGCGATCATCGGCAGCGGGACCAGGGCGAAAACCCAACCAAAAAGAATGGGGTAGCACCATCGGTGAAAACGTCGAGACATTCCTTGATCCTCCCACGGACAAATACGTATCGTCGGGTGGCGAAATCCGCCCCCTGTTGATCAATGGGCTTTAGGGTAGCATAGTTGGCAGCGGAGAAAAACCACCTATTGCCGGGTTCTACGATGAGTCGCAGAAAAAGTTCGTCCGACCGTTCTCGAGCCTCGTCGCCCACGGTCCCGATCGAAAAACCGCTGCGCATCATCGGCGGTGAGCTTCGAAACCGTCCCTTCCGCTATTTGGGCGACCCGCGTACACGCCCGATGAAGGACCGAGTTCGCGAAGCCTTGTTCAATCTGCTTGGACCGGATGTGCGTGGCAAGCATGCGATCGACCTGTTTGCCGGCACGGGCGCCTTGGGGTTCGAAGCGATCAGCCGCGGGGCGGCTCGAGCCACGTTGATCGAGCGGCATTTTCCAACGGCGCGGGTGATCCGCCAAAACATGGCCGATCTGGGCGTCGAATCGCAATGTCACGTTTTCGCGGCCGATGCTTTCTTGTGGTTCAGGCAGCAGCAAGCCTCGAATCCTGACCTTCTCGCGGGCCAACCTTGGCTCATCTTGTGCTCGCCGCCCTTCGATTTCTTCGTCGATCGATTGCCCGAAATGCATCGCTTGTTAGCCGAGTTGCTCCGGGCCGCTCCGGTCACCAGTCTGATGGCTGTCGAGGCAGATCAGCGATTCGACTGGACCACGCTGCAGGATCTAGGGGACTGGGACATCCGCAGATATCCGCCTGCCCTACTGGGCATCCTAGAGGTGGCCTGATTAAGGGCCTGGACGACTTTTTCCGAAGATCGACGTCATCAGGTCACAACGCACGACGCTCACGCACGAGCCAAACCCTTGAAAAAAAGCATGTCCCTGTTCGCTGTCCTTTTCTCGGATCTGTCCGCGACGCATGGACCGTCAGCCGTTATGTCGCGGCTCAGCCGTGCGGTACGTAACGAGCGGGGAGAGGCTGTGAAAGAATTGGGACAGGCACCTTGGCGACCGCCGTTTTTCCTTGGTTTTCGGCGTTTCCGCTTGGAGCCAACCCCATTTTTTTCACGGCCTCGGAGCGTGGTGACAATCACGCCGGTATGATACAAGTGACGGCAATGGGGGGCGATGTTCGATCGCGTTTTCTTGTGACAATAACGAAGTGGGAGGCGGCTGTGGGATATCGGAATTTGCAGCAATGTGTGCGGGACCTGGAATCGTCGGAACATCTGGTCCGGATCGACGATCCGATCGACGCGAATCTGGAAGCTGCCGAAATTCACCGTCGGGTCTACGCCTCGGGGGGACCGGCGATCCTGATGACCAACGTCACGGGTTGCCGCTTTCCGATGGTCTCGAACCTGTTTGGAACCATCGACCGCGCCCGCTACATGTTTCGCGACACGTTGGAAGGAGTCCGGCGGCTGATCGAGTTGAAAATCGATCCTCCGCAGTTGATGCGCCGCCCCTGGCGCTATGCGACCAGTCTCCGCTACGCGGTGGCCATGCTTCCCAAACGCCGCCGTCGCGGTCCGGTGCTGGCACAGACGACGCAGATCAGCCAATTGCCGATGCTCAAGTCCTGGCCCGACGATGGCGGTGCCTTCGTCACGCTGCCTCAGGTCTACACCGAACACGTGGACACGCCGGGGCTGATGAAATCGAACCTGGGCATGTATCGCATTCAATTATCCGGCGGCCAGTACCAGGTGGATCGCGAAATCGGCTTGCACTACCAGCTTCACCGCAGCATCGGCGTCCATCACGCGGCCGCTGTACGCAGCGGCAAACCATTTCGCGTCAACATCTTTGTCGGCGGCACTCCGGCGATGACCCTGGCAGCCGTGATGCCCTTGCCTGAGGGGATGAGCGAATTGACCTTTGCCGGCGCGTTGGCCGGGCATCGCATCCCGATGATCGTCGGCCAACGGGCAAACGATGCATCGGGCAAGCCGACGGATCTGCTGCCGATTTACGGCGAGGCCGATTTCTGTATTTCCGGGACGGTCGATCCGCACCGCCAGTTGCCTGAAGGCCCCTTTGGCGACCACTTGGGCTACTACAGCCTGGCGCACGACTATCCCGTGCTGGAAGTGCATCGCGTCTGCCATCGGCGCGACGCGATTTGGCCCTTTACGGTCGTCGGTCGACCGCCTCAAGAAGACACCATGTTCGGACAATTGATCCACGAGTTGACCGGTCCGATCATCCCGACGGTGATCCCGGGTGTGCGAGCCGTCCATGCGGTCGATGCGGCGGGAGTCCACCCGTTGCTGTTGGCCGTGGGCAGCGAACGCTACACGCCGTACAACCCGCTGCGCTTCCCCCAGGAGCTTCTAACCCAAGCCAACGCGATCCTTGGTCAGGGGCAGTTATCGCTGGCCAAGTACTTGTTGATCGTAGCAGATCAGGCGGACGAGGCCGTCGACATCCACGATATCGGCGGATTTTTCGCCCACTTGCTGCGACGAGTCGATTGGACGCGGGATCTGCACTTCCAAACTCGGACCACCATCGACACGCTGGACTACTCGGGCAGCGGTATCAACCAGGGCTCGAAGCTGGTGATCGCCGCGGCGGGGCCGGCCGTTCGCGAATCGCCCACCGAGTTGTCGGGCATCGAATCGTTGCCCGACGGTTTCGACCATCCGCAATTGTGTCTGCCCGGCGTGCTGGCGGTGCAGGGGCCGTCTTGTACGACCGCTCGATCGGACGGCGATCCGGACATGCAGCGGTTCTGCCAACACTTCCCGTCCGATCACGCCATCAACCGGTACCCGCTGATTGTCGTCGTGGACGACAGCCGCTTTACGGCGGCCAGTTTGAAGAATTTTCTTTGGGTCGTCTTCACCCGCAGCAACCCGGCGGCGGACGTCGATGGAATCGCATCGTTCACCGAGCAGAAGCATTGGGGTTGTCGCGGTTCGCTGGTCATCGACGCTCGGATCAAGCCGCACCACGCACCGCCGTTGATCGAGGACCCTCAGATCGCCAAGAAAGTCGACGCTCTCGCCGCTCGTGGTGGCCCCTTGGCCCGTTACCTATGATCGCTGGCGAAAACTACTGCTTCGTCAGAAACTCCCGCAGCTCGCTCAACAGGTCCGTATTGATCAAATCGACTCCCGCGTCGACCAGCTCTTGCCACACCGCCGGGATTTCGGGTGTGGCCCAGAAACGGATCAGCATTCCCTGATGATGGGCGCGTGCGGTCAGGTCGCGTAACCGGGCACGTTCCTCGGCAGGCATCTCGCCGTGACCGTCCCAGCGAAAATGGGTTCTCCAATGGTCGCTGACCATCGGCATCAGCATCGGGCTCACGTTGCGATCCAGATCCGCCATCCGACCGTCGATCCCCGCAAACCGAACTTCGTCAACAGCGATCGCGTCCCAAGCTCGATTGCCGCTGATCACGGCCGTCACCGCCCCGGGATGCACTTTGCCATCTTCGAATCGCGTGAGGATATCCTGGTATTGAGCCAATACGTCGCGCAGCACGCGGTAGGTCGCCGTGCCGTCGGTCTTGATGTCGATCAACAGAATCAGCGGTGGACCGCCCGGATACACGGCTTGTTCGTTTTCGGCGATCCAATCACGCAGCGGCTCCAGATACAGCGACTGCAGGGTGCGGTTCGGACGCAACTCGAACCGAGCATGGCCGACCAGCAGTTGGCCGTCGACCAAGAAGATATCCGCTTCCACACTGCGAAAGCGATGTTCCAAGGCGTCCAACAAGGGACGATCGTGGTAGTAGTCGTTGTGAGCGTGTGCGGGAAGGACGCGCGAATCACCCGGTTCATCGCTTGGCACATCTCGGACAGTGGCGAGAATCAATGCCAGCACGGCAGCAGTGGTCACCATCGAAAACAATCTCCTTGTCGACCGCCCGAATACCGCGTCGATTCGTTGGACGGCTCACACGGTCATTCGTTCCTCGTAACCCTGGAACATTCGATCGCGAGCGTTTTCGATGGCCGATCGCCATTGTTTGCCAAGATCTTCGGACCAATCGTCGCCATGGAACCGCTGCATCGTGGTCAGCATCGCCTCGGTCCACTGGTCATAGGCGCTACGGGGTACGTCCAACTCGTGGTGCTTCGTGCCCAAATATTGCAGGTACTGTTCCACCGCCGGGCTGGGACTTGAGCTAAAACGTTCGACGATCATCAGCGTCGTTGTCAGCAAAACTTGTTGCCGCGCCATGTTTACTCGAGCGAACAGCGGCCGATGCTCCGGGTACTCCGTCAGAAAATGGTCGTAGAACATCGCAGCAAGCTGATCCTTGCCCTCTAAAATGCGCTGCAAACTTTGATGTATGTTCATCATAAAAGATTCTTTTGGATGAGCGAAACCGTAGCACCGCTACCCAAAGTATAGTCGTTTCGATGGATTTTATTCATCAAATTAGACGTTGAAAGCCCAGTTTCTTTTGATTCACCCAAAACTATTTTGGGGCGCGATGACTTTTAGGCCTCTGCATCACCCTTCTCATGGGGTTGTTTTAGAGTCAGTACGGGGCATGGCGCTCGTCGTACCACGGCTTCGGCGACGCTGCCCATCAGCAAGCGTAGCAACCCGGTGCGACCGTGCGTTCCCATCACAATCATCTCGGCGTTCTCTTCGTCTGCCAATCGAGCGATGGAGCTGGCTGGATCTCCGGTCAGCAGACGATGTTCGTAAGGAACCTGTGCATCGGTGGGGGTGATCTCGGACAGCATTTTTTCGAGATCTGCGGTGACGGGATCGGGCATGCCGTAGTACATTTCTCCACCGCCATAGGCCGCTGGCGGTTCTTCCACGTGGACGATCAGCAGCGTCGCTTGATGCTCGCGTGCCAGACTTGTGGCTAATCGCAACGCGGCGTCACCCGTGTGAGAAAAGTCGGTCGGGAAGATGATTTTTCGATCGTTCACGGCTACTTCTCCTGTCGAAAAAGGACCAGGGTCTCGTCTTTCCACTTTTTT
The DNA here is from genome assembly GCA_007121535.1 of Planctomycetaceae bacterium. GTDB lineage: Bacteria > Planctomycetota > Planctomycetia > Pirellulales > Pirellulaceae > SKKK01. The sequence continues at coordinate 9,222 of SKKK01000577.1, read as the reverse complement.
CATTGTGAGCAGAAATTGCCCCTGGTTGCAAGATGGGCGTGCATGACTTGGGGGAATTTTCGGGGAAATCCTGTCTGCCGTCTTTGGTTCCAAGCGTCGGCGCGCTACAATCGAGGTTCTGTTCGGCGGGATGGCTGGCCCTGCTGCCGCCACGCACCGGTTGCCGAACGGTCCGCGACGAGACGATTCTCGCGAACCCGCCAATTCCTCCTTATGACGATGGATCGCCGACATGAGTGACAAACCGTTCGCCCATCTGCATTGCCACAGCCACTTCAGCCTGTTGGACGGCGCCAGTTCGATCGAACGACTGGTCCAGCGGGCCAAGGGCCACGGGATGAGCGCTTTGGCGTTGACCGATCACGGGAATCTGCACGGTGCGCTACAGTTTTACCGCAAGGCCAAATCGGCCGGACTGAATCCGATCATCGGGTACGAGGCGTACATCGCACCGGGTAGCCGCCGCGACCGCAGTTCGGGCAGCATGAAGGAGTCCAACTACCATTTGACGTTGCTGTGCCAGAATCGCACCGGGTTCAAGAACCTGATCAAAATGGCTTCGGCGGCTTACTTGGAGGGATTCTATTTCAAGCCGCGAATCGACAAGGAACTGCTGCAGGAACACCACGAGGGGATCATCTGCCTGAGCGGATGCGTGTCCAGCGAATTCAATCGCGCTTTGTTGCGGGGCCACGGCGGCGAGGAGCATCTGGCCGAAGCGACGGAGATTGCCGCCTGGTTCGAGAAGCTGTTCGGCGAGCGTTACTTTATCGAGATCATGAACAATGGCGTGGAGATCCAACGACTTGCATTGGAGGGCGCGGTGGATCTGGCGAACCGGATGGGAATCCCGCTGGTCGCGACCAGCGATTGCCATTATGTCGACCCCGAAGATTCGGAAGCCCAGGACGTGATGCTGTGCATCAACACGGGCAAGTTCCGCACCGATTCGGGGCGCATGCGAATGGACGGCGACCAGTATTTCCTGCGCAGCCCGCAACAGATGTACGACGCGTTCCCCGGCCTGGAGGACGCCGTTGCTCGCAGCCAGCAGATCGCCGATACGGTGGACATCGATCTGGAATTGGGCAAGCGGCATTTCCCCGTGTACTCGCCGCTGCCCGAAGGCCGCACGCCCGAACTGTATCTGCGGGAACTGTGCCTGGAAGGTCTGCGCGATCGGTACGCGGACGTGCCGGAGATGTGGACCGACGGTACGTTATGCCAGACGGTCATGGACCGACTGGACCGCGAGTTGGGCGTGATCAACAAACTGGGCTTTCCGAACTACTTCCTGATCGTGTGGGACTTTGTCCGCGAGGCGCGCGAGATGAACGTGCCCGCGACGGCTCGCGGCAGCGGCGTCGGCGCGCTGGTCTGCTATGCCTTGTATCTGAGCCACGTTTGTCCGATGAAGTACGATCTGCTGTTCGAACGCTTCTTGGACGAGAGCCGGCTGGAGGCGCCCGATATCGACATCGACTTCTGCAAAGAACGTCGCGCCGACGTGATGCGCTACGTGAAGGACAAGTATGGCGAAGACAACGTGGCACAGATCGGGACGTTCGGCACGTTGGCGGCTCGCGCGGCCATCAAGGACGTGGGCCGCGCGTTGGGCATCCCGCTGGGCCGCGTGAACCAAGTCACGTCGATGGTGCCGGAGGAATTGCACATCACGTTGGACAAAGCCTTGGAGAAGAGCGAGGAACTGCGAAAGGAGTACGAAAGCGACGGCGAGATCCGCGAATTGCTGGACCTGGCGCGAAAGATCGAGGGCCTGGCTCGCAACGTCGGCACCCACGCCGCGGCGGTCGTGATCGCCGACAAGCCGTTGACGGAATACGTGCCCCTGTCACGTGTCTCGGGCAAGGACGACATCATCACGCAGTGGTCGATGAACGACGTCGAAGACGCCGGCCTGCTGAAGATGGATTTCCTGGGCCTGCGGAATCTGACCATCCTGAGCAAGACGGTCGATCTGATCCAGCAGACGACGGGACAACGAGTCGATCCGCTGAAGTTCCCGTTGGAAGATGCCAAGACATTCGCCTTGTTGCAGCGAGGCGAAACGAAGGGCGTGTTCCAATTGGAAAGCGGCGGCATCCGCGATCTGTTGCAGAAAATGAAGCCCGACAACTTCCTGGACATCATCGCCACCAACGCGCTGTACCGTCCCGGTCCCTTGGAAGGCGGCATGGTGGACGACTACGTGGCGGTCAAGCACGGTCGCAAACAGGCCGAGTACAAGCATCCGGTGTTGCGCGACGTGCTGGAAGAGACTCATGGAGTGATGGTCTACCAGGAACAGGTGATGCGCATCCTGAACCGATTGGGCGGGATCCCGTTGGCCAAAGCCTATACCTGCATCAAGGCGATCAGCAAGAAAAAAGAGTCGTTGATCGAAGCCAACCACGAAAAGTTCGTCGAAGGCGCCGTCGCCGCCGGACTGGGCGCCAAGGACGCGGAAGACATCTGGGGACTGATCGTCAAGTTCGCCGGATACGGGTTCAACAAGTCGCACAGTACGGCCTATGCGCTGATCGCTTACCAAACGGCCTATTTGAAGACGCACTATCCGGTCGAGTTCATGGCGGCGTTGTTGTCGGCCGACATTCCCGGACGGAATTTCAAAAGGAAGGACTCGCTGGTCGAGCACATGGACGATTGTCGGCGGATGGGCTTCGAAGTGGTTTCGCCCGATATCAATTCGTCCCAAGTGGACTTCTCGGTGTCCGACGGCAAGATTCATTTCGCCCTATCCGCGATCAAGGGGTGCGGCGGATCGGCCGCCGCTGCGATCGTTGCCGCTCGCGAAAAAGACGGCCCGTTCCGAGACCTGTTCGATTTTTGCGAACGGGTCGATCCTTCGTCGTGCAACCGCGCGACGATCGAGACCTTGATCAAGGCCGGCGTGATGGACGAACTGGGCGGTCATCGCGGTCAATTGCTGGCTGCCGTGGAACGGGCCATGCAATCCGGCGCTTCCGCGCTGGCCGATCGGCGCAGCGGCCAGCGCAGTCTGTTTGGTGACATGGAACCCGAGGACGCCAAGCCGGCGATCCAGCTACCCAATGTGCCCGACTTGCCACAACGCGAACTTGTGATGATGGAACGCGACGTGTTGGGCTATTTTCGGACGAGTCACCCGCTGGCCGAATTCGAGCAAAAGCTGGCCCAATGCTGCACGCACACAACGTCCCAAATCGCCGACCTGCCGGATCGCACCGAGGTGATCCTGGGCGGCATGTTGTCGGCCATCAAATTCGCGCACGTCAAGAAGCTGCGCCCCGGCGCGACGGCCACCAAGTACGCCAACTTCGACCTCGAGGACAAAGACGGCGCGATCCGCTGCATCATCTGGCCCGATGAATTTGCCACGCTCGGGGATCTCGTCAAGCCGGACGCGGTGCTGGCGGTGCGGGGCTCGGTCGATCGTCGCGGCGGGGACGAGGCCAACTTGATCGTCAACGAACTGATCCCGCTGGATCAGATGGATGCCCGCTATACGACCGGAATGATTATCCGCATCGAACCTAAGCATGCGGACAGCGGCACCTTGAAGGCATTGCACGAAATCGTTCGCGGTTATCCGGGCGGTTGCGATCTGTTCTTGATGATGGCGTTGGACGACGGCAGTCAGGTCCAATTGAAATCGCGGCGGATGAAGATCGACGTCCAGGAGGAGCTGCGCCATCGCTTGGATGATCTGCTGGGCCCCGGGCAAACCAGGCTGATCACCGCGATCCCCAAGTCCAGCGGGACCAGCCGGCCCAACGGGCGCCGAAGAAACGGATCACCGGGTCGTTGAAGCACTGCGAACGCCACTTCCCGTCTTGTGAAGAAAGCCAGCGCGAATGGAAATCATCAGCAGACCCCACGCAACCGCCTTTGTGCCTTGGGCAGCCGAACGCCCCGAGGTGTTGGTGCTGTCAGCCGATCTGACGTCGTCGTGCGAAGCGGACGATTTCCGCCAGGCCTATCCGGACCGTTTCTTCTCGCTGGGGATGGCCGAACAGAACATGATGGGGTTCGCTGCCGGTTTGGCTCGCGAGGGCTTCTATCCCTACGTGCACACGTTCGCGGTCTTCATCTGCCGCCGCCCGTTCGACCAGGTCGCCATGTCGATCGCCTACCCGAATCTGCCGGTCCGATTGATCGGATTCTTGCCGGGGATCACGACGCCGGGCGGCGTGACGCACCAGGCCGTCGACGATATCGGTCTGATGCGTCTGCTGCCGAATATGACCGTGCTGGACTGCGGAGACGCCACCGACGTGCAATCCGTCTACGATGTGGCCCAGGCGGTCGACGGCCCGGTCTACGTGCGGATGTTGCGCCGCGAGGCGCCTCGTCTGTTCGATGCTTCCGAGCCACTACGCTTGAACCACGCCCGCGTGCTTCGCAGCGGTACCGACGTGGCCGTGCTGTCCAGCGGCATCTGCACCGAAGAGGCGATGCGAGCCACGCAGGCGTTGGCAGATCGAGGCGTATCTTTGACCCACGTGCACGTATCGACGCTCAAGCCGTTTACCGATCCCCAGATCCTGCAAGCCGTCGAATCGTCGCGATACGGCGTCATCACCATGGAAAACCATTCGGTCTTGGGGGGGTTGGGAACCGCTGTTGCCGAACGGATGGCGGAAGCCGGGATCGGCCGCCGCCTGATTCGCCTGGGTCTGCAAGATCGCTACGCACACGGCGCCAGCCTGCCCTATCTGATGCGCCAGTACGGCTTGGACGCCATTGCCCTGGTCCAAGCCGTCGAGGACCTGCTGGACGTGCGGCTGAATCTCAGCGGCCAGGACCTTTCGGCCGTCCGCTTGGAAACCACCCGCACCGCCGATAAGACCGAAGACCTCTAAGACCGCGGGTGCCCTGAACCGCAAGGCCGCGGTGTACCGAGCGTCATTTGGGTACGTGGAGTCAAACCACCAGTCATCTGCGATCAGGCGCGGATGATCCGATTCTGCTCGTCCACGCGAAAAACGCGCGGCTCGTGCGATCTTGCCTCGTGATCGTCATAATGGCTGTAGCAAGCGATGATGATCAAATCCCCCGGTCGAATCAAATGGGCCGCAGCACCGTTCACGCAGATCGTTCCGGACCCGCGCGGGCCGATGATCGCGTAAGTGCGCAGCCGAGCACCGTTGGTAATATCGTAGATGTCGATCGATTCGAAGGGCAGGATATCCGCCGCCTCCATCAGATCCTGATCGATCGTCAAACTGCCTTCGTAATCCAGATCCGCCTGCGTCACGCGGGCGCGGTGAATCTTCGCTTTCAGCAACGTGCGGTGCATCGACGTCGTACTTTCAATCCCTTTTCAGTTCGGAAATCCGCTCGATTCATCACTCTACCCCATAGATCGCATCAAGCATAGGCAGGGAATATAGCGTCTGCCGTTCAGCCCCAAAATAGTTCTAACACCGTACTCACATACCCCCCAACATACAGTACTGTTTAACTCCGAACAAATATCTATAATGTCGACGTTTTCATCGTTTCTTTATCCTATTTCACTCCCGACATACCGACATAAAGAGGGGGGCTGGTGATGGAAGTAAGGCGACACGACATCGTGATTGTGGGAGGAGGCGGAGCCGGACTGCGTGCGGCAATTGCGGCGGGCGAGCAGTTCCCCGACCTCTCCATCGGTGTCGTATCGAAGCTGTACCCGATGCGTTCGCACACGGTGGCCGCCGAAGGCGGTGCGGCGGGCGTGATCAAGCCGAACGACAGCATCGAGCAACACATTTCGGACGTCATCTCCGGCTCGGACTGGCTTGCGGATCAAGATGTGGTCGAAATCTTTGTCAATCAAGCCCCTCGTGAGTTGGTGCAGTTGGAGCATTGGGGATGCCCGTGGAGCCGGATGCCGGATGGATCGGTGGCCGTGCGGCCGTTCGGCGGCATGAAGACCGAGCGGACGTGGTATGCGGCGGACAAGACGGGATTCCACATGCTGCACACGCTGTTCCAGACGGCGATGAAGTACGGCAACGTGGTGCGGTACGACGAGAATTTCGCGGTGCAACTGCTGGTGCATGAGGGGCGTTGCCAGGGCGTGGCGGCGCTGGATTTCCGCACCGGCGAGGTGTTTCCGGTGGTGGCGCCGGCCGTGATCCTGTGCACCGGCGGGGGAGGCCGCATCTTTGCCTTTACGACCAACGCGGTAGCGAAGACGGGGGATGGAATGGCGTTGGCGTATCGTGCGGGGGTGCCGTTGAAGGACATGGAGTTCGTGCAGTTCCACCCGACCGGCCTGCCGGACACTGGCATCCTGATCACCGAGGCGGCACGCGGCGAAGGCGGCATCCTGGTGAACAAGGACGGTTACCGTTATCTGCAGGACTACGACTTGGGCAAGCCGGTGGACGTGAACGATCCGGAACACCCGCGGAAGAGCACCATGGAGTTGGGCCCCCGCGACCGCCTGTCGCAGGCGTTCGTGAAGGAACAGGCGAAAGGCGGGACGATCCAAGGCAAGTTCGGCGACTATGTCCATCTGGACTTGCGGCACCTGGGGGCGAAACGTATCCATGAGCGATTGCCCTTCATCGTCGAACTCTGCCACGAGTACGTGGGGCTTGATCCGGTTCGCGACTTGATCCCGGTGCGGCCGGTGGTTCATTACATGATGGGTGGGGTGCATACGGATCTGGACGGCGCGACGCCGTTGCCGGGGCTGTATGCCGCGGGCGAGTGTGCTTGCGCGTCGCTCAACGGCGCAAACCGGTTGGGGTCCAATTCGCTCACCGAGCTGCTGGTATTCGGAGCGCGTGCTGCGCGTGCTGCGGTGGAGTTCGGGCGGCAGAATTCAGCACTGGCGACCGAAGCTTTGGCCGCCCAAGCTGCCGACCAGCAACGGCAGATTCAGGAGCGATTTTCGCGGCGAGGGTCGGAGCCGATCGCCCGCTTGCGCCAGGAGTTGAACGAGGCGATGGAGGTGGGGGCGGCGATCGAGCGCGACGGGGAAGGGCTGCAACAAGCTTGCAACAAGGTCGCCGAATTGAAGGCCCGGCTGCAGGATCTGCGGCTGACCGACCACAGCACCACGTTCAATACCGAACTTCCAGCCGCGCTGGAATTGGAAAACATGATCGACGTGGCTGAATGTGTGGTCCAAAGCGCCCTGGCGCGGACCGAGTCGCGCGGTGCGCACCAGCGCCGGGATTTTCCGAAACGCGACGACCAGCAGTTTCTGAAGCATTCGCTGGCGTACCGCACCGACGCGGAGCCGCGGATCGAGTATTGTGACGTGACGATCACCAAGTGGCCACCCAAGGAGCGGCATTATGGCTGATGAGAACGCGATTCTGGAAGTCTTCCGCTATCAACCCGATCAAAAGTCCGAGCCGACTTTTCAACGATACGAAGTCCCCTTTCACGAAGAATGGGTCGTCCTGGACGCCTTGAATTACATCAAGGACCATCTGGACGGAACGCTGTCCTACCGCTGGTCCTGCCGGATGGGCATTTGCGGCAGTTGCGGCATGATGGTCAACGGCGATCCGAAATTGACCTGCTCGGTCTTCCTGCGCGATTACCACCCGCAGGTGATGCGGGTCGAGCCGCTGCGCGGCTTTCCCGTGATCCGCGACCTGGTGATCGACCTTGACGACTTCATGAACAAGATGACCGAGGTCAAGGCGTGGATGATCCCCAAAGAGGAGCGGTCGATCGAGCAGGGGGAATACCTCCAATCGCCCGCCCAGTTGGCTCGGTACCGGCAGTACAGCACCTGTATCAACTGTACGCTGTGCTATGCCGCCTGCCCCGTCTACGGGCGGCATACGGAATTCGTGGGACCCGCGGCGATCGCTCTGGCGCAACGGTACAACATGGATTCTCGCGACGGAGGTTATGAAGAGCGGGCCGAAACGCTGTTCGACGAACACGGAGTCTGGATGTGCACCTTCGTCGGCGATTGCTCTCGCGTCTGCCCGAAAAACGTGGATCCGGCCGCAGCCATCCAGCAGGCCAAGGTCAGCGCCACGAAAGACTTTTACCGTTCGCTCGTACCGTGGGGAAAGCGGCGAACGGAAACGTAATGACACACTAACCCGGTGGAATCATCATGTCGCAAGTTCAATCACACGACTCTGAATCGTCTGCGCGGGGCGACCACGCCGCCCGCCTGTATCACCAGCCTTGGCCGTCGGATTGGTGGCTCCGGCGAGCGAGCTTTACCCTGTTCATGATCCGCGAGATCACTGCGGTGTTTGTTGGCGGCTACGCCATCTTCCTGCTGGTTCTGCTGTTCTTGCCAGCCGGTGCGTTCCAGGCGGCCGTGCAAGGTCCGGTGAGCGCGTTCATGCACGTGATCGTGCTGGTGATGGCGTTGTACCACACGGTAACGTGGTTGAATCTGACGCCGAAGGTCCTGGTGGTCTGGCGAGGCGAGGAGCGAGTCAACCCGATATTGCTGACCGCGGCCCATTATGTCGGATGGATTGTCCTGTCGCTGGTGATCGTGGGACTGGTCGTTTTTCTTGCTGGTGGAGGTGCGTGATGCCCCGTTCGAAAGAGGTATTCTGGTGGTCTTTGTTTTCCGCGGGCGGGGTCGTATCCGCGTTCTTCTTCCCCGCAACGATCATCATCACCGGGCTGGCCGTGACGCTGGGCTGGGTCACCGCCGAAGATCTCCACGCACTGGTGCAGAACCCTCTGGTGCGGTTGTATCTGTTCGTGCTGATTTCGCTGCCGCTGTTTCACGCCGCTCACCGCCTTTCGCACTTAACGATCGATCTGGGCTTGGCCCATGCGCGGCGCCCATCGGCGATCGTCTGTTACGGTGCGGCCATCGTAGGAACGTTGCTGGCCGCTGTCGGGGTCATCACGGGCCTGTAGCCCGGTTTGCCGCTGCACACTTGGGTACCGAAGACTCGCCGCTTGCCGGCGAGTTCGTTGGGTTCCCTGGCCAACCCATCCCAATACCCCACGGGATCCCTGCTCGCTGGATACCCCTCAGAATTCGCTCCACCGAGCGCTTGGTCAGGATCAGCGTGTGACGCAGAGTTTGGTGAGTCGCCAGCAGCCAATCGTCAGGAGAGTGGCTCTCGGGGCGCCGAGCTACGGTGACACCCCCCATGCTTGTTGCCGGTGTCTCGACAGCCTCTGCAAAATCCGCTCGCGTGCGGCTTCATCTTCGACGTATGCGTCCAGAAATGCCTGCAACTGGTCGTCATTGTACGGAGGACAGCCGTAGACAAACGCAATGTA
>SKKK01000585.1 GCA_007121535.1 Planctomycetaceae bacterium | reverse complement strand
GTGACCGGTTTGATCGGCGAGGACGGACGGCCGTTAGACGTCCCCGGATGGACAATCGACCAACAATCGGGCGGTCCGCTGGCGATCGACGGTTGGCGGCAACTGGTTCAGGACATCCAGCCGCGAGTCCGGATGTGGCAGGCCAGCCAGCAGCCGGTGGCAAAGCTGCGTTATCCACGGGCTGTGGATGAAAACAACTTCCGCAAAACGCGCGGTGGGCACACGTGGTTCCAGCGGCATGCCGCGCCCCGCATGACAACCGGCCGGGACAGCGGCGAACGCGAACCCGGCCTGCAACCGTTGCACATCGACGGTCCGCTGAAGGAAGCGGCGGCCAAGTCGGGCGAGTCACTGGACCCCACGTACCCCATGGTTGCCGGCCAGGTATTGCCCGCACCGGACGCGGAGCAACCGCAGGCGGACGTCCTGTACGGCTACGACGGATACGGCGCGAAAACCGAGGACCGCCAGCAGCCGCGACGCAAAGTCATTTTGCACCTGGAACCGTTCGACGAGCAACGGCACGTGACCGGCAAGGAGAAAAGCGAAGGCAGCCACGGAAAAGGCGCCGCATCACGCAAAGAACAAAAACGCGGGCGAACGCAGGACACTTCATAACACGATCCATGCCACGCGGGGCTCGACCCAGCCTGATACGCAGCGGGGCGGGTACTTCTTGGCGGAATCGGACGAAAGGGGTCGGGAGTGGCGTGTTCAATTTATGCCTGTCAAGGCCAATTGGCGTGCTCCCGTTTTTGTTCCCATTCCGCCGCCACGTTTCCGGCCCCCACCGGTCCTGCACCGGTGGAGGCCAGGTTTGGCAACCAGACGCTCCGCCGCCACGTTTCGGGCCCCCACCGGTCCTGCACCGGTGGAGGCCAGGTTTGGCAACCAGACGCCGAGCCCCACCACCGCATTCCGGCCCCCAGCGGCGCAGGGTCGCTGTTGGGTCAAAGGGAAGAAGGAAAGGGTGGGGGACGAGGTGCGCGTAAGTTTTCAAACCGGGCTCCCACCGGTACAGGACCGGTGGGGAGCCAGAGAGAAGAGAGGGGAAGAGGGAGAAGATGGGGGTAGGCTGCGTAGTTTCCAAACCAAGCTTCCACCGGTGCAGGACCGGTGGGGAGCCAGAGTTTCCAAACCAAGCTCCCACCGGTGCAGGACCGGTAGGGAGCCAGAGTTTCCAAACCAAGCTTCCACCGGTACAGGACCGGTGGGGAGCCAGAGGGCGGAGAGAGAGGTATTCAGGGCAACCAGTCACGGAACGGAAACGGGTATGCGAAAAACTGCGAAATCCGGCCAGAATGCGACAAATTGAACACGCCAGGTCGGCAGTCGTTTTCGGTCGAGCCGCTTCCCATGTGGCAAGCACCGTTCGAGAAATAACTGTCCGATGTTCCCTCGCCCCTCGTGGGAGAGGGCAGGGTGAGGGGGCAGAAAGTGCGTCAGTTATTTTTCGAACGGTGCTAAATCGTTGGCCGAAAACGACTCCCGACCCCGTGGCGTCCCCTGCCTGATGGCTCCTATAATGCCATGCAGAAAGCATGGGCACCTATCAAGGTGGCAACGGAATCGAAACGAACAAGCCGAGTCCACGACATGTCAGCAATGAATGAGAAATCGGAAATCGATCGAGTGGCTGATCGGGCAGCTTTGCTTGCGCGAAAGATCCGCTCGTTGCGCGCCGGGATTGCGGAGATCGCCAGGCAGTGCGACCACGACCATGCCCAGGTGGATCGTCATCTTGATGACGCGTTCGACAAAATTGCGACCAGTCAATCCGAGTTGGAAGATCACCTGGTTCGCTTGCAACCGATCATCGTTCAAAAGGCGCAAGCGGTTGCCCGCGGGAAGCGGATCGCCGGTCAAGATGCCGATCACTTGGCTGGCAACGCGGTCACGCATATCGGCACCAAGATCGATCGGTTTTCCAGTGAAAAGCAGGGAATTCAGCATGGCGTTGGTTCCGTATTCGAAGCCTGGATCTCCACGGTGATCGAGCGTCTGGCATTCGACTACTATCGACGCCGTCCGCGGACGGGGGTTCAAGTGACGGAACAGCACCTTGAGTGGAACGCGCGTCGCTGCAAACCGTTGACAGAAGCGGCCGAGCGCCGCGTTCCCCGGACATTTCGGAATGACGAAGAACGGGCGTTGGATCAGATGCCCGCCGAACGGAGGCATTTGTTCTTGTACATGACGGGGCTGTGGCAATTGGTCTCAGACGAACAACGACGATTGTGGAGCGAATTCCCGGCGCCGTCGGCGTGGGAGTTGAACGAACTGAATGCGCGGCAGCGGGCCAGTCGTTTCGCGCTAGCGCTGGCCGAAAAGGAATTCACGTTGTTGGTCCAGCAGCAACCCGAGTTAACAGACGCCGACTTCGATGCGATTCTCAACAAGATCGAGCAGCGTTCCGCGCACAACTTGCGCCGGCACCTCTGGGTGATTTTCAAACTGGATACAGCGTGGACCTACTTGTTCCGCCGCATTCCCACGTTGTCAGGAACCGTGTTGGATGAACTTGACAAGTCGATCAACGCCCGTTCACTGGTCGCTTGGCTTGTTCTGGACTTATGGTTCGGCTGCGACCATGCCCAGCGTTGGTTCGGTTGGCTGGCACGCGTCCATGCGGTCCATGCACTCGACTGCAATTTGGGGATTTTGATGAATTTACCCATCATGGAAGAAGGCCAGTCGCATTGGAATCAGCGGAAAGTTGACTTGGCGTGCCGATTCGTCGGCTACGATTCGAGGGACCTTGATGACCCGATGGCCATGTTGCAGCTATCCAACGAAAATGAAGACGCGTTGTTTGATGGGGCTCGGCAAATCCTGCAAAACAAACGCCATCTCGATGTTTGCTTGGCCTACCGCACCGTGCGCCAAATTCCTCTTCAGATGGAGCATCCTGATTCGGAGAATGCCCCATGAACACGAGTCAGCAAGAATTCTGCCGGACAGTGCCTGATCCGAACGATCGAAAACGTTCGTCATGGCAGTTGACCTTCAAACAGGGTGCTTCCGGGCATATCATCGACAAGCACGTCAAGAGTTCCGGTGAGCCTTGGTCGGCGATCTTGCCACCGGAGTACTACCAACAACTGAAGACGCTGCCAGGATCCGCCCGCCAGGATGATGACCATCACCCATTGAAATTGCTGCTGTTGGAACTTGCGCACCAGTCATGTAAGCGGCCGCAGGTGATGATGTTTCAAGAGCGACAGCGGAGTTCTCCGCAGACGTCCTCGGCTCGGTTGCCAGTGTCGTGCTGGCTGCTGGTTTGCCATTGCGGGCTGTTGATTGTCGTGCGGCAGGAGTCGGCGGCCCAGCAAGCCCGGCACAAGATCGCCACGGCTTTTTTTCCGCGTGATAGCTTGAGCCAAGCGCGTGGAAAGCCGGGTTGGAAAAGAGTAGCGGCGGATTTGATCCGAGATTACTGCCCAGCCGGGGATGGTGGGCGCGTGCTGTATCCAGCACCTGAAGTGACTCGCATCGTTCGCGACGAATCCCGGACGGATCGGGAACTGGAGCGATCGCACGTCGAATTCATCACCATGCACACCTGGAACTTTCAGCCGGTCCACGGTCAGACGATTCATTGTTTTTCGTATCCCGATTGGAACCCCGGTCCGTTGCGGACGGTGGTTGACACACAAGCAGATGGGTCCGCACCATGATCGACCAAGTGGATGCCTATTGGGGCCTGACGGACGAACTGAACGAGGCGATCGAACAAGTCCGCGAGGTCGCGCAGCGCGCCGATGCACGGGACGAATGGGGACGTTCCGCGGCGTACTTGCTGCTGTCTTGGGGGCGATGCCGGCTGTTCGACGTGCCCGTCGACCAACAGACCGTGACGAGTCTGCTGGAATCCAGCGGCTGGTCGGCCGGTCTTTCTTGGTTTTGGGGCGAGCTGACCAGGTTGTTGAAGGCCGTTCAGGACGAGGCCTGGTTGGACGAGGATCTGGCGCTTCCATTCGTCCGGCATGCAGAGCCGCTGGACATCTTGAAGTCTCGTCTGTATCTCGAAGGCGTCCGGCGGGTGCTGGAGGATCCCCGCCTGCCTGAGCAGACTGCCGGTCGGCTGCCCCGGCATTTCCATCAGCGTGTGGGCGTCTTCACGCAACTGCTGGAGGATTTGGACGAACAAATCGATAACCATCGCGACACCTTGTGCGTCGTTGCCGAAACGGCGTGGCCGCAGAACGTCGCGCTCACACTGCCGGAACACGCATGGCAGCCGCGCCCATGGTGGTTGACCGCAGAAGCGGCCGAACTCAGAGCGGACGTGCTGCAAGTCGTTCGGATGTTCAGCGCTCAGGAACCGCCCGGTTTGTACTGCCTGAGTCCCACCGAGATTCGCATTCAGGACACCGTCATTCCGGCACATCAGTACCTTTCGCGGGACGGCGGCGCGGGCTCGGCTGCATCGCCCGAATTCCGTCTTGCGTGCGACGTTAGCCGATCGAGCGGCAAGGTTCCGATCGCCGAATTCGTTGCTGGCGATACTGAAGAAGAAACCCACGTCCGATTCTATTTGCCCGCCGACTATTCCCACCGGCGACTTGCCGATCTGCCTTCCGCCGTTCAGATCGATGTCGTCGTGGTGGTCTACCGAATGGTGCAGGGGACGAACGTCGATCAGGTGCAGCAGTGGCGATTACGCACGGGCAGCATCCTGCGGGACGTTCAGTTAAATCACCTTGCACCGCTGGGCTCCGGTTCTGTCACACAAGAGTGGCGGGGAACGTTTCAACTTTCGGTCGGGGACTTGCGATCCGTCGTTCGCGAGGATCGATGGCCCCAGATCTATTTGCGGCGGGTCGAATGAATTCCGTTCTGCGTTACACGAATGGCGAAGGGTCTACACATGGACACCTCGGAACTGGTGCAGTGTCTGCAGCTCAACGATCAGCGGGACATCGAGCGAAAAGTCGGCTCGCGACCGCACGTCTTTCGTTGGTTCCTGCGCGATCAGGACCGGCGTGGAATGGCGGCTCGGTTGAAACATGATCATAGCCTGCATCGGCAATGGTCGGCAGGATTGGAAACGAACCGGCTTCCGGGACATTTGACGGTTCCGGTCGTGTTGTCGACGCACCACGAATGGCCGATGGCGGCGCCGGCCTTTCTGCTGCCGCTGTGCTGGAAGTCCGGCCCGCACTCGCCGATGACGCCCCTGCGTCTCCGTAAACTCGCCGATCAAGTGCTTCTGGAAACGTTCAAGTCCAGGTCCTTGCACGAACATTTTCCCACAGCTTCCAGCGATTGGGGCCTCCATTGGTGTGAGCCCGGTTGGGAGCAGGTCGATCTGGCGGACTTGGACGTTTCCCCGGAATCGGCTTATGCGCCCTTGGCCATTGGTCTGGCGTCGGCCGTGCAAGAACTGCCGTTGGCAACAGAACTGCTGGCAACAGGCTACAGGAATCCTGACAGCGGCAAATGGGAGGTTGGCGCGGAGACGCTCAAGCAAAAGCTGATCGCGGGAATCGAAGCTGGAAAGAAAAAATTCGCGGTTCCCGGCGGCGAGGTCAGGGATGTCGAGGGCTACTGCAGACTGCATGAGGTCCACGGCCAAGTGGTTGGCTTGGAGGACGAGCCAACGGATTTATACCGCGCGGTCCAACCGGCCGTGTTGTTGGCTGGTATGGAGCCCACGCCACAGGCCCCGCGTGCCGATCGCATCACCTGGTACCTCACGCGTCCAACGAACCCGGATGCGGCCAAGTACTATCAACGGGCGATCATGAATGACGTCATCAGCGATATGAGGAACGAGCTTGAATCAAAGGGCCTCGAGCAATGGCGTCCCGAGCACTTGGTTTCCATTGTCAGCGCGGCGGACGAACTGGTCATACTGGCGTTACAATTGTTTTCGCCAAAGTATTGCCACTTGATCTACACGCGAGACAATCAGGACATGAAGGTCCGGTTCGAAAAGCTAGAAACATGGGTGAACAATCGGAACGAAGCTTCGGGCGAACCCAAGATCGTTCTTCGACCCGTGCCCATCGAAGATTCTCACCGCTGCCTTGAGACGTTAGTGGCTGTCGTCGCGAACCTGGAACAAAGCGGAAACAAGGGTTCGGTATTGGTCGACTCGACACCGGGCAAACGCGCCATGTCGATGACTGCCCTACAGGGCACGAAGCAAGGGGATCGCGTCTTGTGCTGGTGGCACGACACGCACCCGGGAACCAAGCGAGCGGTACCGTTTTCGGTCGAGATGCTGCTGTGGGAAATCGGCTCGGATCGTGTGCTGATCCCCTTAGTAGCTCCAAGTACCGGATCAAAGCGTGCGCCGTTGGGCGGGCCGGAGCCGATTGAGGAGGTTCGCAAGTGATTTGCCAGATTCAGAGAACCACTCCATTGATGAGATCTTTCCCAACTTTAAGACCACAGTTTTACTTTTTCCAGGATTCCACGATGCACCCCGAAAGAGCCGTAGAGGTCCGCGTTTTTCGTAACCTGTTTTACAGCAAGGGTTTAAGTTCAATGAACCAAAGCATCCAGAATCTGAGTGTCTCAGGGGGGGATGGGGGTCGGCGGATTGACACACCTAAGTCCTTATGCCACAATGGCCCCGGGACGTGACAGTCCGACGACATGCCTCGATCACGAGAGGATTGAAACTTCATGCCACTTTCGGGGGGTGAAACCTTCAATCTCGTCCGACGACATGCCTCGATCACGAGAGGATTGAAACCGGACTTGGATCGGGCTAGACTCGGGGACATCTTCGGTCCGACGACATGCCTCGATCACGAGAGGATTGAAACTTTCCCGCTGTCCTTGTCCAGCGTGACATTGGCCCGCGTCCGACGACATGCCTCGATTACGAGAGGATTGAAACCGGTGGCTGCTTTGGATCAAGAGGTTATCGCCGCCGGGGTGCTCACCGCCGACCCCGCGTCGGCGGAAGGCTGGCTGACAGGCTAGATGCCGGACATCAAACGAATCTCCCTTTTCTTTCCCCC
>SKKK01000438.1 GCA_007121535.1 Planctomycetaceae bacterium | reverse complement strand
GACACCAAGGGGGCACCATTCGTGTCTGGAAGCTGCCGCGTGATGCAGGGGGTGTACCTCCCCGAGACGGCAGCGCAGAATCAAACACTCCCGCCCCATGAACCGATGGCTGCCCAGAGGCCTGGTCCGCCATCCGATCCTGGGCGCCCGTCGTTCCGGCCACCGGTGATCCATCGAGGCCCGCCCAACGACGCCGGCTTGGATCATGACCACCCCGGCAGTATAATCCGGGTTGGAGCCGAGATTCGAGCAGACTACGCATGACGACACGAACACTGGACCAACATATCGAATGTACCGAGGGGATTGCCAGCGGAAAACCCCGGGTCGCTGGGCATCGCATCACCGTCGAAAACATCGCGATCTGGCACGACCGTCTCGGGATGAGCGTTGATGAGATCGCCCATGAATACGACCTGACTCTGGCGGACGTGCATGCCGCGTTGGCCTATTATTTCGACCACCGTGTCGAAATCGACCGATCCATCAAGGCTGGGCAGGCATTCGCAGAAGCCCTGCGTCAACAGCCGCCGTCCAAGGTCCACCAACGGCTCAGGGAACCAACGTGGTGACGCGTACGCCAATTCGCTTCTACACCGACGAGCACGTGGCAAGGGCCGTTGTCCGCAGTCTGCGGCAGCGTGGGGTGGATGTGCTCACCGTGCCCGAAGCCGATCTCTTGGGCGCCTCCGACGAAGAACACTTGATGCTGATCCACCAGATCCTTGAGCCTGAGGATATGAACGGGACACGTCGAGTATCTGTGATGTCGCCAAATCGTCCTGCTTGTGAAGGTCCGAACACTTTTCGCTGAGCCCGATAGGAGCGATTCCGATGAACTCACTGGCAGTGTCCTTTGCCGTATTTTTTTGCCTAGCCGTTTCGGAAGCCGAGGAGGGAACCACGGCGCACGGGGTGGTCAAGAAACGGGTCTTAAAAGATGTGAATGACAACGACCAGAACTGCTCGGCGCGCGCCGGAGAAGCCGGCACACGCACGGCAAACAAGGTGCGTATGCTGCTGGCAGAAGTCGATGAGTGCGATGACGAATACCAAAGGCTCCGCCTCGAGCATCGTCTGGATGCATCTGATCACCATCACTGGCAGATCGCCCGACCTCTGCAATTCGCAGAAGAAGCTCAGCGAATGGAGGTTGAACGTGAGTTGCTTGAGGCACTCTTGCTCGCCGTTGCTGTTGACGGCGCGAAGCAGGTTCGAGTACCGTACTCACCTATCCGTCGCAACACTCTGTTTGCACTGGCTTGGCCGATCTTGGAGAAGAACATGCCGGAGGTGGAAGAGCATCTGCGCGTCTGGCGCTGGGAGTCGATGTATGGGCCTCGTGTGGTGGGAGACCTGGCACTCCTCCTTAGGGGAACGCCTAGGAAAGGAGATAGCCCGCTGGAAGCCCCATTCGCAGCCATCGACAGTTACAAAGACGAGCGCGCACGGGAGTACCTTCTCGACCTGGCGCTGAAGGAGTCCAAGGGTGAAGCCCGGAGCGTGCGCGGCTGGATGCACCTTGGCTGGCTCAACCGGGAGATTGCAGGATTTCACAAGGGTGATGCCGTCAGAATGCGTGCCTGGATGTTACTCCTGCATTATGATCCTAGAGCGATTCCGGACTTTGAACGCGCGCTTGAAGCGGCCATAGTGGCGTCCTCCGCTGACCGAAAGATGAACGAAGTTGAAAGGACGCGTGCGTCTTCCTCGGCCTTGCGATCTTACCTGGCGCAGCTTGAGTACGTCGAGTCACTTGAGCCCGATGCGCGGCAACGCTACCACCGTATCAATACGCTCCTGGCTTGCTGTGCTGCTCTGGCTGGTCCCCGAGATTGCGAAGGCGGTAATCCTGACCTTGTCGTATCCAATTGGCAGGATGGCGATGAGCGATTTCTCCCACATATGTTTACGACGGGAGTGATCGGCGACCATCAGGGAAACTTGCTGTTGACCTCGGCCCCAATATCGTCCCAGGGCTTGGCATGGCTGAAGGAACAGGCTGACTCGGGAAATTTTCCTGCCTGGGCGAAGCAAAGAATTGCCAAACGACTACGCACAAATGAGGTTAGACAGTGATGTGAACGGAGAATTGGCGGACGCAGACGTTTCCGGAACGTTTCGGTCGGGAATACTCCAGTGGCCTGTTACAGAGCAGCTTGGCCGCGTCCACGACGAAGCACTACGATATGGATAAACTGAACTGCGCCCAGTCAGTTGCGATACCCATCCGGCGTCGGTGGGTTTCATCCGAGTCACGCATTGAGGCGAAGGATGGCTCGCCGTCGCTGAAAGTCATCGAGTGCAGCGAGCAAACGGGTATGAATAGCGGTTGGCAGATTGGCGTGACGTTGCGTGAGCGGACCACGTTCGATGGGCTCGTCACGGCGGCCCATTGGTCGTTCGCCGGGATGACCGTCGATTCCAGCCGCGACCGCTGGGCCTACGGCACGCCGGGCGGACTGGGGATCGTCCCGGTTGCACCGACCGTCACTTTCGGCGGCCAGACGATCTACTTCGAGACGATCAACACGGCCCAGGTGGGCTTGAACCCCGACGATGGCCCGTCGCCAAGCCATCGAAGCTCTCCTCCGTCGAGCCGCCGAGAAATACCATGGGCGTCAAGTCATGGTTTGCAGGCTTACAGTCCTCCGCTGCATCTCGGGTCGCGAGCGGCGCGAGAGTGTCTGATGGGCAGCCTCGACGCATGTGGCAACCACGCCAGCCTTCGCTGCGCTGCCATCACAAGCTGGCTGTCCCCATTCATTTCTGCGTCCCGCGAACGAATCCCCGCCCGCGGCTCCTAGTGCGTCGCTGGAAGCTCGCTCCGTTCGCGCCGGGCCAGGTAAGATTGTGCGACTCCTTCAGGACGCGAGTTGCCCCCGGGCGGACGCAGGCGGGAAAGGTCAGGCAGGTCGTCCGGGAAGCCCATCCAACGCCGATACAGTTCCGGCTCCCGCTCGCGGAAAACCTTGACGGCAGCCATCAGCAGTTGCCGGCGTTGGCACAGGGGACGGTAGTTCAAATGGAGAAGCTCCAGAAGTTCGGCCGCCGCTGGCGTCGTGGCGACCAGCGTCCCGTCGTCCTGCACGACGACCGTTTTCGAGAGCAGCGTCTGCGTAGGATCGGCTACCTCCTGGTGTCCCTTGACGGCATTACAGCTCGTACAGACATATAGCAGGTTGTCATAGTCCGTTCCAGACAGAACACACACCTGAAAGCAAACTCGTCTCGTAGCCAAGGCCGGTAACTGTCGGCGTCGGCATAGCCCATGGGGCCATGACGCCGGACGTGAGGCGAATCGGGATACGTGAAGGGCTCCATGACTCAGCCTGATGTCCCCTTGCCAGACTGATGCTGCGTGATCCGGAACAATTCGGCAGCCAAAGCACGTACGGTCTCCGCCGCGAGCGGTTCGAATCGCTCGCGGAACTGGCCGACCTGCTCCTGCAACTGGTCTAACTCGGCGGTCTCGGACGCGGGCAGGCCGTGGGCGTACTTCTTGCGGATCAAGTCGCAACGGCGGGCATTCTGTTCTTGCGACCAGTTGCCGTCGTCCGCTCGCGGCTCGATCCAGGATCGAGCCAAATCCCATTCGACAAGTAGATAGGTCTTGCGCGTTTGCGGATCTTCGACGCGGAGCGGTTGTCCCGCGTTTTGGTCCAAGGCCTGCCGCAATTCGTCGCTGAGCGTAACGATCATGCCACTATTGTAGCGTATCTTGCCGGTCAAGGCCATGCCGGGCTGCGATATAGTCAGAATAGGGGCTGTGTCAGATCTTGAAAAAACAAAAGGGGTAGGCGTCTGCCCTTATGGGAGGGGCATTCGCGTTTAGATTCCTGCGTACTCGAATCCGATCCTCGAGCGGCTGGAATTATTCTCTAAGGGTGATGCGAATTCAACCGGCCAGTTCATACCTTGCTCGGGATCGTAGCCAGAAACCACTCGTTGGATATCTGCCAGTCCAGCGGCCCATTGGTCGTTCGCCGGGGGTGACGCTCGATTCCAGCCGCGACGGCTGGGCCTACGGCACGCCGGGCGGGCTGGGGATCCTCCCGGTCGCACCGACGGTCACCTTCGGCGGCCAGACGATTTACTGGTACGATCCGGACAACACCCTGCCCAGCGAACCGGCCATGCCCCCGGCCTACAACGGTCACGGGTGCCGGGACAATGCCCAGGATGTCGAACTGTTCGACGAGTGGCTGGGCTCCCGGGTGCTAGGAGTACGGCTTGGCATCATGGCACGCTGGCCAACGCTGCCAACGAGCCTTCTTCCATGATGATTTGAAAGACCCTTGAGCCGGCCTTTTGGATGTCACCGACCGCTGACCGGATGGCAGCTTCCAGGGACTCTGACTCACGGCTGAAACCGATTTGAACATAACCGCCTGACGACCATACAGAACCATCATCGCAACCGGCTTCGAAAAGCGCCTCGACCAACTCGTCGGTATGTTCGGTCCCCTCAGCCAATGTCACGATAAACTCATACGTCTTCATCATCTACCTCCGTCCCGTGGGGACAACGATCTACTACGCGTCTGATCCAGCTCGCGTGATTCTCCGGCAGGCTGGGCGTGCAGAACACCGAGAATTGGCAGCCTTCCCGATCCCGCCGAGTACAGTAAAGACGGCCCCAAATATGGGACCGCGCCCCACCGTGCCGCAACGTCCAGCCTTTCGCCAACGCCTGATCGATGGCTGCACGGATATGTTTGTTCGGGTGATCGTTCACTGGGTCAAGCCTTTGGCACATCTGACACTTCCATTTCGATGATAACCCCGACGAACGGCAGGTCAAGTGCGTTGTGCGCGGAATGCCCCAGTAGTTGCTGGCTATTGAGCCGACCAGCATATACGGAACACCGAGGCGGTTGAGTCGCTCCAGGCAATCAACCAACAATTCTCGTTCTGTCCTCAGCGGTAAGCAGCTCTCAATCGCTCTCGCAGCCGGCGTTCGATTTCCGTTTCATCCGCTCGAGTTCCGACCTCGCAGATACTGCACACAGACGTTTGTGTCGAGGAGGTGAGTCATTCTAGTTCGACCGCACTGGGACACTCACCCTGCGGGGGGCGAAGGAAGGACTCGTCCGTGATGGAGCCGAATGTGTTCTCGAAATAGCCAGGCGGCCATCCCCGGCTGTCCGCGACGCACGACGTGCCGGGGGCGGTTCTCGGCTGCAGCACGACGACTGCGTCATACTCCGTCTCCGGAGCACCCACGGGAATCTTCAGGCGGAGCAGCCCGTCGCTGCCGGTCTTCTCTGATACGTGTACAATCATGCCGCTGGAGCCAACTATTCTCGAGATAACGCTGCAATGTCACTTTCGTCACCCATCAACATCAGTTTTTCATGCTGTACGACCTTCGTCACGAAGTGATGGCCGGCAGCTAATTTGGCTGCGAATTCTCCGGGGGGATAAACCGTCGGGTTTACCGGTCGGGCGATGCACTGCTCGGCGGTCCGGATGACATCGACGACGTCGGCCAACGAGACGTCGCCGATTACCATCAGATCGACATCGCTGGCCGCGTGTTCGTCCCCGCGTGCGATCGAACCAAAGATGAAAGCCGCCCGAATCCTCTCGCGGAGAGGTAGGAGGGCCTGCCGAAGCGAGTCAACCACCCCGATTGTCTTGATGACGATGCCCCGCAATTCGTCAAAAACCGGGCAAGCGGGATCTGCCTGGAAGTAGACGTGGCGACCCCGCTTGGACCGCCGGAGGATTCCCACCGCAACCAGTCGGTTCAGCTCGCGTTGCAGGTGCCCGACACCAAGATGGGTGATTTCTGCAATTTCGCGCAGATAGAATGCCCGGTCCGGATGGCTCATCAATAGTCCCAACACCATCCGGCGAGATTTGGGGAAGAGCGTTGAAGCCAGTGTTTTCGCAACCATGATCGTTCCCGATTTGAGAACAATTGCACTCGGAAAGGGAACA
Organism: Planctomycetaceae bacterium; assembly: GCA_007121535.1. Lineage (GTDB taxonomy): Bacteria > Planctomycetota > Planctomycetia > Pirellulales > Pirellulaceae > SKKK01. The sequence goes on along the minus strand of SKKK01000438.1, from coordinate 15,437 downwards.
ATGTCAATGCCAAGCGTTTTTCTCTGGATACACCATTGGAATTGTTTTTTGGCACTTGAGGCCCGATGGTAGTAGGACCGCTCGCCCAACCGATCCCGGGCGCCCGTTGTTCTGAACGCGATCGGACCGGTGATCGATCGGTACCAGGAAGCCGGTTCGAATGCCCGTCGCATCTTGTGTGTACATGATCCTTACGTGATACTACTGAGAGAGTATTGGAAGTTCCCAAAAGATTACATGAAAACCAGCCAGGTGAGATCACTGAGGCTTTAGCCATTCGACTCGTGCGCAGCCTTCGAGTACGGCTGTATCGGCGCAGCGTTGGCGCGCATCGGTCGCCACATCGGCGTGGTGGACATGCTGATCGCCGTCATCGCGATGATGCTGGTAACTGCAAAGTCGTGTCCAGCGACAGCGGTTTTTGGCTGCAGAGTGTAACGATTGGCCCACGGCAGTAGGACTAAACGATCCGTGTCTCTTCTGGAGCGAGTGTTGCGGAATGTTGCTGAATTACAAACGGCCCTTGATTCTTGTGGCTTTAACTGTATTGACAGGCTGTGCACCTCATGCGGCACGCGTCGCGGAGGACTCGACGCCGAGGCTCGAGCAGCTTGCGTGCAACACAGCGGACTTCGTGCTCGCGGCCACGGCTACTGCGGCCATATTGACGGAAGACAACATCGAAGTCTTGCGGGAACGCGAGAAGGCACTCACGGCACTACGCGCTGCGGGAGTGCTTTGGGGTCACCCCAAGGAACCCCACCTCGCAGCGAGAACACGTGTTACCGGATTTGCAACGGAAGTCCTCTTCGACCAGTTAGGTTTGCGGCCTCATCGAGGCACGGATGCACTTACGGACAAGATCTTCGTGGACAACCTACGTTGGTTTCCCGAAATCAAGTCTTTGACACTTAGTTCCACCGACCTTACCGATGAAGGGATGAAAGCCGTTCTCCAAATGCCCAATTTAGAGTCTTTCTGGTTGCTCCACCATTATCCACCGGAGCATCCCTGCCTGATCAGCGATGAGGGCATGAAGGCACTAGCACAATGTACAGCGCTGAGGGAACTTCGTATTGTTGGGACAAAGCTGACCGACATAGGCGTGGAACACCTCTCGCGTCTTCCCGACTTGAGGAGCATATACATTGAAGCCACGTATGTCACCCCGAATAGCCTCCGTTACTTGGTGAGCATGCCTCGTCTTGAAAAGATATCGATCTGGGGAAACCGAGGTGCTTTCGGGGAGCTTTCCTACGCCGACATTGCTGATTACGACCGTCTGGCTACCGCCATGACTCCCGACGCCGCGAAGGCCATGGCGTCTGCGGAGGGCGTTTCCCGACGAGTGCTCATCGGTTCAACGCTCGCAGTCGATCCGTCCGTTCTGGAAGCGCTTTGCAGAACCCCAACGGTCGAACAAATCAGTATCCGCACCTACGCTAGCTGGATGCCACCACCGAGCATTTTCGCGGCGCTTCATGAACAACATCACCTAAAGCGGTTGACATATCATCAATTCGGGGGAAGACACCTGGATCTGCCCGGAGTCATCCGCGTCCTCCGAAACGTGGACAATGAATCTGTTCGTGTAAGTTTTCCGGGAAAATCTGGCAGTATCAGAGACTGGCTGAATTGGGCGGAGGAACAGCTAGAGGCTGAGGCTGAAGAACCGACGAACCCGTACAATAGATCTAGGTGCAAAACCGATGGGGACCTTGGGGCTAGGTCGAACTGTGCCACCATCCACCCAAAGTAACGCGAAGAACACGCTGAGCGAACTTTCTGCATTGAGCGTCCCACAAACTGAAGAGAACAAGTAGCTCTGGCTGTTTGAAGATTAGGTCACGGTTTAGCTTTGAGCTGAGAGCTGAGAATGAAACTGACGAAAAACGTCATCTTGACCTTCGACGATGGTCCGTCGCCTCGCCAACCGCGCATCGCGGTGACCAACATCGAGTCGCTCGAGTGGGAGCAGGTCGCCTGGTCGCACGAGGTGTGGATCGCCGACTACGAAACCTCCACCGGGATGGCCCGTCGTAGGATGGACATTCCTGTCCGTCATCTGCCGCACGACGGACAAGAATGTCCATCCTACAACCATCCGGAGATCCTGCAGCCGCTGGAGCACACCACGGTGCGGGTCAAGCTGGAACTGGCCGAGCCCGTACCGGACGGGATGGTCGGCACGCTGCACCGAGAGTGCGTAACGAAACTGGCTGAGGAGACCTAAGGTTAACGATTTCGAATTCGGCCATACCGATCCCGTCACCTTGGTTGTTACCCGGCTGTGATACGGGAAATGGATCTCGTCGAGACCGATGAATGCTGCGTCGGCAGAATGAGCGAAGACGTATTCCAACGGCTCGAAATCGAGATCGGAATCACGCAACCACCGAAAAGCGTTGTATTGCAAGTGCGTGCCAAAGCCCAAGTCAGGAATTCCTTGTCGCCATAATCGCCAGCAGGCCCGAAATCATCGTGCGTCCACCCCCACCGCTGAATGCTCTTCCTGACTTCGTGCCAATATCCTTCCGCCGAATGCAGCCGCACCCAGTCGGGGTTCCTTGTGCGAAGCCAAGGCGCCACCTGGTAGAACCAGACAAAACCTAGGACGCCTGCCGCGAGCAACAGCAGCGCGGCGACGATCCGAACCGCCACTCGCCAGCGCTTCAAGATTCGTTTCATCATCACCCCCCCCTTTTCTGTTTCGCTCGGGTCATAGACCACGCCAAAACGGCCGATCGAGAGCCTCCCACTCAAGTTGTGTCATCGCCTCTAACCATTTTACATTTCCGCGACACCATCCGCATAGCGGCCACTATACCTACAGTCGCCGCGCACCGTACGGCTGCCCTGACGTTCCATCTTCAGAAATAATCTGCATGTTTCTAAACTCGCGACTTTCGCCAATTGGTGTACGTATCGTCGTTCACGAACTGTCTGCAAGGATCGGTTCAGGGCCGGGTGATGGCGCCCGGCGGCGTTAGCACCGTTCGAGAAATAACTGACGCACTTTCTGACCCCCTCACCCTGCCCTCTCCCCAGAGGGGCGAGGCGACATCGGACAGTTATTTCTCGAACGGTGCTTAGGCCGTCGCCTCGCTGGTTTCGATAATGGACGACCAGCAGCGCGTTGTTCGGATCGCTACGGTCGATGCCGGCCGTGTTGGCTGTGAACCACGCTGGAATTGGCCGCGTACAGATTGCCATTGCCGTTGCAGCGAGTGGTACATGATGTTCAACGTGTGGCCCGAGTAATCCAGACGACTACGAACGTTCGGTGTTGGAGAAATCAACCGATGATTCTAACTGCCGGTTTAACCCCGGCTTGGCAGCAGATCCTGACGATCGATGAACTTCGAATCGGCCACGTCAACCGCGCAAAGGACGCCTTGTGGTGCGGGTCGGGAAAAGTGCTGAACGCAGGCATTGCCGCTCATCACCTGGGCGGCCCCAGCCTGATTCTGTCGACCATGGGCGGCGCAGCGTCGCAAGCCATTTCCGACGAATTTCAGGCGATGAGCATCCCATTTCGTTGGGTGCCGACGAAGTCCGCAACGCGAGTCTGTACGACGGTTGTCGATCTGCGGGGCGGAACGATCACCGAGTTGGTCGAAAACGGACGGGCTCTGGCATCGGAGGAACTGGAGGAATTCTGCCGCGCGTTCGCCGCCGAAGCGGCCGGTGCCCGGGTCGTGGTCCTGATGGGAACGCTGCCCATCGAAACGCCTGATTCCTACTATCGACGGCTGCTCGAGCAAGTCGCCTGCCCGACGGTGCTGGATTTTCGCGGCGCCGGCCTGCTGTCCGTGCTGGATTTGGAACCGGCGGTGATCAAGCCCAACCGTGAAGAACTGGCTCAGACACTCGCTCGTTCCTTGGACGATGATCTCGATTTGATCGCGGCCATGCACGAATTGAACCAGCGCGGGGCACGCTCGGTCGTGGTGACGCAAGGCCATGGCCCCGTATGGTTGACGTTGCAGGGCCAAGCCTATCGCTTGCATCCCTTGCCTGTCGACCAGGTCGTCAATCCTATCGGTTCAGGAGATGCGATGGCGGCAGGAATTGCCTGGGCCTTGCGCGATGGGCGACATCCGGTCGATTCCGTTCGCTTGGGGATGGCCGCCGCCGCTGGCAATCTCCGTCAACTCCTGCCGTGCCGTTTGGATCCGCACCAAGTGAACGTCGATGCCCGCCTGATTCGCGTAGATCGGATCGCTTGATCGCATGACCATCCAGGGGGCGAACGGCCGAACCGATTCCGGTGCAAGGTCAGAACTTCAAAACGGTTTTTTCCGGATACTCGCCTCGCCGCCCACGAACCACCGACTGTAGCTTACCACGGTCCTTTGCGTCGGATCCCAACATCCTCCAATGAATGCTGCCGCTGGCATCGGTCAACGTCAGTTCCTGGGTCTGGGCATCGTAACGGATTGTCATGAAGATCTCGTACACCACGTGGGCCACCAGCGGGACACGAATCTCGTCCTCGAAGTGCAGATCGATGGTCTGGCCGGCCTGGAGCGCTTCCAAAGAGACGGGAGTCTTGCCCTCCAATTCACTTACGATCCCGACGGCCCGCACCCATAATCGATCGGAATCCTGTTCGTCCCGTCGAAATCGGATCGCTTCGAAACGGATCTCGACCCCCTGATCGTTGGGCGTTCCCCGCAAGGTGTTGATGCCCATCGCGGTGGTGGATTGATCCTTGGCTGTGAATAGGAAGAACGTTGGGATTTCACCTTGATCGTCTTCCAGTACAAACGTGACCATCTCCTTGCCATCGGCGAAAAGAGGCCGCTGGGGCTCGACGACGTCCAGTTGCGCGTGCGGAGGCGTGGTGTCGACCGGCCGCGAAGCCAACCAAGCCAGGAAGCCTCCAACCAGCATCAACAGCAAGATGAAGACCAGGATGCGGCGCATGGTTCAGACAGCTTCTTCCCAATCCACCACGGCGGAATTGTCGACGGCCGACCGCGCCATCTTCTGTAAAGCACGCATTTGCAATTGACGCACCCGTTCCTTGCTGACGCCCATCCGGCGGCCGATCTCTTCGTAGGTCTGAGGCGTCTGGTGATCCCCCAGCCCAAAACGAACTTCGATCACTGCCCGCTCGCGATCGGTCAAGCACGGCATCAGTTCGAGCACCGCCAGCTTGGCGACGTGGACCCGTTCGTCGTCCCGGATCGCCCTGCCGTCGTCTCGATCCAGTTCCGCCGCCGCTTCCTCGGCGCCCGAGACGAATCGCTCGCGCCGCCGCGATTCCGCTTGGATGCGTTGCAGAAGCTGACGGCGAATGGCATGGTGGGCGTAGGTGCTGAAACGATTGCCCCGCGCGTAATCGAACAAAACGACGGCTCGCATCAGCGCGACATTGCCCTCGGCCACGTACTCGTGGAATTCGTCCGAGTCCGCGCCTGCGAAGCGTTTGGCCAACGAGAACACCAGACGCAGATTGGCCTCGACAATCATGTTCCTGACTTGCTCGGCCTCCGCCATCCATCGCTCGAACTGTCGCATGTCCGACTCGTCCGGCGACAGGACGTCCAAACGATCCTGGATCCTTTTCGCGACGTGCTTCAAGCCATTCATTCGACGAAACAGTTGAGCCTCCTCCTCGCGATCCAGCAAAGGCGTGCGGTACAGTTCCGCTACGTAAGCGGGCAACTCTTTCGTCGACGATTGCGTCATTACGGCATGCTGCTTTCTCCGTATCGGATGACGCAACTCGCGATGGAACGAAGGCCGGTCGAAGTCCTGATGATGGATGTAGGAAATCTCCATCTGCTTGATCCAGCCGGCCCGCTCCAGCTTTTGCCGGCTTGGACGAGCGGTAGCGCAACAGCGATTGTGCAAGCCGCTGAGCCCCGGACGCTGCCACAAGCTGTAATCGTTCCAATCCCCCACGACGTCAAGATGGGGCTCGGCTCTCTCTTGTAGCTTGTTTACTGCTGCTGTGGCGACCATTGCTTACCCCCTAACTCGTAACAGACGCTCGAAGCCCCATCCCCGGCGTCGCAGGCAACGGACCTCGATGAAAACCTTGTGGATGAACCAATCGTGCCATCGACCTGCTCAATCGATCCGCGACGCGGAAACCGCATTGGCAGTACTTGTGGTCCGCATCATCCACTTGAACCTGGCGATCGTCCGGTGTCGTGATCCGCCCCCGGCAACGAAGCAACGATCGAGTCGTTTCCTGCTGCCGGTCAAATTCCAGGCGAACGAGATCGATTCGCGTTGCGTAGCGAGTCAACTGGAAGCGCAAGCGACGTTCCAAAGCGCGCAAATCCGGCCCATCCAAGTCTCCCGTTCGATCGACAATCTGAACTCGCATGCTTCCAACTTCCTCGCGCCTGGTTCGACTTCTCTCAGACATTACTGCCCATCCTACGCGATGAGTCCATGAATCGACTAATAGAAAATGATTGAATTTTTCATAGATAATTTCGAAGTGTTTTCCGGCTACCAGGATCGCGTAAGTACTTTACGGACAATGGCTTACGATTTTTAGATCGGAATATTGTTTTAATTCGTCTTTGCGATTGAACGTTCAATGCGAATCGCTTGACCTGCCGGAGAAAGAAGCTCAAAAACCAGCCTATTTGAATGTCTTGATGTGGTGATATTGACAGAAAGGCAAGTCTGCTAGAAATCCTCGGACACTTGTTGATGGAATCGGGAGATCAAATCCCATGCCTCGGCCGCAGTTTCCGCGTAGTGAAACAGTTCCCAGTCTCGGTCAGCGATCACGCCTTCGTCGCAAAGGTATTGAAAATCGATCACGCGGCTCCAGAAATCCTGCCCGAACAGCACGATCGGGATGGGTTGCATCCGCTGGGTCTGACGGAGCGTCAAGGCATCGAATAATTCGTCCAGAGTGCCGAACCCTCCTGGAAAGACAAGCAAACCTTTGGCTCGCATCAGAAAATGCATCTTGCGTATCGCGAAGTAGTGAAACAGAAAGCATAACTCGGGGGTGACATAGGCGTTGGGTTGCTGTTCCTCTGGAAGAGTGATATTCAAGCCGATCGATTTGGCCCCCACATCGAAGGCCCCTCGATTGGCTGCTTCCATGATTCCCGGACCACCCCCGGTGACCACCACATAGTCACATTTCCCCTCGACTTGACACGTCCGCGAGACCAATTGACAGAATTCTCGGGCCGCGTCGTAGTATTCCGCCTTTGCCAAAATGCGTTCGGCTCGCTGGACGGCGCGGCGGCGAAGCGGGGCGTCCGGCGCGTCGGAAAGTTCTTGTCGAGCTTTCAACAGCTTTCGCTCTGCCTCGGATCGCTCGACAATCTGAGTTCCCCCGAAAACAACGATGGTCGATTGGATCTGGTGGCGGTTCAGGTACAGTTCGACCTTTTGCAGTTCCAATTGGATACGAACCGATCGCATGTCTGCGTGCCGCAGCAACTGCGTATCCTCTTCTGCCAGGCGATAACTGGGCGACGACAAAATGGCATCCAGCCGCTGTTGCTCTGTTCGATCCACGTCATTCCTTTCGTGATGAGGAAACGCCAGGGAGGCTCGTTCTTCGACTTTCGGAACAACGTACCTTTGGCGACGACTTTCGACAAGAGTCGAACCGATCGGGGCGAGGCTTTGGAAAAATTGGGACGGGCGGATCATTTGTCGGGCTGCCTGGCAGACGGGGCGGCCGGTCGCGGAATCGCGAAGTGGATCTCGCCACATCCAAACGTGCTGCAACGACCGACGTATTGCCAGCAGTCACGGTGATGGGGGGTCTTGCAAGTGCGGCAGAAGACCAAGCCGTCCACGATCGGTTCGCCGCAGATCTGACAGACAACGTGCTCCAGTGGTTGAGCCACCGTTGGCTCAGGAAAGGCGATGCCTTCAGTCGCCGCGAGCAACGTTTGGTCATGAAGTTCAAGGCCGACTTGCACGAACGCCAGCAGGTCCGACGGTCGATGAATGGCCAGACCCTTGGAAATCTGAAAAACACCGTGGTGAATTTCGATCACGATCCCGCTGGAACGCGGCTGCCGCCTGAGTTGTTCTATTTGATGCAGCGTGAAACGATTCATCAAAGCGGCCGTTAACGCCCGATCCGATGTACGGACCGAATACCGTTGATCGAAGTCGTGCAGACCACTGTGCCACGACACCCGACCGTCCCCAACCGTCAGACGGGTGGGCCGAGGCGGGTGGGAGATGGAGAGCGAGAAATTGGCGTCCAGCCAATCCGTTTGGAGACGCGTGGACGACCCAAGTCCGCTACCCTGACTCCCCTGGGCAGAGATTCCGACCAGCACCTGCGACGAACGGGAGCGAAAGGAGACGCGTGGATGGCCGAACCATCCCGCTCGATGCACCCGTCCTCTGTACTGCCTTGCCAGCTCCTCGCAGGCTCTTGCACAGCGGGCCACCCCGCGCGATCCTCCCCAGCCGAACCCAGCCATTATGGCAAGCGTGATGAAAAACAGCACAACAATCAACAGGATTTGCATCGCGGCTCCGATCTGCTACCGCACCGCACGAGTACCCGAACAAGGAACTGTTCATTCTAACACATCGAACTACCATGCCAGGGGTGAACGTCCGAAGGCGGGGGGTTGGACAAGATGTTTCTTTGGACGTAAGCTAAAGGAAACGGCCTTCCCGACTCATGCGAAACGAAACCCGACTGGTTTTTTCAGCGGAGAAACACAATGCCTCGAAGACGTGATGATCTGAGCCCGGTCCAAGTATGGCTCGAAGAATTCGACTGGCGGAACATCAATTGGAATCGATCCGTCTTTTCGTTCGGTCTGATCGCATTGGTTGTGCTCGTGGTGTGGGGGGCATTCACGTCCTTCTACACGGTTCAGCCCGAGGGCCAGGCGGTGGTCAAGCGTTTTGGACGCGTGGTCGCGATCAACCCCCCGGGACTGCATTTCAAAATACCTTTCGGGATCGACACCCAGACGTTCGTTCCGACCGCTCGCGTTCTCAAGCAGGAATTCGGCTTCCGCACGACGGGCGATCCGGGATCGTTACGAACGGCTTATCGGAAGAGTCCGTCGCATCGGGAAGAATCGCTGATGTTGACCGGAGATCTGAAGGTCGTGGATGTCGAGTGGGTGGTGCAGTATCGAGTGGATGATCCCGACAAGTACCTGCATCGCGTCCGCGACATGGACAAGACGATTCGCGACGTCTCCGAATCGGTGATGCGAAGGATCGTGGGGAACTCGCTGGGCTCGGACGTGTTGACCGTCAAACGAGTCCAAATCGCCGCAATGGCGAAAGAGGAACTTCAGGAAATCCTGGATTCATTCGAAGCGGGGATTTCGATCGGCACGATCGAACTGCAGGACGTTACGCCGCCCGACCCGGTCAAACCTGCCTTTAACGAAGTGAACCAGGCGGAACAGGAAAAGGAGCGGATGATCAACGAAGCCGAAAAACGCCAAAATCAACTCGTCCCACGGGCGCGAGGTGAGGCTCGACAGGTGGTGGAGGAAGCGGAAGGTTATCGAGCCGAACGCGTGAATCGAGCCAGCGGCGAAGCGGCTCGGTTTACGGCGATCCATGAGGAATATCGCAGTGCCCCCGATGTCACTCGCCGACGACTGTATCTCGAAATGATCGACCAGGTGCTGCCTCAGGTCGGACGCATCATCGTGGTCGAACCGGGCCAGATGAGTCCGATTCCGCTGATGAACCTGGATCAGCTTCCCACGCAGGGCTCTCTGCCTGCCCCCTCTGCTCAACCAGGAGGACGCCGATGAATCGTCATTTTCCGAATCGAAGTGTAAAACAGGGAAGGGGCATCTTGCCGCTGGTCCTGGTTTTGTTCGCCATCGCGGCGGTGGTCGCCTTCGCCTCGATCTACACCCTGGACGAAACCCAGCAAGCGATCATCGTCCAGTTCGGGGCACCGGTCGGCGATCCGGTCACCGAGCCCGGTTTGCATTTTCGCGTCCCGTTTATCCAGGAAGTTCGGCGTTTCGATAAACGTCTGCTTGCTTGGGACGGTGACCCGAACCAGATCCCGACGGTCGAGGAACAGTTCATCTCGGTCGATACGACGGCTCGCTGGCGGATCGTCGATCCACTGGTCTTCCTGCAGAGCGTACAAAACGAGCAGGGAGCGCAGAGCCGTCTGAACGACATCCTGGATTCCGTCGTCCGAGACAAAATTGCTTCCAGCTCGCTCGTCGAAATCGTGCGTTCGAAGGACTGGAAAGTCTCCGAGGAGGACCTGCAGCGTACGATGGTTGCCGAAAGCGATGAAGAGATCTTGTTGCAAGAGGTGGTCAGCGGCCGTGAGGAACTGGTGCAGTCCATCCTGGAAACGGCCCAGTTGCAGATGCCCCGGTACGGCATCGAATTGGTGGATATCCGCATCAAACGGATCAACTACGTGGAATCGGTCCAGAAACAGGTCTTCGAACGAATGATCGCCGAACGTCAGCGAATGGCCGAACAGTTTCGTAGCGAGGGGGAAGGCCGTGCAGCCGAAATCGGGGGGGAAACCGAGCGGATGATCGCCGAGATCAAATCCGAGGCTCGGCGCGACGCCGACATCATCCGCGGCGAAGCGGATGCCGAAGCGACAAGGATCTACAACGAAGCTTACGGTCGCGACGCCGAGTTCTACGCGTTCTTTCGCACGTTGGAAAGCTACGCCGATGCGCTGGGCAAAGGGGTGACCCTGGTCGTCGACAGCAATTCGGATTACTTCCAGTACCTGCGATCCAGCATGGACAGCAGTGCCGCCGACGGTGTCAGCGAAGCCGTAGCCGCCGAAACGCCGCATGATGCTCAATAAAATTCCTCGTCTTCCACAATGGTAGACCCGATTCGACTTGGCGTTCACTGGACCAGTCGAGCCTGGAGATCTCTCAACAGACGCTGTTCGAGCGATACGTCGCGACCGATGGGAATCCACCCCATCGTCGTAGCTGCGGTCGTCTCGACCGAATCCCAGCGAGACGATGGCGGACCGTCTTCTCGCATCGGAACTTTTTCGACGGTCGCATTCTCGGGTTGGTTCAGGAATTCGAGTTCTTTATGCACCGTTATATCCACAAGCATTCCCCCATCGGCAGGGATCACCCGCACACTCGCTCGCCTTCGCACCGACTGCAGCGTCGCGTGCCAGCGTTCGAATCCCCGAGTCGAATCGCCGCGCCAAGGTTCCAGTACCGTCGAACCGATCGTGGGGAACGTCTCGATGCGCCCTTCCAACATCAAGTCACCTACCACGCGAACCCGATCCTCGCGTTGCACACGAAAATCATCGTCCAAGACATCAAGCAATTGAACCCATACAATTTCCGGGTCATGGACAGGCAAGAAAAGTGGGTTGGGCACCAAAGCAGCCTCGGCGGCATGATGCCCATGCAGACCGTGCTTCCAGCCACTATGGCAGCCCAGTGCCGGGCCGATAAGGCTTAGCGCGGTCGCAAGCAAGCTGGCGTATCGATTCATATTGTGGTGCCTGTCCCCTTTTTCAGCAGCCGGATAGGGGCCGTAGTTTGCCGAAACCGATCCCCGAGTGCAAGACCAGATTACTCCCCGCACCCCCCCAAGCGTGCTGTGCGAAAGACTGGCCTGGTTTTTCTTGAGGGAATCGGCGGAAGGATTCGGGAGTCGTTTCCGGGCAAGCCGTTTACCATGTGCTTGACCTTTGCTCGAAAACGACTTCCGGGGAATATGTTGTGCCCGGAGAGGGTCAGCCCCCATTTCTGACAGAGCCTAGATAGCCTTTGGCCACAGCATCGGCGACCATTTGGCGAGCGTACTGCCAGAGCGTCGGCGAGCCATCGGCCATGGATTGATTGCGAGCCAGGACTTGATCGGCTGTGATGCCGTGTTCCCGCCAAGCTCTCCCTGCCGTCCGATAATTGTGCAGCATGGGCTGGAATCGATCCAAGGCGGCTGCGAATCGAGCTTCGGGGCTCTGTCTGGCCTCGAATTCCTCCCAGATCGCGCGGAATTCCGCTGCCTGGTCCTCGGGCAGCAAGCGGAACAAGCGATCGGCCGCCGCCTGTTCCCGCTGAGCCTTGTCGGCCGCACCGGCGTCATCGTAGACAAAGGTGTCTCCCGCATCGATCTCGACCAGATCGTGGATCAGCACCATCTTCAACACGGCCAGCAAATCGAGCTGCGGGGATCGCGCATGTTCGGCCAGCAGGATGGCCATCACGGCCAAATGCCACGAATGCTCGGCATCGTTTTCCCGCCGCGACGCATCCATCAGCCACGTGCGTCGGTAGACGTGCTTGAGTTTGTCGATCTCGACGATGAATTCGACCTGCTGCGTCAATCGTGTCAGGCTGTCGTCCATGGATTTCCTTTAGGGAAGCGGGTCGCCCGAAAACGACTCCCGACCCTGTTGCGACCCCAATGCAAAGCTACCTTAATTGACAAAAGACTCCTGGCCGGGTGCTTAGCGACGGTCGAAGAGGCCGGCGACCGCCCGGCGATCGTGCTGAACCGGGTGGAACGCCTGCCCGGGGCTGCCGGCGGACCGATCGGAAACCAAGCCTTCCACATTCATATCAAGGGAAATCGCATATTCTAAACCAATCTATTGAAATTGAGAACCGCGCCGTCCCGCCACCATTCGATTCAGAGCCCCATACGACTTCAAGCGGTTCCGCGGCATTGCGGCGAGCGTCAGGCACTCGACCGCCGGGTCCGTCGTGACGGAATACGTCAATTCGCAGCGCATGGTCCGGGTCCACTGAATCGACCATCCACACGTTCGGCTTGCCGACCAAGCGCCACCGACTCGGGCGCGTTGCGAAGAAAAGGCGGCTGGTTGGGCCGTTCCCGGCTAGGAAACCATCGTACATGCGCCTTACAATCGGAGACACGAAGTAATGCAGTTCCAGAATGTGACCCACTGACAAAGCTGGCCGAGCATTAGCGGACCAGGGATGGGTGGAATCGACGCTACGCAGGCTCGGTTTCGAATCAACCATGCGTCCGCGTGGGCTTCAGAGAGTCCGACCTTTCGCCGGAAAGCGAATCAAAGAGCCCTGAGCCCTTTGATCATGGCCCGCCACCAGGGCATACCAAGCCAACCCCAGCAGTTTATTGCCACTTGAGCAGTGGTCTTGCGAACCGATAGTGCGGCATTTTTCTTACTTGCCATGATTGAAATCCGCCTCTGGGCTCGGTATAATTCACTTGCGCCTATTAAGGTACAAATCCACTGGGCGCGAGTGCGGGCACCCGCCGGCCCTGGACTGACGAAACAAAGTGAGCTATCCGTCCAACAAGGGGGTATTGAGCGTCCTGTCCAGAACGGACAACCCGAACCAGGTGTAAACTGGGTGGCAGCATAGCAACCGTAAGCAGGGAAAAACGCAAGCTATCACACCCCCCAATTTGATTTGCTTCGCAAGTGGGCAGATCGTACCCCAGGTGTCCATTTTGTACATAATAACTGGAGAATAGCAAAACCGGCTGAGAGCAATTTCTGCAATTACCCGGTGAAAAGCAGAAAAACTCTGTTCTTGGGGGTGTTACCTAAGAATTTTTCTACATATTACAATGTTCGTGGGCAACCCCTCCCCAGCGCCGCTGACCGACCCGTCACGTTCGCTTCGTCGCCCGCACCGATCCGCTGTGGACGCGATCCCGTCTTCGATCACCGCATCGTTTGCTGCCCCGTCGCCGCTTGCGGCGCAACTCCGCCGGGCGTCGAGTCGTCCGGACTTCCGGAATCGGAATGACAGAAAGATGTAATGACAGAGAAATGGCCCCTTGGACCCTGGGCCTATTCTGATTTTTCTGTCATCTAATTTTTCTGTCATTCGAAACGAACACGCGCCGGACGACCGCGGCACTTCGGCCGGATCTTCCCGGCATCGCGATCCCCGGAATCACCACCAAAACCCTGCGGTTTGTCCCGTCCCTGGAACGATCGGTCCTGCCAGCGTTCGGAATCTTGCGGGCCGCGGTGGTGTGCCCTGAAGGGGCCGGGACAAATCAGCCCGGGGCAGAGTGTAGCGCCGCCCCGGGTGGCGGTGGCGATTGGTTCCCAAGCCCTGAAGGGGCGACACAAGCCGATGCCTCGAATGTCTCGCCCCTTCAGGGCTTCTTCGCCGTTTTGGGTACGCGACCCAGGGCGACGGCGACGCTCGCAGAACTCGCATCGCCTTGCCCTGGGCTGATTTGTCGGGCCCCTTCAGGGCAAAGACGACAGGAACGAAAAGAACGTGCGGCTCGTCTCGCGAAACCGGGTCGTCACGGCGATGGCTGGTGCGGATCGGACTGCGGCGTCCCGGACGCGAAAAGAAATGCTTGCCACCGCCGCGGCGGCGCGGTAAGATGACGCTCCGCCGACTGGCCGACGGTCGTCCAGTGGCGCCACGACCGCAGACCGCCGTCCACGAACCAACCGATGCACGTGCGGACTGGAAATGGTTTGATGACGAGCGGGCGGAACTCCCGCCTGGGTAGCTCTTAGCCAGAGGCCCAGTATCGAGTGGCAGCCAGCGTATAAGGCGATGCCGTCGAAGTCGCTGGTTGAAGCGTACACAGAAAGGTAGTGAGGATGAAAGGTAAGGGGGATAGCTCTCCCGCCCTGAACGGTATTGAGCTCCGAAATCTTTGTATCTGTTGGATCCTGCCCAGGGTGTGTGCATGCCTGAAGGCAACATCGGTGGCCGCGTCACGGCGAGTGGTCAACGGAGACCCGGAGTCGAAGGCCCATTCGCGCTACACATCACGTCGTCAAGGCAACCAGTGAGGCCCTGAAGTTCTTGGACGCACCATGAAGACCAATCATGCCCGTCCGAGTATGCCCGACAAGCCTCGCAAGCAAGGGAGGCAAATGACAACAGGGAGTCCGAAGGATGCATAGTACCGTTGAAGCTCGAACTTCCTCGAGTGGATCGAAGCCGGGTAATGCCGGTGCAGGGAAGGCATCCGAGCGAGTACGCGTGGCGACCGGGACGCTCACCGGACACAGAGCCGGACTATGGGCGATTTCCCCCGGCGTCCACGCACCGGGCCTTGAGCCCGCAGGTGCTGGTGGGGAGCCGGGTGCGTTAACGGCGCACGCCCGGTTCTGGGAGGGGCCAAGGGTCAATTGGACATGGATCAAATATTGTGACACCACCACAGGAAACGGGTGGACAACAGGGAAAACGAACCGTATCCTAACTCCGAGAGACCCTGGCCTACTCACGCGGAGGCCGCGAGAACATCCGTCAAAATGGTTAAATCACCGGCGCGGCCCCGGTGATCCGTAGCGTTCCGCACTGTCATCGTCGTCGCGATCTGGTGATTGCCTGGAGAAGGTGTGTGATTGGTAAAGAGTTGATCATCGTGGGGGGGGGCGAACGGCGCAGGGAAAACGACCTTCGCCACGGAGTACGCGTCGCGTTACCACTGCGTTTACCTGGGCGCGGACGCCATCGCCACAGAACTCGCTTCAGATGCGCCGGAACTCGTGGCCG
>SKKK01000193.1 GCA_007121535.1 Planctomycetaceae bacterium | reverse complement strand
CTGCACCGCCGCTGGCCAGTCCACGAACCCTGTCCGGCCTGCGGTCGCCCGGCGGTCGTGCACCGCGAAACGTGCCAACACTGCGGTACGGCATTTCCCACTCCTGAACTGCAAGGCATCGAAGTCCTGGGGTAGCGTGATTCCCGTGCTTGGGACCCTGAACCAATTCCCTAAGAATATCGGTGGTACCTCTCGTTCCAACTCAAAAGCTGGGTGGCACCTTTCATTCCATCCGTTGCATCCGACCGCACTGGAACCTGGTTGTCCGTATCTGCTGGATTTGCTGCCCGATCGCTGGGCGGCAGCTCACCCGCAGTCCGTTCGTCAGGAGCGGATCGCGGAGCAGCAGCGAGTCTCCGACGCCAAGCGACTTCGCCGGGTTCGAGCCCGCATCGAGGCTCGCCAAGCGTCGGTAGCCAGCCAATCGCCTTGCTGACGTCGTCTGTCGCCGAGAATATTTTGGCGTCGCCGGGACCCTGCGTCCGATCTTTCGTGGGGCGTTCTGCTTTCGCTGCGTCTTCCAGGCGAACGGCTCGCGCGACGCACTGCTCTTGGGAAAAGCCCCGCACAGCAGGCCGGGCGACACGCGAGGCATTGACGTGCGCCCCTCCAGCTCGGCGATGGCCCTCCAGCTCGGCGATCATCGCGTCCTGAGCCGATGGCGATGAGCAGGACATTCCCCCTGCGATGCATCCATCCCGCCTCACATTTCGGCTCGTCACCCAGCCCCATGTGTATCCCGCCACGATATCCTGCCCCTGTCCCTACACCATGCTTATCCCGGACGCTTACGAACAAAAACGGGAGCAAGCCAATTGGCTTGGACAGGCGTAAATTGAACACGCCAGATCGGGAGTCGTTTTCGGGTAGGCCGCTTCCCATGTGGCGAATCGTTGGCCGAAAACGACTAGCCGCCGGTGAAGATAACCCACACGTTCCCGCAAGAACTTGCGGCTAGCGCCCTGCGGTTCGCAAGACGCCCGGGGCTAGCGCCCTGCGGCTCACAAGACACCCCGGGGCTAGCGCCCTGCGGTTCGCAAGACGCCCGGGGCTAGCGCCCTGCGGCTCACAAAAACCGGGGCTAGCGCCTTGCGGCTCATGCTGTCCGGGCGCAAACTAAGGGTTGGCGAAGAAATAACTGAGCGGAATGGCGCTAGCCACCGGTTCCCGTGCAGTGAAAAAACCGGCGGCTAGCGCTCTGCCGCTCACGTAATAACCCACAGCTATTTCTCTGCCGATCCTAAGCGAAGCCAATTCCGTATGTGAGGGAGGAAGTTGACATGGCCAGATACAGATGGGCAAGTGTCACAGCGGGCCTGGTGGCCCTGATGGGCACAGCAACAGCAATAGCCGATCGGGCAGCCAGTGACGAGGGATCATTGCAGGGAACGATCGCCTTTTCCTCGTTGGCGCCGCGTGGGTGGAATGTGTACCTGTTGGATCGCGAAACCGGCCAGACGCGGCAACTGACGGATCATCCGGCTTTGGATTACAACGCCAACTTCACGGCGGATGCGCAGCAGGTGCTGTTTGTCTCGGAGCGTGACGGCAATCTGGAGCTGTACCGCGTGGGACTGGATGGCGGGCAACCGATGCGGTTGACGGATGACTACGCGCTGGACGACCATGCGGCGCCGTCGCCCGACGGGCGGAAGATCGCGTTTGTCAGCACGCGGCAGGCTTCCGGCCGGCCGGGCAGAGCCGATAACGCCGTGTACGTCATGCAGGCCGATGGTCAAAGCGTCGAGCGGTTGTCGCCGGCCGATGCGGCCGACTACTCCCCGGCATGGTCGCCCTGCGGGGAATGGATCGCGGTGGCCAGCGGCAGTGGGCGGAGCGGCGGGACGGCGATTTTCTTGATGCGCTCCGACGGCAGCCAGCGTCGCCGCGTGGTGGACAACGGCGGTTGGCCCACCTTTGCCTCGGACAGCGAGCGGTTGTTTTTTCACAGCCGGCGCGAAGGCCACTGGGCGATCTGGCAGGTGAATCGGGATGGCAGCGATCTGGAGCGGATCACGCCGGCGGGGACCGACGCTTTCACGCCGCGCGCCGCCGCCGGCGGGGGCCATCTGGTGCTGGCCGTACAGCGCGATGGCTCGAGGCAGATCGATCTGCTGGATCTGGAAACGCGCGAGTTCACGCCCCTGACCCGTGAATCGATCGACCACTGGAATCCGGCGATTTCGCCCGACGCCCGCTACGTCCTGTACCACAAGCGAACTCGCGGCGCCGCTACGCCGAACGTCGAGCGATGGAGCACGCCGCCGGACACCGACTTGCAGATGCTGCGCGTCGCCGGCGCCTTCCCCAGCTTCTCGCCGGACGGACAGCAGATGGTGCTGACCGGTGGCAGCTTTGCGCGCGTCGATCGAATGGCGGTGGACGGCTCGCAACGCGAGACGCTGTTCACGGGCGGTTCGCGGAGCACCTTCGGGCTTTCCTGGGCATCGCGGGGAGATTGGATCGCCTTTTCGCACGGCGCGGTGTTTGCCGGAGCCACTGCTTCGGTCAACCTGAAACGGATGCGACCGGACGGCTCGGAGCTGTCGCTGCTGACCGACGACGCCGGCAACAACGGCTTTCCCTCGTTCTCGCCGGACGGAAGACAGTTGATATTCCGATCCGGCCGCGACGGTCACAAGAACCTGTACCTGATCAACCACGATGGCACCGGCCTGCAGCGGCTGACGGAAGGCACGTGGACCGACACCATGCCCAGTTGGTCGCCGACGGGCGACTGGATCGTGTTCGCCAGCAACCGGGAAGGCAACTTCGACCTGTGGCGGATCCGCCCGGACGGCAGCGATTCGACCAAGGTGATCGGCGGTGGCGGGCGCAACAATCATCCACGGGTCTCACCCGACGGCCGATGGGTGGTGTTTACCAGCCAGCGAGCGGGCTACTCGGCCGAAGAGATTTCGTTGCCGCGCCAGCCCCAGCCGTATGGTTCGCTGTTCCTGGTGCAAATGGACGGCACGGGGCTCAGGCGGCTGACACACAACGGCTGGGAAGATGGAACACCCGCCTGGGGCCCGTGAACCGGCCGCGTTATCGCCAGAAACGTACAACGCTTCATGACGCATTCGCCTCTGGCGTCGGATTTCGCGATCCGTTCTCACTCGGTACTCAACACATCGTGCAAGGCTAAGGCCAGATTGCGGCCGGCTTCCAGTAGCCGTTGGCGGGTCCAGCCGCCCGGCTCATAGACGTAGGGATAGGTCACGTTCAATCCTTCTTCGCTGGCCGCCCACAGGGACATCTTTCCCGGCGGGCCGCTGGCAACGTTGCGTTTGAAATCTCCTGGAGGGCCGCAGCGCAGCACGTCGGGTTCCCGCTGCATCAGGGCGAGCGCATAGCGGTTGATGCGAGCTTCCATCCGCGGCGAACGCCAGTTGGGCGGCTCTTGAGGACCGTGCATGTCCCAGAAATAGTCGGCTCGACCGCCCGTGTCTTTCTTCATCGCCGCCGTGATCGTGTCGATCGTCGAGAATCTGCCCGACGTCGTCCAGACCCGGTTGTGGTCCTTTTCGCCGGCGGCATAAAGTTCCGGGTTGCCCCGCTTGCGCATGTTGGTCCCCGCGTTGGGATCGGGTGCGGCCTTCAAATCGATCCGATGCACGGCCTGATAACGGCCTTCCGGGTTGATGTCCGGATACACGTAGAACACGGCTCTCTCGCGCAGAAAAACGGCGCGCGGATCGCTGCCAGCCACAAAGTTCACCATCCCTTCCAAAACCCAACTGCCCGTGAATTCCGTGGAATGGTTCTGCGCGGCCAGGACGACCTTGACCTTGTCCCCCTGGGTCTGCGGATCGGTGATCTGGTAACCGTACATCGTCTGCGGTGGGATCTCGGGATCGTCCGGCCAGTCGGGGTTCTTGGGCCAGCCGGGCGTGCGGCCCAGGACCATGTTCCGGTCGGCGCTGGCCGTCGGAGTGACCCAGGGCAGCCGACCGACCAGTTCCGTGTGTCGAGCTACCATCTGGGGCGTATAGGCCGGGACCGGTTCATCCAGTCCGCGCCAAGCCTGGATGATGTAATAGTCGAAGATTTCCTCGTACTCGTATTCGAAATAATGCTCGTCGACCTCCCAGTCCGACGGCATCCGATCATCAGCCACCGGCTGGGTGCCCACGCCCGCGACGGACAGCAGCGCGATCGTCCAGGCAAAAGCACAAACCAACACGGCCTTCATCCAATGCGACATTACTGAATCTCCACTGTGTGACCAAAGTGTCAAGCACCCGGCCGGACGTTTCTTTTCATTTTCGTTAGCCATGCACGGGACGCAACAGGATCGCGAGTCGTATTCGGCCAACGATCGTGCGGGTCCCAAGCGCTGAGCGGGACCTGACGGAACCCCCGCTCGGCGCTCGGGGGCCACATGAGAAACGGATCACCCGAAAACGACTCCCGGCCCCTTCCGCCCTATCTGGTGGATCGCATCCGTCGGCCACCAGTTCGACGCTGGACGAACGCCGCCCAGCCGGCTGACCTTGAGCCTACCACACGGCGGCAACGGTCGCAAACATGTTTCGCGGTCCCCCAGCCACTGGGTACCAGTCTGCTGGGAGCTGAGTTCGCTTCGCGACCGTCATTTGCCGGATTGGGTCCACTCCGGTTGATCATGAACCTCGATTGACCGACGGAAGAAGAGGACCTAGACTCGGTGCAAACTGCGACAATTCTTTTCCGATGCTACGATGCTTTCCTGGAGGAATGATGACGAAACCAAACCTCACACGTCGCCAATGGATGCTGGGCAGCGGGGCGGCCACGGCGGGCTGGTTGCTGCAACCTCAGGCACGGGCCGTCACAGCGGGCTCGACCGGCATCCGGGCAGGGGCTGCCATTGCCGACATTACTTTGCCGCTGGGCGCCAGCAATCTGGGGGTCATTTCCCGCAATCCTCCGCCTACCCACATCCACGACCCGCTGTACGCCCGCTGCCTGGCGTTGGATGACGGCACGACGCAATTGGCCTTTGCCATCTGCGATCTGCGGATGATTGACCGCGAGCGGACCGAAGCAGTGCGGCGCGTCTTGGCCGAGGCGGTCGGCTTGCCGCCCGCCCACATCCTGATCAGCGCCACGCACAGCCATTCCGCGCCGGCCGTGCTGTCCACCAACCTGCACAGCGATCTGGACCGTATGTACTATCGTCTGCTGGTCCAGCGGATTGCCGACGGGATCCGCACGGCGCTGAATCGTCTGGCCCCCGCCGAAATCGGTTGGGGGGTTGGCCAGGTTCCGCAGCACGTCTTCAATCGCCGCTGGTTCATGCGTCCGGAAGCGATCCCGCCGAACCCGTTTGGCGAGACGGGGGACCGGGTGCGGATGAACCCGCCGCGGGCGAGTGAGGATTTGATCCGGCCGGCGGGTCCGGTGGATGCCCAAGTCAGCGTGCTGGCCGCGCGGCACGTCGACGGCCGGCCGCTGGCCTTGCTGGCCAATTACGGGCTGCACTACGTGGGCGGTTTTGGCCGCGAGGACGTGAGCGCGGACTACTTCGGCTTTTTCGCCCGACGCATCCGCCAGCAACTGGACGCCGATTCGACTTGGCCACCCTTTGTGGCCATGATGTCCAATGGGGCCAGCGGCGACGTCAACAACATCGACTTTCGGCGCCCACGGCAGTCCTATCCACCGTACCAGCGGATGCAGGAAGTGGCGGACGACGTGGCCGACGAGGTGTGTCGCGTCGTTCAGGACTTGGAGTACCGCCGCGACGTGAAATTGGCCGCCGCTGAAACCGATTTGAACCTCGGCGTACGCCGGCCGGATCGCCAGCGGCTGCAATGGGCCGAAGAGATCTGGCAGCAGGTCCAGGACGATACGCCTCGCGGCCGGCCGCAGATCTATGCCGCCGAGGCGCGGATGTTGGCCGAATACCCCGAAACCGTGCCGGTCAAATTGCAGGCGCTGCGGATCGGCGAAGTGGGGATCGCCGCGGCTCCTTGTGAGGTGTTCGCGGAGACCGGTTTGGCGATCAAGGCTCAAAGCCCGTTGCAACCGAGCTTTGTCATCGAATTAGCCAACGGTTACAATGGATACCTGCCAACGCCGCAGCAACACCAGTGGGGTGGCTACGAAACGTGGCCGTCCCGCGGGGCTTATCTGGACGTGGACGCCGAACCGCATATTCGAGCGACGCTGTTGGAATTGCTGGGCGACGTGGCCCCAACAGTTTAGCACCGTTCGAGAAATAACTGTCCGATGTCCCCTCGCCCCTCTGGGGAGAGGGCAGGGTGAGGGGGTCAGAAAGTGCGTCAGTTATTTCTCGAACGGTGCTTAGCATCGGACAGCATGCCGCGGGCGGGCCTCATTGGTTCGCGGAGCAGGCACGTTTGTCCCGAAGACCTCCGACCAATCGACCGCTTGCTGCCCAACCCGTCACGAGCCGAGATCGCTGCACACGTTGGGAATCCATCGCATGCATTGTGATGGATTCCCACACGCCAACGTACAAGCGAATAATGCCTTCGCGTTCCGTAACGAAAAACGAGGTCTGACCCCGTGACCTTGATGAGACTTCAGCTTTGACCCTGATTGTCGGGTTGTTTGGTCGGCGACTCGGGGGGGCGTGTCGAGGTGAACGTCAGGGCGACGGAATTGATGCAGTAGCGTTGGCCGGTCGGCGTTTGCGGGGCATCGTCGAAGATATGGCCCAGGTGGGAATCACAGCGGGCGCATCGCACTTCGGTGCGGAACATGCCGTGCGAGTCATCGGGCAGCAGGGTCACCCGATCGCCGGCCTTGGCGGCATAGAATGCGGGCCAGCCACAACCGGAGTGAAATTTCGTCTCGGCCGGGAACAGCTCCTGGCCGCAGCCGGCACAGCAGTAGACCCCCTCTTCAAAGTGGCGATCGAATTGGTTGGCATACGGGCGTTCGGTTCCCTGCTGACGTAGCACGTAGTATTGTTCGGGGGTCAGAAGCTCTTTCCACTGTTCGTCGGTTCTCACGATTTTTTCCGTCATATTTGGTGCCTCGGGAGGTGAAGGTCTGGCGATCGTCCGCGATTTGTGTCCTGAGTATGGCGGGCGGGTGCAAGAAAATCAATTCACGGGTCATATTCGGCTTGCACCAAAAACTATACGCCAGTATACTTAACTGGTAATTTGTATACTGAACAAAAAGCCATGACTTCCACCACAGACACCATCGCCAGATTGCGTGCGGAGATCCGCCGCTTGGAGTGCTCTCGCGCGATGCTGGGCGACCAGCGGATCAGCAGCGGTTGCGAGGCGTTGGATGCCTTGTTTCCCGGAGGCGGAGTGCGGCGTGGTTCGCTGGTCGAGTGGTTGCGAGGTGGCGTGGGCAGCGGGGCAGCGACGTTGGCTCTGCATTATGCTCGGCAGGCGTGTCGACAGGGAACCAGTCTGGTAGTGGTCGATCGTTTGCGGCAGGTTTACCCCCCGGCGTTGGCAGGTTGGGGCATCGACTTGGCGCAGGTCATCCTGGTTCATCCTCGCGATGTGCGCGAGGAGCTTTGGGCTTGGGACCAATCGTTGCGATGTGCGGCGGTCGGTGCGGTTTGGGGCGAGATCGAACGGATCGACGGTCGATCTTTTCGCCGATTACAGTTGGCGGTCGAGGACAGTGGCGGCGTGGGGTTATTGTTGCGGCCGTTACGGGCGAGGATCGAGCCGACTTGGGCGGACGTGCGTTTGTTGGTTCAGCCTTGCGGGGGCCAGCAGGTTCGGCGGTTGAGCGTGCATCTGTTATCCACTCGCGGCTCGGCGGCCCGTGGCACGGTATCCCTGGAACTGGACGAATGGAGTGGACGATTGCAGAAAGCGAGAGACCTGCATGAAACGCGTACTGGCAATCTGGCTGCCTCATTGGCCCGTACAACGGCAGATCGCCGCGCGACCGGAACTTACGGATCGAGCGTTGATCCTGTATGAGCGGGACGCGCGGCGAGGCGAACGGGTTCGAGCCTGTTGTCAGCGTGCGGCAGCGCAAGGCATCCGGCCGGGGATGCCGTTGGCCGAAGTGGCGGCTACGGGCATGCTGGAAAAGACCGGCGGCTCGGCAGAAGGTTCGTACCACATCGCTCGCCATGAACCGGAAGAAGACCGTCAAGCGTTATTGCACCTGGCGATCGAATGCCAGCAGTTCAGCCCCTTGGTGGGCATGGCCGAGGGCGATTCGCCGGATGGATTGCAGATGGATCTGCGTGGCCTGGACCGTGTATTTGGCGACGAGCGGGATTTGCATGGCCGCGTGGAGGAATTTTTTCGGCGGCGAGGATATTTTGCGCGACTGGCGATCGCCGACACGCCCAGTGCCGCCAGCGCGCTGGCTCGATATCCGACGGAAGCCGTTCCGCCCATCATCGCCGCACCGGGCGATCGAAGTCTGCTGGAGCAACTGCCCGTCGCCGCGTTGAACCTGCCGGACCACGTGCAGCAGATGCTGCAGCATTTGGGCATCGATCGTCTGAGCCAGCTAGAATCGCTGCCTCGCGCCAGTCTGGCCGCTCGTTTCGACTCGTCCCTGCTACAGCGGTTGGACCGTATTTTGGGGCGGGCGGACGAGGTGATCGTCGCCTGTCACGCGCCGGAGGATCTGAACGTGCGGCTGGCATTCGAACATCCAATCGTGCAGCCCGAAGCGATCCTCTGGGCCATCCAGCGGCTGCTGGTCCAGTTGGCCGAACGATTGAACGCTTGCGGGTTGGGCGTTTTGCAGTTGGAGTGCCAGTTGATCTGCCAGGGGGGGCGGAGTTGTGAGATCCGAGTCGGGCTGTTCCGGGTGACGGCCGATCCCGATCATTTGCTGGGCCTGATCCGGATGCAGTTGGAGCAGCAGAGGCTGCCGGATGCGGTACACGAGCTGCGGATCGACGCCACGTCGACTGCGGTGTGCGAGTCGCGGCAGCGGGATTTGTTTGCGGAATCGATACCTCGCGACTTGACGAAGCTGGGGGCATTGATCGAACGGCTGAGCAGTCGGTTGGGTTCCGAGCGGGTTTTGCGGCCCGAGTTGCAAGCGGATGCACAGATCGAACGAGCCTATCGATGCCGGCCGTTGACAGGCGAGCCGACGGCGAATAAAGCGGCGACGCGCGAACGTTCGCGCACAGACCGCTCGCCGCCCGCCGCACCGGGGCCGATGTTCCGGCCGTTACGGCTGTTCGATCCGCCGCGGCCCATCGAGGTGATCGGGATCGCGATGGATGGGCCGCCGGCAAAGTTTTTCGATCGCCGTGAAACGTACCAGGTCGCTCGGGCCTTTGGTCCTGAGCGGATGGAAACCGGGTGGTGGCGAGGCCCTTCGGTGCGGCGGGATTACTATCGAGTGGAAACCACCGGCGGCAACCGGCTGTGGCTGTTTCGCCGGTTGCAGGATCAGCAGTGGTTCTTGCATGGCGAATTCGAGTGACGTCAGCATGTTGTCGAAGAAACAAGACCAACCGGCGCGGCCCACCCGCGAACGCGGCGATGCGGCTGGTTATGCCGAGCTGCATTGCAAGACGAATTTTTCGTTCTTGCACGGCGCATCGCATCCGGAGGAACTGGTCGAGCAAGCGGCTCGATCCGGCTATGCTGCGTTGGCGATCACCGACGTGGCCAGTCTGGCGGGGATCGTGCGAGCCCACGCGGCGGCTCGGCAATTCGGGCTGCATCTGGTGATCGGCGCCGAGTTCGAACCTTGCGATGCGCCACCGATCGTGCTGTGGGTCACGGACCGAGCGGCCTATGGACGGTTGTGCCGACTGATTACGCTCGGTCGCCGCCGCGCCCCGAAAGGGCAATGCCATCTGGCTTGGCGAGACGTAGCGGAACATGCCGAGGGGATGTTGGCCGGCGTATTGCTCCGTGACCCTCAGCAGCAGTCGGACCAAGCCTTGCGCGGTTACCGCGAGTGTTTCGGCGATCGGGGTTCGTTGTTGGTCGAACTGCATCGCGGGCCAGACGACGCTTATCGGCTGGACCGATGGCAGAGGCTCGCGCGATCCAGCGGTTTTCCGCTGCTTGCCGCGGGCGACGTGTATTATCACACGCCAGCTCGTCAGCCGCTGCAGCACGTGCTGACCGCCATCCGGCATGGCGTACCGGTCGATCGAGCCGGGGCGTTGCTGTTTCCCAACGCCCAGCGGCATTTGAAGTCGATCGACGAGCTGCGCGCGACGTTCCACTCGGTTCCCGAGGCGCTCCGGCGATCCGTGGAAATCGCCGATCGCTGTACGTTTTCGCTGGACGAGCTGCGTTACGAATACCCGCAGGAACTGGCGCCTGCCGGTCTGACGCCCATCCAATACCTGAAGCAACTGGTATGGCAGGGCGCCAAGCGGCGTTATCCGGAGGGCGTACCGCCCAAGGTGCTGGCGCTGTTGCAGCATGAACTGCAATTGATCGAAGAGCTGCGCTACGAGGCCTATTTCCTGACCGTCTGGGATCTGGTCGTCTTTGCCCGCTCGCGCGGCATCCTCTGCCAAGGGCGCGGTTCGGCAGCCAACTCGGCCGTCTGTTACTGCCTGGAGATCACGGCGGTGGACCCTGCGCAGATGGACTTGTTGTTCGAGCGTTTCATCAGCCGGGAACGCAACGAAGCGCCGGACATCGACGTGGACTTCGAGCACCAGCGGCGCGAGGAGGTCTTGCAGTATCTGTTCCGGAAGTATGGACGCGAGCGAGCCGGGATGGCGGCGGCGGTGATCACGTACCGAACGCGTTCGGCGATCCGCGAGGTCGGCAAGGCGTTGGGGTTGAGTCCCGATCGCATCGATCGGCTCTCGAAGAACATGGACGGATATCCCAAGCAAGCCGTCGAACTGCAGCAGCGTTGCCAGCAGATGGGCGTGGACACCGATTCGGAACTGGGCCGGCGGCTGGTGCATTTGACCAGCGAGCTGATCGGATTTCCGCGTCATCTGTCTCAGCATTCCGGTGGCATGGTGATCACTCGGGGACCGCTCTGCGAGTTGGTCCCGATCGAAAACGCCGCCATGGCCGATCGCACGGTCGTCCAATGGGACAAGGACGATCTGGAGGAACTGGGAATCCTGAAGATCGACTGCCTGGCGCTGGGCATGTTGACCGCGATCCGCCGCTGTTTCCAGATGGTCCGTGAGACCAGCGGGCGCGATTTAACGCTGGCCAACATCCCGGCCGACGATCGGTCCGTCTACGACATGATCTGCCGCGCCGATACGATGGGCGTCTTCCAGATCGAAAGCCGAGCCCAGATGGCCATGTTGCCTCGGCTGCAACCCCGCTGTTATTACGATCTGGTGATCGAAGTCGCGATCGTGCGGCCGGGTCCGATCCAGGGCCAGATGGTCCATCCGTACTTGCAGCGGCGTTGCGGTCAGGAAGCCGTGACGTATCCCAACGAAGCGATCCGACGCGTGCTGGAAAAAACGCTGGGCGTGCCCATCTTTCAGGAACAGGTCATGAAGTTGGCGGTCGTCGCTGCCGGCTTTACGCCCGGCGAAGCGGACCAATTGCGTCGCGCGATGGCGGCGTGGCGCAAAAACGGCCACATCGAAGCGTTCCGTCAGAAACTGCTGGACGGCATGCGTCAGCGCGGGTTGTCCGGCGAATTCGCTGAGCGTGTCTTCCAGCAGATACGCGGTTTCGGGGAATACGGATTCCCCGAATCGCATGCTGCCAGTTTCGCGTTGCTGGTCTACGTTTCGGCCTATCTGAAGCACCACTACCCGGCTGCCTTCGCCGCCTCGCTGATCAACAGCCAACCCATGGGATTCTACGCACCGGCTCAATTGATCCGCGACGCTTCCCAGCACGGGGTCACGGTATTGGCGGCGGACATCAACCACAGCGATTGGGATTGCACGCTGGAGGACCCTCGCACGCTGCGACTGGGGCTGCGATTGATCCGCGGCTTGGCCATGAACGATGCCCAGGCCATCCAGCAGGCTCGGCGCCACGGCCCCTTCCGCTCGGTCGACGAACTGGCGCAACGCGCCGGCCTGACGCGGGGGTCGATCAGCCGACTGGCTGCTGCCGACGCATTCGGATCGCTGGATTGCCACCGCCGCCAAGCCGTTTGGAATGCGTTGTCCCAGCCCGCTCATCGCCGGCCTGCACCGCTGATCGATCCGCAGGATTCGTTCACCGAGCGTCCCGCCGGATTGGTACCGGCTTCGGTCCAGGAGGAAGTGACCGCCGATTATCAGACCACCGGGCTGACGCTTCGCCCGCACCCGATGTCCTTCCACCGCGAGACGCTCGATCGCCAAGGGGTCGTGCCGGCCGAACGCCTGCTGCAACTGCCCCACAGACGCCAAGTCAAAGTCGCCGGGATGGTCACGATGCGCCAGCGTCCTTCGACCGGCAAAGGCGTCACCTTTGTTTCGCTGGAAGACGAGACGGGGATCGTCAACTTGGTCGTCTACAAGAACATCTGGGAGCAATTCCACTCCATCGCCCGTCACAGCAATGCGTGGTTTGTCCGCGGCCGACTGGAACGGCGCGAGCGTGTGGTACACGTCATCGTCCAACACCTGCTGGATCTGGGCCAGCAGATAAACCACATCGCCAGTTCCCGCGATTTTCACTAGTGCGTTGTCTAGGCGAAAAATGCGGATTGTGAGCGGCACGGCGCTAGCCGCCGGTTCTGCACGCCACCGGCGGCTAGAGCCGTGCCGCTCACTCATCGCGCCCCCAAGATTTCGCCTGGATAACGCACTAGGCCGGTCTCGCACCGCTGTGGCCGGTCTCTGACCGCGTCGAACGAGACAGCTTAGCCGTTCGGAACCGGGACGTCGATCCAGAACCAACCTCGCAGATCGCCCTCGTGAAAACCGGTGGCTTGATCCTCCGGATAATGCGAGATCAGTGATGCCCGTACCTCGGGAACGATTTCGTCCTTTGGTCCGTGGCACAAGACACAAGCCTCCAACGTGCGGATGGGAAGCAACGCTCCCAGACGATCATCGTCCAAAGCGAAATAGTGAGCTTCATCAACTCGCCGATCGACTGGAAGCTGAGCCCACGAGGGTGGCGTGTTCTGCGGGTTTCGCAAACGGTGCGAGGTTCGACCGATCGACACACCGAATTCCTCACCCACTTCTGCCGCCAAACGCGGTGCGTCCTCCTTGCAAACCTGGACGGCTTGGGACGCCCCACCTTCGTTCAAAATCTCCATCAGTCGAGCCGACAAGCGTTTGAACAGGGTATCGCGTGCGGCCAATGCGATCTGCTGCTGGTCCCGCTGGATGTCGCTCATACCATCGGGATCGATCGCGGCAGCCACCGGTGCGTCGGCTTCACTGGGTGCCGAACGAGGAGTCGGTTGCGTTCCACATCCGATCGAGGTCAGCACAATCAAGGCCACCGATAGACGAGCAACACTTTGCATCTTTTACACTTCCTGTTCGTTATTCACAGCTTACCGGCGAAACCCTTCATTCTGCGATTCGTCGTCAGGCCCAACCTCCTGTTCGACGTCCGGTGAACTCTCGTCGAAGTGACGGTCCATCCGACCATCCGTCTGACCATCGGAAACGACGGGTGGCAGTGCACTGGGAGCACTAGTTTGGGGAGCCGAACTCGGCTCACAAAAACCGCTCATTCACGTAGGGACACCGGCTCGTGGTAAAATCCATATCTGTAGGGCAAACCATAACCCCAATACCGCTACGATGGCAAGGATCTCCATGCCAAAGCCTCCTCTCTTTAATTTCATGAGTATTCCTTTCGATTAAACCCGATCTCGTATGACGCTTTCCGAGGCATTATGCCACGCTGGGGCAATATTCCTCTGTTGAATGCCCCCAAACTCAAGACATTTCCGACGAGGCTCGATCTGCCAAGCCACCCGCCACCGAAGAATTGTAGCTAACGGACAAGCAGGGCGTGTCGCACTGGGGGCATCCAACTTCCTCCAATGACGTAATCGTCTTCATCCGCCCCAGCTTCAGCGACCCCAATACGATTGACGAAAAGTTCCTCGTAATTCGCTCGCCGGCTGATGAATTCCACCCGCCCATCTTCGTAAAGGACATTATGTCCGCGGCCGAGATGATTCGTGCTGTGTCGGCCGGGAAGATGCATGCTGGGTGCATCTGACATCAGCGCGTAGTAGGAACGCCCCTTGTTCCTGGGCGCAAAATGCCGTCCATTCAGCACGTAGCCCAAAACATACCCGTAGCTGCCGCCCATCCGACGACGAAGGCGTTCCAATTCCAATCCCGTCGCTCCATCAATCTCCCTAAAGGTGGGTATTCGCCACTCCTTCTGGTCGCCGACCAAGTTTGAGCTGGGACAGACGATCACGCTCGGGTCGTCAAAATAACCAGCATGGTACAAGACGGGGCCATAAATCCCGGCAGCAGCCCGGTTTCCCGATACGGGAACCTTGGGAAACAGACGCTCGTTGAAATCGCTGAATTCGTACAGCGCGACTCCCAGCCGTTGCAGATTCCGCTGACAGATGCGGATATCCGCGTGAAACCAGCTATTGGCGATCACCGGCAGAAAGATCATGGCGGCCACCAGAACCAACCCGATGCAAGTGATCGCGTCGACCATGGACCAAAACCGTCTGCTGCCAGCAGCACGAGACTCCCCAGCCTGAACGGCTTGTTGCCGCTGTAACTGCTGGTAACCGAACACCAGATCGCAAGTCTGGTTCACCAGCCCCGGCGGAGGCTCCTCCATCGAAAGCGGATCGTCGCGGTGCAACTGCTGACGCATCGTCTCGAGTTTTCTTCGCAATCGGGAGTCCCGACCTAGCGCGGCTTCGATCTGCCGACGTTCGCGTTCATCGACCACGTTCAGCAGATATCTGAGAAGATCCTCGCCCATTAGCCTATCTAATCGAGATCCGGGTGATGACGTTTCCAGAATTCCGACAACCGGTTCATGGCCGTGTGAAGACGACTTTTCACCGTTCCCACGGGGATTCGCATGACCTCGGCCGCCTCACGATATTTCAAGCCTTGATAGTAAACCAAATGGACCACCGTCCGCATCTGCTCAGATAACTGATCGATCGCCCCTTGCAACGCCTCGTTCCGCTCGTCTTCATGCGCTCGAGCGCTTGGTTCTGCTTGCTGGCAGACCATAAAATCCACCAGGGGCCGTTCGCGCCCCGCCTCTGCTTGCCCCGCCAGTCCATCCAAACTGACGGCTCGATGACGACGATCTTTGCGTTGCACGTCGATTGCTTGGTTCGTCGCGATCGCATACAACCACGGCTTGAATCGTCGTCCCGCCTCGAACAAATCACACTTCAAATGCACCTGCAAAAAGGCCGTTTGGAAGGCATCCTCTGCCAATTCAGCATTTCCCAAGTACCGCCTCAGGTAGCTGTACAACTCCCGCTCGTACCGTTGCACCAATTCCTGGAACAGCGCACGGTCGTGCGTCACTCGGTAGGTCAACAGAAGCTCTTCATCCGTCTGTTTGGCCACCGGTTTCTTGCAGGCAGTCGACTTTGGCTTCGCTTGCAGTAATGTGCTCATCTTTTTGTACGGGGCCAATGAAAAAAAGTTCGTTCCGGATGCCACCGCGCCGAAACGCATAGGCGACCATTCATGATACCACGTCCCGAGGAAATCAACCAGCATTTGCCTCAGTTTCCGCGTGATAGTTCCCTCGTGACGTGCCGGTTGCAGGCACCCAATGTTTGAGCAAAAGTCGTGCCGAACGCTGATAAAATCCACGCCGTCGATGACTGTGTGACCGACTTCCGCGATGTAAGTCCTTGTGGAATGGCTGCTTGGAGAAATATCGCCGCCCCTAACATGCTGATGACGGCACCTGCCTTCCGAGCAACACGATGGCGGACCGCCCTGCATTTTCTTCTATCGCATACAGCACGCTAGGGGAACTTTCGCCCCTGCGAATCGTCGATAGCTAGAGTCCGGGGTGGTTTTGTGCGCGGGTTCCGCATATTCGCTCCGACCGTTGTCTTCGAATCATCTGCCACGATGGTCAGATTCGCCCCCGGACAGTGCTGATAATATCAGAGGCTGATAGTATCAAGGGATGGATCGGAATCGATGCTCTTCCGTAAGATTGGTGGCAGGATGTTCTCCAAAAGGTTCGGAAATTCTCGAAAGGCAAGCCGCTCGCCGCGTGGCCGGGCTGGGAGGCGATCCGCAAGGTGCCCCTTGCTGGGAGTCGAGCGTCTGGAAGAGCGGCAGATGTTGACATCGGCACCGTTTGGCGCTATGCCGATGGATACTGGGGAATTCATGCTGGGTGACGTGCTGGTCACCGTGGTTCTGATGGAATCCAGCGAGAACGTTTCCGCCGTCAATCCGAACTCGGAGGACTGGCGCCCCGAGACCATCGCTGCGGCCAAAGACAAGGTGGTCGAAGGCATCCTTTGGTGGCAAGACACGCTGGCGACCCAATTTCCCGGCAATACTTCACCGCTGCAATTCCATTTCGACTTTACTCATGCGGACACGCCGATCCAAACGGATGTCGAGCCGATCGCCAATCCCTCTACCTTTTTCGCTTCGTACGTCGATCCGACGACGGGCATGACTCAACAGGGTTGGATCTACGACTTTCTCCGTGAGGTCGGTCACGACGCCACGGGCAATTTCAACCAGGATATCCGTGCCTTTAATCATCAGCAGCGTTTGACGCACGGGACGGATTGGGCTTTCACCGTGTTCGTGGTCAATGACGAAAACGATGACGACGGAATGTTCGCCCCCGGGGGGTTCAGCCGAGCCTTTGCGTACTCGGGCGGCCGGTTCTTCATTTCGCCGGCGGGGCGTCCGCCCAGCACGTTCGCTCATGAGACGGGGCACATGTTCTGGGCGTTGGACGAGTATCCGGGGGTCAGCAGCTACTTCGCCCGGCGGGGCTACTACAACACGCAAAACCTGAACGCCGTCCGAGATAACCCCACGCCCACGTCGGTGTTCGTAACCATCCAACCGGACAGCATCATGTCCAAGGATTACTCGCGCCAGGAATTGGTGAGTCTCACGGGCGGCCAATGGCAGCATGACGAGGGCCGTCCGGTGCTTACCTGGGCGTGGGAGCGGAACACCAGCGCTCCTTCCACATTGGCGATGATCGGCTGGCAGGACACCAGCGGCAACGGGATCTTCGACGTGCTGGACGTGCCTTTTTCTCTGACCGGCTCGGGCTACTTGGACGTGCGGAACGAGGTCTACCGATTCGTCGGGCAATCCTCGGTGCGGACGCTACCCAATCGAAACTCGTCCGGCTTGCAAAGTGACATCACGCTGAATCGAATTCACCGCGCCGAATACCGCGTGGATGATGGACCCTGGCAGACGGCCGCCACGTTCAACGCCCATCGAGTCAACTTGGATCTGCGCATCGATCTGCCGGGCGCCGGAGAGCCTTCCGAACAGCATGTCATCCAGATCCGAACGGTCGATGATCGAACGGGAGTGACGTCGCCCATTTTCACGGCTCACACGGGACAGTTGGCCGCGGTAGAAAAAACGGGGATCAACGGGTTCGTCTGGAATGACGGGGACGAGAACGGCCAGTTTGATTTTGGCGAACGTCCCATCGCGGGCTGGACGGTGCGTCTGGTCGATGAAGCGGATCAACCGTTGGATTGGAAGGGAAGCGTCGAGCCGGATGCGTACGCACACAACACTCGCTTGGAGGATGTCCAGCCTGGGGTCCGGTTGCGAGCGTTGGTCCATGGAACCTTTCAGGACGTTGTCGCGGCGGATTCCGGGACCAGTTCGACAGGCAGTCGCGTTTTCGGATACCATCTGACTCCCTGGTCGACGGTGCCGAACATCGATTGGGATCGCAACTCGGAATTTCGCGCCGATTTCGATTCGCCTGTCTCGCGAGTCGAATTGGACGCGATCGTCGTTTCCGCGACGGGGGCTGCGCGAATGGAAGCCTACGATGCGGACGGGAATCTGCTGGAGCGAGTCACGACGCCAAGGCTGAGCTATGGACTCGCGCAGACGATGCGAATCGAACGCCCCACGGCGGATATCGATTACATCCTGGTCAAGCCGCACGGCGATTCGCCGGAGCATACGCATTCGATCACGCGGGTCCAACTGGATCATCTGCGATACGGGATCAAGACCCAGACCTCGACCAATCGTTACGGTTCCTACCAGTTTTCGGGGCTTCCCGAGGGCACGTATCGAGTTCAATTGGTCCCGCCGCCCTTGGCGCCCGGTATCGCTCAAGTCCACACGGTCACCCTCGCCGGTGGTGAAACGATCAGCGGGATCGATTTCGCCGCGAGAGCGCCGTATTGGCAGAATCCGGTGGACAGGCACGACGTGTTGGACACGGGCTTTGTCACGCCCAGCGACGTGCTATCGGTGATCAATTTCCTGAACAACAATGTCAACGGTTGGACCGTCGATCCATCCCAGCCCTCGCCGCCCGCGTTCTATGATGTCAATGGTGACGGAGTGGTCTCGCCGGCCGACGTGCTGAGCGTCATCAATCGGCTGAACTTTCCGCCCACCGCAGATGACGGCTCTGGGGTGTTCGATGTGACCGGCGGCGGTGGTTCTTCGACGGGAGTCGGCGAAGGCGAGGGTGAAGCCGAAGTTCCCGCGATGGCATCGGCGGGCGACGTGACGTGGACGAGCGATCATGCCGTGGATCTGCAAACGCCGCGCGAAGAAACGCCGGCCTGGCAGGCACTCGTGCCCGACGTGAGTGAAGTGCCGGGTCATGATGCCCAAGCTGGGCGAGACGAAGCTGTTCCCGCGAACGTTCCGCCGCAAACGAGGCCGGATTTCGTGCGGCTCGCCCGGGACGGCTACTTCCGAGATCTCGCGGCGCATCCGCGATTGCAGCGAGTCGACGCTGACGATGATCTGTTCGGGCCGCGACAGGCTGAGCAGGCTTTGGCTGATCAGGGTTGCGACCTTTTCGAACAGAGCTTAACACCGTTCTGGACATAAGCGGAATGGCGCTAGCCACCGGTTCCTGGAAATAACTGAGCGGAATGGCGCTAGCCACCGGTTCCTGGAAATAACTGAGCGGAATGGCGCTAGCCACCGGTTCCCAAGCTGCCGAAAGACCGGAGGCTAGCGCCTTGCCGCTCACATGAGACCGGAGGCTAGCGCCTTGCCGCTCACATGAGACCGGAGGCTAGCGCCTTGCCGCTCACATGAGAACCCGACCGTTATTTCTCGAACGGTGCCTAGCCGCCATCCACAGCGACTTCGCACTCTGCCGCCTTTCTGTGGTAGAAGTCTTCGGTCAGCAAATAGTTGTCGTACAGGTAGTGCAATTCCCGCATCCGACGAACCACCTGCTGCCTGGTGAAGCTCGGTTGCCCCGCTTGTTGACGTTCTCTGTACGCAGCGGCAGCCGCTGCCAGGATCTCGTCCGGGATCGGGGTGATCTCTCGTTGCCCGGGCGGTCGGTAGGATGGATTGAAGACTCGCACCATTAACCGATCGACCGGCACCAGGTGCCGCCATAGAAAGGCTTGCATGCGATCTTCCGCGGCAAGCGCCGTGCGAACGATCTCGCGGTCATCCACCTGAGCACGGCCGACGATCGTCACAGGTACCGGCCTGTCCAAACGCACCAATTGCGTGCGGATCGTCAGTTGCACCATCTCTTGTCCGCTGCGCAACGTCGCGGTGGTCCCCGAGATACCCTTCGGTGGATTTCGCAGACCGATGCGGATATCGCCGTCGAAACCATCGCGACGAATGGCGTAAACACGGACGCTGCGATTCCTCTTGCTAGGGATGCCCAGGCTGGGAGGCACCACCCGCAATTCGAAATCCGGCTGCGGCTCGCTAATCCGCAACCGGTACCCGTACTCGTCACCGCCTTGATGCGTGGTGTCGCCGACGTGGACGAAATAGGTCCCGTCGGAGGGAAGCTCGACCATGAGATAGGAATCAGCGTGGTGCGTGTTCAGTCCCGTTGCCGGATCTTCGTAATCGTCGTTCAGCGCTAGCAGATTCCCATCGGCGTCGGTCAGCTTCAGCAAGGAATCCAGGGGCGAATCCAGCCGTCGCGCCATGACCTCGGCGACGATCTGCTGGCCCGCACGGCCTTCGAACTGAAAGACGTCCCAATCGCCCGGCTGTTGAATGCGGCCGTTGATGATGACCGGCAACTCGATCGGCTCGGCCTGCGAGCGGTCGTTGTTGGGCTCTTGTTCGATACGTTCGGGCAGGGTGTCCAAAGCGAACGGCACTCGGTTGGAAATCAGATCCCCGTGAGCGACGACCGAGTGGATTCCCGATGGGGCACTGGACGGAGGCAGGACCAATTGGGCCTGGTCCAGATTCCAACCAAGCATTTCTACGGACACCGGTTCGCCGACTCGGCCGCCCAAGGGGAAGATACTGGTCAAGAACGGCCGTTCGGCGATCGTCAGCCGGTAGACCCAATCCTCGCGACCGCGGAACAGGGCGTCGGAGATGGTCAGGACGAATTCGCCGTCCTCGGGCACTTCGTAGTAGATCACCGAATCGGAATGAAAGCGGTGGTTATCGTTGAAGGCGACTTCACGTCCGTCGGCGTTGTACAACGTCAAGACGGGTTGGAACCAGCCGGGGACGGCATCGGCGATGTACGGTTGCAATTGGCGAGCCTTGGTGGCGATCACCAGTCGTTGGCCCCGGCTCGCCTGGAAACGATAAGCATTCACCTCGCCGGCTGCCACCTGGCCATTGGCCGTGCATGGAACGGTCACCCGCTGTTCCGCTTGATCCGGCGGGCGTTTTCGTTCCGCCGCTTCTTCGTTCCCCAAGACGGGCATCCGGGCCGTACGCATGGGCTCGCGAGCCACTTCGGGCAATTCGCCGATATGAAAAGTCAAGGGATTGGACACGCCATTCAGGGTCACCAGACGGATTTCTCGCGGCCCCAGTTCCGCGTCCGAGTCGACGGTGATCCGGACAAAGACCAAATTGGCCAGTGCCCGGTTGGCCGGAAAGTTCTCTCGCCCGTCCAATCTTTGCTGGATTCGGGCCATGACCTTGCGCGACTCTTCGTCCATCTGTCGCCGCTTCCGCCCGGCTCGCTCTTTCGCCTCCCTCTGCAATTCTCGCAAGTTTTCCCGGAGTACGGTGAACTGCTGATTGCTGAGCATTGGCTGATAATCGATCAATTCCGCCCGGACCCCGGTCCCGGAGACGATCATCGACTGGACGCCGTCCAATCGTTGGCCGCCCAACCGCACAGAGACCGTCGCTGCCTGCTGGGCGCCCGCAGGATACACGAAACCAATGTGAGGCTGAGCGTGGACAAACGCAGCCAGCGTCAGGCTGCCGACCAGCCCGAACATTGAAAGCGATAAAATCTTGGTTATGGTCCGCTCCATTGAGTTCCCCTCTCGTGACTTAGGACTTGGTCGAAAATGACTTCCCCGTTATCCAGCGTAGTTCAGTGAGCGGCACGGCGCTACCCGCCGGTTCAGTGAGCACGGCGCTAGCCGCCGGTTCAGTGAGCGGCACGGCGCTAG
>SKKK01000460.1 GCA_007121535.1 Planctomycetaceae bacterium | reverse complement strand
GATGGCGGGACGCATGGCGGTGACATCCTGTTGACGGAGTTGGAAAATGGCCCGCTGGACGTCTTGCAGTTTCAGGGCAGAGTCGAAGGTCAGCGTGAAACTGTCGTGGCTGACCTTCGTGCCAGTCTCGTGGGCCAGTTGACGCGCCAACGTTGCGTTTGTTCGATTTCCGCCGAACGTCCACCACTCGGTTTTCCCGTCTACCGCCAAAACGGCCACCGATGAATCCAATTGCAGCCAGGGAAACTCCAGGCGAACCACGGCCATCCGCTCCGTGGCACGCCGGGACCAGCATCGGCAGTAATTCTCCGTGGCCAAGATCCGCTTGATGGCCTGCGCCAGGCGGAACCCCAGCCCCTGACCTTGGCCCTTCCAGCGTGAGCGGCCCGTCAACTCGGTGGCTTCGACGTGGGCGATGCGGCGTTGCCAGTCGATGTGGTTCACTTTCCAGGCTTGCCCGCCCAGCAGCAAGACCCGTGGCCCCTCGTGCTTGCTCAGGAAGGTCATCTGGTTGACGTAGCCCAGTTCCTGACGACCGTGCAGGATCGAGAACAGCGGCGGCGACATGAACACGGAAAACAGTTCCAGGAAGTTTCTGCGACCGTACTTGCCCTCGCCTTCGCGGCCCATCGCCAGTATCCCGGCTTCGTCCCAGAGGATCTCCCGCTGGAGCATCCAAGCAACCATTCGCTGAACATAGTCTGATGGAATCGTTGCAAAGCCGGGAACCGCGCGGAGCCAGACCGATGGGCTTGCCAAAGGATGCCCAGAACCTGGTGATCCTGATGTTCATCGCCCAGACGAACCAGATGCTGTACTTGCATGGTGCCCCGTACGAGGCCACGTTGTCCAACGTGCCGGACGCCTGCGAACTACGGAAGGATACCGTGTTGCTGCTGGAGCATCGGCAGCAGTTTCTGATGGTACAGCCGTTTGGCGTTGTCGAAATGGATCGCCATCTCCTGGCTGAACGCTTCGTCGCCGTGTGCCACCACGTCGAACAAGTCGCCCACCGGGATGATCTCGCCCAACTCCAGTGTCTCGCGATGATCGACCAGCAACTGCACCATCACCTTCAGCG
The DNA here is from genome assembly GCA_007121535.1 of Planctomycetaceae bacterium. Taxonomy (GTDB): domain Bacteria; phylum Planctomycetota; class Planctomycetia; order Pirellulales; family Pirellulaceae; genus SKKK01. The sequence continues at coordinate 5,910 of SKKK01000460.1, read as the reverse complement.
CCGTCCGTTCGCGTTGCAACACGCTCGATACGGCGATCAAGGTCTGAACCAGCGCCGGGCTGAACGGGTAGACCCTGCGGAACATCTGCCGATCCCCTTCGCGAGTCAACAGGATGCTCATCACGCTGTCCTTCATGCGTGCCGTCCGCTCGAAAGCCGCATCCATTTCGTCTTTGGCCGCTTGGCTCAGACATCTCAGCACCCGTTTTTCGGCGATGGCCGGCAGGTTTCGGTCTTCCAGGGTGATCGTGTCGAAGCGGCCCTGCTGCCAGTCCAGCGAGTCGCTGAAGCTGAGCTTCTCGGCTCCCGGCACATGATCGCCGATCAGTTCTCGCAGATCGCGTTGCCGAGCCACGAAGCTGACGAGCGGGATCGGGCGATCCACCGACTGGGCCTCTTTCAGATTGGTCAGCTTCGCCGCCTCGGTCTTGACGAACCCCAAGTCGGCCGATTTGGTCGCCAGCCACAGGATCAGCTCGTCCAGGAACAGGATCAACGCATCGTATCCCAGGTTCTTGGCATGCTGGCTGATCAGCGACAGGCCCTTGTCGAAACGCACAAAATTCCCGCCCCGATGACTGACGACTTCGGCATGGGACGAGGCCACCGTCTTCAGCAGCGTGCTGACCAATCGCAGATGCAGCTCGGAATCGGGCGGCGCGGCAGCCGCCTGCTCGAACGAGGCGGTGTCCCAGGACGATTCCAGGTCGCCCCAGCCATCGCCGCTACCCTGGCCGGCGTTCAGGCGTTTGAAAAACAGCTCGTCCCCATAGTTCGCCCGCTCGGCCTCGGCCTGAGCGATGATCGCCGCCGAGACATACACCGGGGGCGTCGGAGCGTCCGGGTATTTGCCGCGAATGAAATCCACGTATCCGCCCAAGATGCCGGACTCCATGTCGTAGGCATTGATCATGTGGTACGGGACCAACAGGAACCGTCGGCCGGCCAGCCAACTGTTGTGCTTCGCGATCACCCAAGCCAGTTCCGGAATCGCGCGAGCCGCCGGGTGTCCGGCCAGGATCAGGTGCAGCACGGCCATGAAATGGCTCTTGCCGCTGCCAAAACTCCCGTGCAGGTACACCGCCTGGCTGCTGCGCTTCTCGACCGCCGCGCGGATCAGCGTCAACGCCTCGTCGAACAGCTTGGCCAACTCCTCGGTGACGACATAATCCTTCAACACCACCTCGGGCCGAGCGATGTCCTCAACCAGACGCAGGACGTAATCGCCCTTCTGGACCCGTTCCGGGATTTCAATCAGTTCTTTGATTTTGGTCATTGGTCAGTGGTCATTGGTCATTGGGAACTGGCAGGCGAATCCGGCAGGCAGCGTTGAACCATGACAGTCTACCAGATCGTCGTGACATTGCTGGCGCGAATCTTGCGATCGCGGCTGATCAGCGGCAGTCCAAGATGAACCGCCGTGGCGGCGATGATCCGGTCGGGCATGTCCGGAACCTGATCGCGTTCCACGTGCTCCAGACGATCAGCAATGTCCAGGTCCAATGGCGCTACCACGAGATTGCTTGTCGGATCATCCAAAGCAGCCAGCAGTTGAGTCTTCACGGCTGCCGGCAGTCTCGCCTTCTCCACAAGGTACGTGATCTCCACGATGCAGATCGTCGGGACGAAAACCGAAGCGTTGGCAGCATTGGCCGAATCAATTGCGGCCGTCGCGTTCGCGGACAGTCGCTTTCGGGCGACCAGCGACCAAACCGTCGCATGGGTGTCGAGAACGAGCGAACTCATGGTTCGATCTCCCTGGGAAAGTCGCCCCACATTTCCTTTCTAGCGTCGGCGATGTCGCCTTCGGTGATCTCAACCCCTAAATGTTCGAGGGCACCGAACCAGTTACGCGAGCCGATGGGCTGGCTCCTGTCGCGGCCCCGCGTTAGTTCGTCGACCAGAGACTTTACAAGCATTTGCTGGTTCTCTGGCAGTTTCTTGATCTTGTCGATCAGCTCCGTTTGTAGTGACATGAGAATATGCCTCTTCATTTGGTCATTGGTCATCGGTCATTGGTCATCGGTCATTGGTCATTGGTCATTGGTCAGATGCCAGTTCGAGGCTCAGTTGCACCCCCTTACCTCGGGGTGGCATGCTTGTCGCGCAGATCGTCTTCGCTGCTCTTGGACCGCCTCCTAAAACGCGTTGTGCTAATCGGCTGTTGAATTTGAAATCGCATCGTGTCCATCAGTCTACCCAGTTTTCGATTTTCAAGTTGGGGACCTGTCGAAAACGCTTCAGGTTTCGAGCCACCAGGATCATTCTGACTCCTCGACCATCGGCCGGCCGCGTTCTTGGTAGATCTTTGCCAACATGGCTTCCAGGTCCGGATCATCGGCCATCGCGCCGGCATGGCTCAGTAGCCGATCCTTGGCAGAGAGGCGCAGCAGCCAGTTGACAAGGCCCAATTTGTGGAAACGCCACTGGTCGTGGATTTTCCGCCCAGGCAACCCGTGTTGTGTGGCCAACTCGACCACATCCGCCTCCGAGACTCGAAGATACGCCGCCGCTTCTTCCAAGGTTAGCACCTCTAGCGGCGGCGGCTTGGGCGCACTAGCCCGCCGTACGGTGGCCGTTGAGTGTGCCATTTTTCGGTTCCTTCATTGGTCAGTGGTCATTGGTCAGTTGAGTCCTGGTGGTTAAGGGCGTTTTGCCGGTTCTGGAAGATTCCGGCGTGTCGGTCTGTCCGTGAAGGGTGCTGACGCAATTCGTCGATGGGAAACTCGCAGGAAACCGGTCGCCTCGGCTACCGTCAATACTTCGTCGCCGGGCGACAAACCTTTTGGCAGTTTGGCCGAGTCGGAGCGTTCCGTGGTCGGTGTCCCAGTCTTGTCTCCGCTCTTCGTCGGCGGCATTTCCTGTTCCTCCCGCCTAGCGCCCAGTTGCAGAACTCTCAGGAAGTCGTGGTGGAAAGTACTCGTCGTCTTCCGATGGTTCGTAGAGAATTGTCTGTGGACCATAGATTTGGACCGTCGGACGATTCAGAGCATTCATTACGTAACCAGCCAAGACAATCGGCCAATCGTCACCTGTGCCGATCCCCATGTCAGCACGAAAGGCAGGGTTATCCAGGCGGTCGTGGGCGTAAGGAAGATGGGCGTAAAGCACCTTCAGTTGGTCGAGGCGTTTTCTTGGTTTTACGTCCCCAATCAGAGTGATTCCCGCGTCTTGGTACGCGGCCAGAACGAATCCAACGCAACTGAACCGCCAGAAGTTGCAGTCGCGAGATGGTTTCGTGACCGGGGGATGGATCCGGTACTGCTTTGCAGAATCCCACTTTTCCTGCGCGATCCGAGCTAAATCACGCAATTGCTTGACCTCTTCAAACCGCTCGTTGACAAATGTCTCGACCTGTCGCCTTTGGTCGTCAGTCAGTCCGGCGTTTCCGACCGCGTGGCTTTTGACCGCTCGTTTCTCCCCCAGCGGAGGGCCCATGTGGGCAACTCGCAACTTAGATTCAACCGTGACATCCTCTCGATCACGTTTCTCGCTGCAAAGCATCACATGCAAAGGCTGATCTGATTCGACCGGCGCGATCGCCAGCACATCAAACCTTCGCACCGTGGTTGCCTGTTCGCAGAGCTTGGTTGCGGGCATCAACCATCCTTCTTCGACTTGCAGACTTTCTGCACCAATTCGTCGACGGATCGACAGAGAGCGTCATCATGTTCACCAATGGCTGCCACGGTATCCGCCAGACGTCGCTGAAGCATTTCAGTGAACCACTTTCGATTTGCCCTACCAACCTGACTCCAAACTTCGACGGCCAGTTCCTCGCGCCCCGCCATCGCATCCAAGACGAAAACGGACACGATCGCGTTCAGTGCAATCGCCGCAAAGTTCTTCTGGAGCAGGAACCTGGAGTTCGTATAGCCGATGGCAATATCGCACAGCGTTCCCGCAAGCGCAGGAAACTCGCCCTTCTGAGCGATCCGTTCGAAGGAAAGACGCCAGCAGGCACCCTTGATCAGTTCGAGTTCCATGCGATGTGTCAGATACTCAGTTTCATCCGGGACCAGCCATTCGGCATACTTTTCGAATTCCGTCTCGCCCATATTCATCGCGTACGTGCGTGCAGCACTGCTCACCACGGTGATACGATCGTCGTCCCGCGTGAAGCGATGCTGTGTGATGTACACGCCGAGGGCCGAAAGCAGGCGAGGACGCTGCTCGTCAGCAAAAGCTGTCGCGCCAGCAAACAGAACAGCCGCGTCACGCTCCTGAGGATCTGTCGCCGGATCTTCGATCCTGGCGAGTATCGATTCCGCCGATTCAGACCAAGAGCGCCCCGGGCTACCTGCCGTGACCACTGGGATGACATGATCCATCGAACTTTGGAAAAACTGTTCAGCCATGACCTGATCTCATCTCCTCTTTCGTGTTTCATTCTCCCAGAATCGTGGGGGCTCGGAAAGGGCGTGTGGTGCGTTTATCGGCTTGAGAACCTTTTCCAATTCCCGTTTCTCCGCCATTTTGCGAAACGCCACGACAAAACTGGCCTGCATGGGTGTGCGGTGCTTAGCTTAAAAATACTAGCCCGTCTTCCCTCGACGACCGCCGCGCTTCGGCGGTTTCCACCTCTTTACTTCCTCGACCGTCATGTTCAACGCTTTGGCTTCTTCGGCGACGAAACCTTCGAAGAATTCGTCCATGCGCTGGTCGAAGTCGGGGTCCAGGTCGTGGTGCCACTGCCGTAGCCAGGGCAGCAGTTCGATGACGCAGGCCAACAGCGGGACCAAACGCGAGTCGTCTCGGCCGCCCAAGTGCTCTTGGATTTCGACGTAGTAGGCGCTGATCGCCCGGGCCAGTTGCAGGTGATCGTAGCCCGCCCAGGCGATCACCTGCGTCCCGTCCGGGCCTTCGCAGTGCGGGAAGCTGATCCAACGCTCCTTGGGCACATCCAACTTGCCGCGCAACGCCCAGTAACGAGCCCCGCCCGACGAAATGAAATCCGCACTGGTGTATTTCGGTGGGACTGGTATATCGCCGATTTGCGTCTTGGTTCGTTGGTCAAGTTGCTCTCGCGTCAAAAGGTCCTCGCCAATGGTCCGTCCCTCGTCATTGGTCATTGGTCCTTGGTCATTGGCTTCGGAAGCAGCGACGGATGACGAATGACCAGTGACCAATGACAAATGACCAGTGACTAATCCGAACTCGTCGATCGCCGGCTCCAGTGTCCGGTCCAGGATGAACTCCTCCACGAACTCGGGCGTTTGCAGCAGGGCGTACTTCTTGCGTGCCGCTTCGGACAGATCCTGATACAGATCCCCCAGGAACCGCGTGTCCCATCGCGGATCGGTGAAATCGTGGATCAGATCGCCCGTGTTCGCGTCGATCCTCTGGAAGAACCGCAACAATTCGCCGGCCGCATCGCCGGATAACCAGTTTCGGCAGTTGTCAGTGGTCAGTTGGCAGTTGTCCGTTGTGGGAAGGCTGAGCACGGAGAGTTGGTGCTGAAACACTTCGCCGCCCGGCAGTCTCGCCAGTTCGTCGAAGATCGCCAGCAAATACTCGCGATCCGTCTCCCCCGGATGCGCACGAAAATACAATTCATGCTCGTCCCGCGCCAAGTGCAGCCGGTTCTGCCCACTGCCCACTGACAACTGCCCACTGACGTTCCCCCGGCGATTCTTGGCGGATCGATCAGATAGTTGTCTTCCAGGAACCGCACGAACACACAGGACAACACCCATGCCGCGGCGGCTTGCGTGATCGCATCCCTGCGCCAATCTTCGTAGTTCGCCGCCGTCCGTTCGTTATCCCGCGCCCGTTCGTACTCTGCGTGTAGCGTCTGGCTAACGTACGGCACTTCAGCAGCTTCGCTACGCTCCAGTAGGTCTGCTTCCAGCCGCTTGAGCAGGGCTTGAAGATCGGTCAATAATGATTGTCGGTTGAGCATGGTCAGTG
>SKKK01000474.1 GCA_007121535.1 Planctomycetaceae bacterium | reverse complement strand
TTGTTCAACCTGTCGAATTGATCGATGAGGCTGGCAAGCGATTGGGACATTTCGTGCCGGCGGGAATCACCGAGTCTTGTGGAGACTGCCCTTACTCTCGGGATGAGCTGGATCAGATGCAGAGCGAACGGGGCGGCCGGCCTCTCAAGCAAATCTGGGCATCCTTGGGGGCCAAATGAACTATACTGAGGTATGGAGACCTACGGCAGAGCGGACGCTCGCGCAGATCTGGACTGCCGCAACCGATCGCCAAGCCATCGCCGACGCCGCCAATTTGATCGATGCCCGCTGACAGCTTCGATCGTAACGTTGCGATTTTCCGACAGTGCTGACAGTCCCCGTTTTCGACCGAAGTTCGACGCACGGATCGAGATTGGAAAGAGTGCCGGACGGTCCCGGGAGCCAGCATTTCGCAAGGTTATGATCCTTGTTTGAGTTGACGGTAAGAACCCGTGGTCGGCCAGCTTGGTACGGAGCACGTCGGCCAAACGGTGACGGCGGCGCACTATCACCGGCAACTCGACCCTGCGCTGGGTGGTCAGATTCGCGACAACTCGACGCAGCCGCGGTTTGCTCTCGCTGAGGGCCAGCGCCGCGAATCTTTCGCGACGCGTTGCTATCAAAACCGACCTGTTTGTATATCCAAAAGCTCGAACAGTCCGTCAGGTAGCCGAGGCTTGAATGACGCTTCGAACCTCTTTCGGCCATAGCGTCCGAGGTACGCCTCGGCCAATGGCTTGAGCGCTCCCAAGTCACCGTCGCCCAAAGCCTGATCTATCGCCGGTTCAAGGACTTCCTCCGCACGTCTGTCATTTCCACTGGCCAACATAAGTTCAAACGCAGTATGTGGGGCGATCCGGCTCAAGCGTTCAATTGCTGATGTAGAGATCCGTTGGAGGACGAAATCTGTATCGCGAGTCTCGATTCCATAGCGTGCGAGTTCCTCCAGGAACCTCGGATGATCCCCTAAATCGGAAAGGTACTGTTCGAGGATACGTTTGACTTCAGGCCATCGACTGGCACGTCGAAGTTGGCGGAGACAACTCGTCACGGCTTGCGCGTCCCCGACGGTGTTTTCCACAAGCTCGAGGAGCAAGTCGGCGGCCCTGTCCTTGGCTCCAGAATTGTCCAGCGACTCAGCAAGTGTCCGACCGACTTGTAAGTCATTTGCGCCTGCCTCCCGCCACACCTCTTCCACGAACCCGAGATCAACCCGTGGTTCTCGGGATCGTCCGGACAATCTGGGAGACTGCTCCTTGAAGTTCTCTTTGATGCACCGCCACAAGACGGGGTCACCCACCTGTGTGGTAACTGCCCAAAACCTCTGCGCCGCGCGCAGTTGGGTCGCGGCTTCTGCTTTCCGAAGCCTGTAAAATTTCAGCAATTCACGGCAGGCATCGGGGTGCCCGTACTCGGCAAGCAACTCCAATTCCTTTTGGGCTCGGTCGGGATCATCAAAGGCGATTCGCTTGGCCTGGTCGATCAGCGGGGACAAGTGAGGCCGGATGACCTCCGGGTCGACCAGTCGCTGAAACAACCGGAGGTAGTCGCGCAGCAGCACGGATTCGTCCGGACTCTTGTCGCCCCCGATCCTCAGACATTCGTTGACTTCCAGATCTCGCTCTGAATGCAGCACGAAGAGTTCGGACAGCGCGATCGTGTTCTGCAGTTCTTCGGCAGGTTCAGCCAAGAAAGAACACACGCGATCCACAAGCCGGGATTCCTCGCCCCGCTCGTCAAATGCCGGGACACGGGCAAGTACCGGAATGATCTCCACAGGCGACATGCCCGGGGGTCGGTCAACTCGGCCAAGGCTGCGCAGCACCGACCTGGCTCCGTCCAGGTTCTCCTGGTTATTGAGCAGCAGACATACCACCTTGTCCGGCAGAATGGCTGTCGCAACGCCTCCGATTTCCGTTATCCCCGTACGGGCATCGATCAATAGGAAATCGGGTTGAAATTCCTCTCGAATTCGTTCTTTCAGTTCCAGAAACCGGAGCACACCGACCGCAGAAGGGGCGTAAAGAAAATCGTGCCAGTTGATCTGAGAGAGCTTTTCCCAATACGCGATGGAAGGCACGTTTCCCGCGGCCATCAAGTGAATCGGAGCGCGCTCGGTCGGGGAAACATCCAGAGGAATGAAGAACTCCGCCAGTGATTCTGGAGCGCTGCCTTTTACAAAGCACGCGTGAAAGTAGTCCACAACCCCGCGCTCCACGGGAAGTCCCGCACCCGGGTTGTCCAAATTCAACTTGTAGTGCAGCCCCGGCGCCTCTAAGTCAAAATCCAGTACAACAACCGTTTGGTCAAATCGCGACAGGTATCGCGCCACATTGGCAACCACCAATGTGCGTCCCGTGCCGCCCTTGTACGAGTAGAAGGTGATTGTTTTCATGAGCGATTTCATATGCCGGCGAAAAGAACACTCGCTTTCTCGCGAACGCGCCGGTTGTACTCTGCCAGTTCATGTACGTCGTAGCGCTGTCCCAACGCGGGATACTGAGCCGAAATGTCGTCGTCTTCGATGAGTTCTTGCCTGCGCGCTTCCGTGTCCTTTCTTGCTTCGACGGTCCAGCCCAACAGTTTGGAGACACGTGCGAGCAAACTCGAGTTTTGACGGACCTGTGGCAACTTCAGCATGTCGATCAGCAGTCGCTCGGCGGGTTCCCAAGATCCTGATGGCACCAATTCTGTTTCGACCCGCCCCAGGAATTTGTCAAGCACGTCGTCCGAAGCGAACTGCATCATCTGGGCGCCCAGTCCCTGCCGAACGATTTGTTCGCCCCGTGCGTCCCTTGTCTTGCGAACCAAGTCGTTCAGAAAACGGATCAATTCGCGCCAATCCGCAAAATCCCTTTCGCACGCTGAGAACCCATGCCGGGTCACTCCTTCTTCCACAGCGTGCTCGCCAACCTTGCGACAATTCGAGTGGCTGTAGGGTGGACGCACCAGTAAGATGGACTCATCCGTGCGGACAAAAGCCCAACCGTCTTCGGAAGCTACCGCCAGCAGCGTCAGCATTTTCAGATCCTCTCAAGAGTCAAATGACTTTCGTGGCTCGCACGGAGGATACATACGAAATCGGCTTTCAGCGAATGAGTCGCATCGTCGTGCGACTGTGTGTAGTCGCTGAACGCAAGATCAAACAATCGATCGTACTCCGCCTGCGAGATTCTTACTCGATCTACCGAGGACAACTCTACGTCATTCAGGAAAATCGCCTCGACGTAGCAAGCATCCCTGCACACCATCCCCGGCCAGTCGCTTTCGGATGATGTAGGGATTTGCGCAGAGTGCTTGACAGCAGCCAGTACTGGACGTGGGAATGCGTGGTCACCTCGCGCTGCAAGCGTGCCGTATTCACATCGACCTCAGTCTGCATATACGTCCGCAAGCTATCACGCATTAGATAGGCTACCGAGTCGTTGGGCGCAAGAAACTCCGACCTCAGTACAGTACAAAACTGACCATAATTTTGGGGGCCCAGTCCCCCGATATTCAGCGCGCCGTATCGAAACTGGCGCCCATGGTCGAAGGCGTCATCGAAGTGAATTCTACGGCGGAAATACGCGCCCAACTTCTCTTGCAAGATTTCGTTCTTGGGCCGTAATGACAGCCGAGATTGCTCGTCCGCCCATTCATAGACGTTCCGTTGTCCTTCACCATTGACCAGTGCGGTCAGGGCGGAAGGCCGCATATTGATTGACACGCGACCCGTCTCCTGAACCCGATCCGTGAAAGCTTCAAGTTGGCGTCTTCCGTCCGTTGAGCGGTTCTTCATCTCGTCGAACTGCGTGCGAACGTTTGGATCGTTTTGAACGGCAAGCTGAAACAGGTTCACGCTTTCTCTCCGGAAACAACATGCGTTGGTCGTGCGGAAACGGCATCAAATGGACGCGAAAGCCGAAGCACTGCAACACTTGTGATGTTACCTTCCGGGGTCTTCTTCTACAAGGGCCGGACGGCTCGGGGCATCCCCAAGGTGCGGCAAATCTTAGCAACACAACGAGCTAAATCCATAATTTCAGGGAAAATTATTTGCACACTAAGTACTGCTAATCGCAACGTTTGAACCGTAGCTGAGTAGACATACTTGCCCCCTGTTAAGTGGTTTGTCGTCTGAAATCCTTCCGGGGATCTGATTCGCTTTCAGACTCAAGAGTTACGGTCGCTGGTCGTAGCCATCGATTTTTACGCTATTGCTACCTAATTCCTTACCCATGATAGTGGTGCTTGGTTTCTTTTTTCCCCACATTTCTGCTGCGCCGACTGCGCCCTGGCAGGTACACGGTCGCCGGGACGACTTAACGGCCGAGTGCTTCCGCCATGCCCAGTTCGGTCTTGATCCAGGGCGAGCGCAGCGAGGCGGGTGTGACCAGGATCAGGCATTCTGTTGGCTGTTTTCGTTTTCCCATGCCATTCCAGGAATATCAATTTGGGAGAAGCCGGGACAAATTGAACGCGCCGGGTTGGGAGTCGTTTTCGCGCAGCGACGGACCATTTCGAGGACGCTTTCTCCGAGGAACGACTCCCGACCCGGGACTTTGAAGTTGCACATTGCCGCCGAAAGTAACCGAATTCCCGAGAATTCGGGCGATCGCGACCAGGACGCCACGCTCACCAACGCTCCGAATTCTGGCGAATTCGGCTACGCGCAACTTCAAAGACCCGGGACGGGGAAACTGTCAGTAGGGCTTGTACATGCCGGGTAACGGGAACGGATACAAGCCATCCGGGTTGGGCATGCTGCGCGGTTTGGCGTCCCAGGCCAATCGTTCGGGGCCTTCGCTGGGACCGCGGGCCACGGCGTCGTCCCAGCGGACGACTTGGCCGGAGTACGATGCCATCCGGCCCAGTACGCCTGTCATGCTGCTGATCGCTCCGTGCCAGCCCTCGTTCAATTCCTGGTCGTCGCGGATGGCTTTCAGCAACGCAACGTGTTCCTGCACGTACGGATTGCCGCTTTCCAACTCGGGACCGCCTCCCACCGAGACGGCTCGCGAACCTTTCGTCCCGTGGACGAATTCGTTCACCTGGTTCCACGTTCCCGGTTGGTGCCGCGACTGGCTGAACATTTTGGTGCCGTCGGCATAGGTGAACTCGATGTAGTGATGATCGAAGATGTCTCCGTAGTTGCCACGGTTTACGCGGCCGCCCATCCCATGAGCCTCGACGGGATGAGCCTTGCGCGGATCGCCGTCGGCGGCCATGACCCAGTTGCCGATATCAAGATTGTGCACGTGCTGTTCGACGATGTTGTCGCCATACAACCAGCGGAAACAGCCCCAGTTGCGCACCTGAAAACGCATCTCGTCCGGGTCGTCCACCGGCCGCGGTCCCAAATCACGGCCACCGCCGCCCAGTCCGTTCCAAAAGACGCGCAAGAACTGGATGTCGCCCAATTCGCCATCGTGGATCTGCTGGACGCCTCGGATGTAACCGGCTTGGTGATGCCGCTGCAACCCGACGACCACCTTCAGGCCCTTCTGGTCGGCCATCTCGTTCGCTTCGACCAGAGTTCGGTAGCCGGGCGAGTCCAGGCAGCAAGGTTTCTCCATGAACACGTGGACGCCTGCTTGGATCGCCGCCGAGTACTCGCGAGCGCGAAACCCGGGGGGCGATGCCATCAATACGATGTCCGGATTGCAATCGATGGCTTTCTGGTAGTTGTCCAGTTCCGTAAAAATGCGTTCCTGCGGAACATCGATGCTGTCAGCCCACTCTTTTTGCAACCTTCCCAACGAACTGCGGACACGATCTTCGAACGCATCGGCCATGGCGATCAGCTTGACCGGTTGATTTACAATCCGAGCGGCATTCAAGAAGTCATTCACCGCCCCCGTCCCGCGACCTCCACACCCGATCAGCGCGAACGTCAGCTCGTTGCGGCTGGACGCATGCGCGCTGCGAGCGATGCCCAGCGAAGCAGCCGCCCCGGCCACCACGCCTGACTGCTTGAGAAAAGTGCGTCGCGATTCCTGTCCACTCATATTACAGACTCCTTTGCATCGGCGATTTGGGAAAGGGAAAATCGAGGATCTCCTCGATAGATCCGCTATTGTAGTCCGACGAACCAACACTGTGCAGGGCACAGGAATAAAAGCTCGATCGAACGCGAATCGTTTACATGCGGTTTTCCGGTTGGGCGCAATAACGCGAAGGACCCGGGATGACTCTGTTCCATCGACTGCAGAAATGGTGGCAAGTTCAAACAGAGCAAGAGGATGCGCTGGTCGATCGCGATGCGCCAGCGTTTCTGGTCAGCTTGGTGTTCCATCTGGTGGTGCTGCTGGTCCTTGGGCTGGTGCCCTTGGCGATGCCCGACCATCAAATCACGCTGGTAGTACCACCTCCCGAGGAGGATTTTCTGATCGAGGATCTGCAGATGCCCAGCGATTTCTCGACCAGCGACCGATTGACTCCTGATATCGGCACCGAGTCCATCGCCGATTTTCAGGTGGCCCAATCGATGGCACAGCAGGTGTCCGAAGTGCCGGAAATCCCCAGTCCCCTCGATATCACGCCCGTGGCACATTCCCGCTTGGCGACGAATTTTGAAATCCAGGTCGCAACCGGTCACCAGTTCAGCGACAACGTGACCGTCAAGGGGTCGACCGGGGAAGCCGTCGCGGATGTGCACGGGGCCATGGATCGGCTGACCTTCGAGATCCTGCGATCCCTGGAGGAACGCAAGACCCTGGTGGTGTGGCTATTCGACCAGTCGGGCAGCCTGAAACGCCAACGTCAGGAGATCTACGAACGCTTTGACCGCATCTATGAAGAACTGGGCGTCATCGAGGCCGCCGGCAATCCGGCCTTCGCCAGGCATCAGGACAAGCCGCTGTTGACGTCGATCGTCGGCTTCGGCCAGTCCGTCAACCTGATGACGCCGGAGCCGACCGACGATTTGGCGACGATCAAGGCGGCAGTCGCAGCCATCGAAAATGATGAGTCGGGAATCGAGCGGGTTTTTTCCGCGATCCACATGTCGGTGGACCGTCA
>SKKK01000105.1 GCA_007121535.1 Planctomycetaceae bacterium | reverse complement strand
TTTCCGGCGTCGCAGTCAAACCGGCCGCCACCGGGTTCAGGTCGATATACGCGCAAGTGGCCAGCAACGCCTCGTCGTCCAAGATTGCAATCGACTTGTAACGCGACTCCCAAAACGTGCCTTTGCAATCATCCTCTTTATTCGCCATCCGAGCCAGCGGCTCTTTCAGGGCCTTCATGAACCAGCCCAAGTTGCTCAACCGCCCCCGCAGCACGTCCACCCGCTGCTCGTCGCTGGCCAGATCGTCGATCCAAGCCTGGGTCACTTCGATCGTCTGCCCGTCCGCCGATTTGGGCGGATAGGCCAGCAACCACCGCCGGACGACGTCCTCCGCAGACCACCCGTTTGCGGCATCCGGTTCCAACCGCACCAGGACATGCAGGTGGTTGTCCATGACTGCGAAACCACAGACACTCACGGCGAAGCACTCGGAGAGCGTCTGCAAGCGATCTTCGCTCCACTGCTTGCGGTGTTCGAATCCCTCCCCGCACAAAAACGCCCGCCGCACACAGCGGGAAATACAGTGGTAGTAACGAGTTACATCTACATCCACGAGTTGACTTCGAGCCGCTGTCATCGCGAACCTCCCTCCTTTGAAAAATCATGACCAGCTTCATGATACCTGCCACCACGCCAACTTGCAAGCAAATAATGCCTGTCCTTTTCGCTCGTTGGTCGGCGCAAACGGAACCCGGTTCAGCCCTGCGTTGGCAACCGCGCTGACCCGGGGCTTGAGCCAACTGGTCCGGCATCGGGCGCTGGCCTGCCTGGCGCACGAAGTCACCGCCTGCGCGCCGCACCTGGAGACTCGGCAGGGACATTCGTGCCACTTGCAGTGGTACCATGTCGCACCAACAGACAGGTAGATCGTCAAATTGAGACTGTCCGGATATGGGTACCGACTGAACGACGAACGAGATTTCTTCGACGCCCCATCGTTTTTTGGGCGATTTTCTTGCCGGGCTACGAGCGTTTGCTGGTCTAATACTCCAGGGAGGGGGTTCCTGCCTGATGCTCGCTTGCCGAGCTGACTTGTAGCCGATGTTACTTGGTCGGCGCGCGAGAAGGCGATACCAAACCGGGGAGGTTGGATATTGTGTTCCCTCAAAGTAGCAATCTTGCGAAAAAGAAAAGCCAACGCGTCTTTTTTCTTTGCCGCCACAGCGTGAAATTCCTGTCTGAAACAAGCGGAGGGACTCTTGTCATCAAGTACATTCGGGAATCTAAAACGGGAGGAAACAATCATGAGACGTCGAGTGGTTCTTGCTGCCTTCTTGCTTTGTGTAGCAACAATGGCTTGTTTAGGGGACTGGCTTATTTACGACATTGAGGGGGTTCGCGTTCTTGCTGCTTACGAGGCAGGAAGCATTCTTGTCGGCGAAGAACCGAAGGAATATAGGTGCCAGCAGCTTCCCATCACCGCTTGTTCAAACCCCTTCAATAACTGCGGAGGCGCCAATATTGGTCAATGTACGACCAACCCCTCCTACACGTGTTATAGGTGTAGTATCACTGACGCAAATTATCGCGCGTGTGTAGAGTTCGGATATGATCTGAACTGCATACCCGATCACGACAACACAACCGAGCCTTGTGGGTCAAGGAGCCAATCAAGCTGCACATGGGTGGTAAATATTGGCTGCCGTTGCCGTGCATTGCTTCCCGATCAGGGGGGGTGGCCTCCCTTCGATCCCGAAACTCCGTGTGATCAGCATTGTACGGACGACCAATGACCCCCAATCGTCGGCCCTAGATTGGGATGTCTTCGATTTAACCCGAAACAGACACGGAACTGCAGATTTTCGTTCCACCTTGGAGGTGCTTATGCCTGGGTTGCTTCTTGCACTGTTACTGGTACAGAGCCGTAACGCCGAATCGGTTCAGGCCGAAGAGAATTGGTCACTTGAAAAGGTGGTTGACGTTCTGCGCGAGCGCGAGAATTCCCTTTCGGCCGTCAGTGCCGTAGTGGCCAAGCGCTATTCTCCCATCGAAGAGGGACAAAAGGCTCGCTTCCAAGCGGAACAACAGTACGAGCAGGCCATTCATCGGTTTTGGGTCACCAATTTCCCCGCGGAATTGGGCGATGTCGAACCGTTCCCGATTCGCGAACGAGACAAGAGCCCAGTAAATGAGGCTTTGTGGACATTCCTTTGGGAGGCTGGTGGAGCCATTGCCCTTGTCGATGCATTCGAGAGACACGGCGAAACGACCACCATTTCCGAGGGTAGAAGTAGCATCTACTTTGATGGCCACGTGGCTGAGGTATATGGGGCTGAGCAAGGCATAGTAAGCCTGCGCCGCGACTACCCTTTGCCGCCGGTGATGGAAGTCCTTGGATTCGGTACCAGCTACGCCTCCTTCGGCAGATATCGTTTCCCGTACAGCTACGTTTCGCTGCCGGATCGCCTCGCACTTGCCCACTCGGCTGGAATACTGGACGAACCTCGCACGGTTGAGGACCCCGAACATGGGACACTGATCGAGTTTCGCCTGCAGTACCGACTTACCGACCAGCAGGCTCCGATGTACGGAAGGGTCTCATTCTTTCTGGCTCCAAATCGCGGATTGGCGCCGCTTCGATTCACGTATCACGAAGTGGTCAAACATGAGGATGGCTCTTTCGAAACCGTGGCGACGGGGAAGGTACGAGGCGAGTGGGATCAGTACGAGGAGTATCTGCCGGGACGTTGGCTGGCCAGATCGTTTCGCGCTGACTATTACGGTTTGGTGTTCCTTCCGTCGCCCGGTCCCGATTTCAGGCCGTTGCTGAAGAATGGGCGCCCCGTCTGGGTACGCGGGGAACCTCGGGTCGATCCGGCGAGTACGAAAATGGCGAGTTTCCATACCGGCCAAACCGTCTACTCGGTGAAAGAACTCTCCATCAATGAATCGGTCAGTATTCCCGAACCGCCAGTGTACCCTGTGGGCACGCTGATCGTCGATGATCGAACCAACGAGCTGTTCCAAGTGGAAGGAGTTCCTGCATCGGTCCGAAACGCCGTGAAGACGCAATTGGATAGAGCAACTGGACAACCCATCACCACTGGCGTTGTTCGGGCACGCACTGATGTGACTTTGATCCTTGTCGTCGGAAACGTGTTGCTGTTGGCTGCGATCGGCGTCCTGTGGTGGCTGCGCCGAAGGAGTCGTGCCTAATGCAATTGCGCACCAGGAGACCAAATGCGCCTAGGTCAACCTTACGCCGAAGGCTCGCTTTCACCGCCGTCGTTGCTTTTTCAGCTCTCTTCTCCCTGGAAGCTAGTAGTCAACAGAATGTCCAGAACGTCGAACAGTTTGGAAACCATTGGATGCCGATAGACGGATCTGGCACTTGGTGTGGCGCCAAAGCACTGTGGCTGATCGCCGAGGCAGAAGGGTTCTCGTTCACGGTGGACGACATGAAGTCGATGCTCGGCGGTAACGACTCGTCTGATGGGACGGTCAGCCTGGCTAGCCTCTGCGCCGCGCTAGAATCACTTGGATTTGCAGCGGTTGCCGTGCAATGCAAATTGGAACTCCTTCAACAGCATGAAGGAATTTCCTTCACAGTTCACAATGTATTTTCCGCGTGGGAAGAGAGGATGGCCCTTCATTGCATGGTGTTCTTAGGATATGAGGACGGGTACTACTCCGTGGTCGATCCGTTTCGCCCGAGCCGAATTCAGGTCATGTCGGAGGACGACTTTCGCGATTCGTGGACGACCCATGCAGTCCTCATTGCCAGAGAGGGGGCCGAACTGCCTGAACGTCGTACTTGGACTCGATTGCTTATGACGTGTCTTCTTGTTCAAATTCTTGTCGCCTTTGGTTTTCTGCTCCGGCGGCATGGGCTTTTTCGCATGCTAGGTTGCTCGGCCGTAATACTTCTGTCACTCATCGGATGCCACGACAGCTCCAATAGTGGAGAAATGCTTGAATCGGGAGTGCTTGAGTTTGAATACTATGCGCATGATGCGGGGCCGCTACTACTCGCACGCCACGGAGAGTCCCAGGCTATCCTGATCCACCCTTTCACTTTCGTCAATCGGGGTGATCGTCCAATCCAGGTTAAGGAGGGAAGAACCAACTGCTCCTGTTTCGTGTTGCGTTATCCGGACGTTCCCGTCCAGCCGGGCGAAGAAGGAACCATATATGTTCAAGCGGATGTATCGGCGTTGGCTGGGCCTGTCACAGTGAATGCTTTGCTGTCTGTGGCAACTCCGGCACAGGAGTGGGTGAAGCTCGAGTTGCGATGTTTCGTCGTTCGGCCACCGTTTACCAGGCGCGGCCCTATTGGATTTCGGAATCGTGGAAGCAGGTGTCCCGGAACCGAGAGCGATTGAGCTTGTCGTACCCCTTATGCCGGGTGAGGATCTGCCGAGCGTGACGGCAACCACCGCGGCAGGCCTGTTTCAATGCAGTTGTGAGCCAGAGGCGCGCAATGAACTCAAGGAAATCGGAGCAGTTGGCCAGTATCGTATTGAATGCTCGATTGCTGCGGAAGTCGATGGAGCGGATCTTCGCGACACCTTGGTTCTTGCCGTAGAGGGACGAAGTGAGATCCTATCCATTCCACTGCGTGCGCGGTCTGGCGCGCTGAAGTGAGAATGTGAACGCAGTTAGAGGGACGAAGCGACCTACCGATGGAGGTGTGGCCGATGAACCACTTTTTTGTGCTCGGTTGTCCGCGGTCGGGGACGACGATGCTGCAGCAGGCTTTGAACCGGCATTCGCAGATCGTCATTCCGCCGGAAACGAAGTTCTTCTATTATCTGTACGGGCGCTCGCGGGCCTGCGCAGCGCGGCACGTCGAGCGGTTGAACGGGGATCTGGGCATTGGGCTGCTTCCGGCGGCGGAACCGGTCCGCAATCCGGGGGAAGGGCGGGCACTGTTCGCCGAGATGGCGCGGCAGTACGTGCAGCGGTTGGGCCGCGACGGCGTGGCGTGGTTCGGGGACAAGACGCCCGAGCACACCAGCCATGCGGCGCGCATCCGCGAGGTCTTTCCGGCGGCGAAGTTCATCGCCATCTCGCGGGACGGGCGCGACGTGGCTCTGAGCCTGAGCAAGATGCCCTGGATCGAGTGCAATCTGTACGTCGGGATGCTGATCTGGAACCATTATCAGCGCGCCGTGCGCCGCCTGCGGGAGGACCCCGCTATCGAGCTGCACCACGTGCGGTACGAGGACTTGGTCGCCGACCCGCAACGCCAACTGGCGGGAATTCTGCGGTTTCTGGATTTGGACTACGAACCGCCGGTGGCTGAGGGGTACGGTAACCGGGAAGGGATTCCGGAGCGCGAGTTGGCCTGGAAAGCTCGGGCGCTCGATCCGATCCGTCCCGAACGCACAGGGAACTGGCGCCGTGAACTGTCGGGGCGTCAGATCCAGTGGCTGGAACATTTGGGCGGAAGAGAGCTGACGCGTGAGGGGTATGCGTTGGTCGGCGCAAACGAAACCCGTTTCAGCCCCGCGTTGGCAACCGCGCTGACCTGGGGCCTGAGCCGACTGGTCCTACACCTGCCGCTGGCCTGCCTGGCTCAGGAAATCACCGCCTGTGTGCCGCGACGGGTGGCTCGGAATGCGTAGACAGAGGGAGGAGAGGTTCGTAAAATGGTTGTGTGGAATCTCAGCGGAAGATCGTTTCTGAGGGCTATGCCGCCCAGTCTTGTGAGGAGGTGGAAGACTCTTGCTTTTCGCTCGCCTCTGAATATTCCCTGCCGGGAGCGAGAAACTTCTGTCGAGTCAACTTTTTTCTTTGCCGGGCAGGACGCGGTTTTCGGTCTTCACTTCCAGGGAGTATAGCAGCAGTACCTCGGGCATCGCGTCGGAGGGTGCATCTCAAGGAAAAGGGTTTGACGATCATGTGGCTGGACGTTTCTAGTGAATCAGGGCCGCATTTTCCCGGACACTGGCTGGTGGCGGCGCGGGGACAATTTTTCTATTTCCGCATCGTGAGTGTCTCGCTGGGGGCATTGCTGCTTGTAGCGGCGGCGTTGAAGACGCACCAGTTGGCGACCGAACCGGTCGTGGGCGGCGGGTTGCTCGAGTCGCGATGGTTTCTGGCCGCCGTGGTCCAATTCGAGATCCTGCTCGGTTGCTGGTTGATCTCCGGGGTCTTCCCTCGCATCGTTTGGTGGGTTGCGTTGTTGACCTTCGGGGCATTCACCCTGGTGGCCGCGGCAAAGGGGATTGCGGGCGAGCCTTCGTGCGGCTGCTTTGGAAGGGTTGAGACGAGTCCCTGGCTGACACTGACGATGGACATTGCCGCGGTCATCGCCTTGTGCTGTTGTGCTGTTCCGGGATTGCCGTCCGGGCGGAAAGCGTCGTCGGCGGCCCTGCCGGGTATCGGGTATCCATCGGGGACTGCATCAGCCGCGGCGGGGTTCTCTCGGGGACATGTTTGGTTCCTCGGTCTGTGGTTGACAATAACCGCCGGTCTGGGGTTTTTCTCATTTCGCGGCGCGGCGTCAGTACCGATGGCGGCCATCGGGCAGCGCGTCGGGGACGTGATCCTGGTCCAACCGAATCAGATGATCGGCCAGCGATTTGAGTTGGGCAGATACACGGATATCGGCCAGCAGCTTGCCCAGGGTGGCTGGCTGGTGGTATTTTACAATGCGAGGTGCCCAGAATGTGAAAGATTGAAGGAGTATTGGTCGACGTCGTGGACGGAGATTCAGGGCGAACGGAACGCCGCATTCATCTCCGTTCCGCCCGATCTCACGGCAACGACACCGGCATTGCACGGCGTCCACTGGGGCGCACTCGATTCGGGTATCGATTGGTTGATCCAGATGCCGCTGGTGGTGGCGATCCAGGATGATCGGGTCGTGGAGGCTCGGACCGGCGCTACGGAAGGGATCAACTTGACGGTTACCTGGTTGTCTTCGGACAGGACGCGGCAGTTTCGGGGGGAGTTCTATGCTTTCTAGTCCGAACTCACTTGGGAGGATCTGATGGACCGAAGTCCGTGTGAGATCGTCGTCACGCGTCGCGGGGGTGGAAGCGGTTCGCTTCTTCTCGGTGGATTCGCGTTGTGCATGATTACGGGGATC
>SKKK01000657.1 GCA_007121535.1 Planctomycetaceae bacterium | reverse complement strand
GTCACCGATAGCCTGGCGGATTTTCGAAAACGCTTTCGTTCCCCGGCCATGCTGATGATCGATGACTTGGACCGCATGCAAGACAAAGTTTCGGCTCAGGATGAATTGACCCATACCCTGGACGAGTTGACGCAGAATCGCAGTCAGGTGTTGATCACCATGAAAGCCGCGCCTTTGGCAACCGCCGGGTTGTCACCCGGACTGGTCAGCCGTTTGTCGAGCGGTCTATCGGTGCCGGTGACGACTCCCGGACACGAGGGTCGCAAGGCCATATTGGCCGAATTGCTCAAGCTGCATCGTGTCCGACTGACGGACCCGGCGATGGAGCTTCTGACGGGATCTTCTTTACTGGCACCTGTGGAATCTGCGACGAGCTTTAGCGACTTGAACCATTTGGTCACCAGCTTGGCCGCGCAGATGGGTGACAACCGTACGGAATTCGACGTCGACGACGTACGTTCCTGGCTGGCTGATCGACAATCGACACGAGCCATTCCCATGAATTTGATCACTCGTCGGGTATCGAAGTACTTTCAACTGCAAGTCGCCGATCTCAAAGGACCTTCGCGTCAGCAGCGCGTTGTCCGAGCCCGCGGCGTGGCCATGTTTCTGGCTCGCCAATGGACGGGCAAGAGTCTGGAACAAGTCGGTCGGCATTATGGACGTCGGGACCACACCACCGTGTTGCACGCCTGCCGCAAGACAAAAGAGCTGATGGCCACCGATCCGGCCATCCGGCAGGCGATCGACGATTTAAGCAAGTGGCTGGCTGCGCGATGAACAAGAAATTACAAATCCCAAGCTCGCCATTCTGCGCCGTTTCACCCAACGCCGTGAAGCATTTTCTGAATCGAAAAGAGGCGTGCAAGTGGATCGTAGCTGAATTCGCCAGAATTCGGCTACGAATATGGTTCGCGGCGTTGCCTTTCATTGGCACGCACTCGGGGGAAAACGTGTCAGTCGATTGTCGAGAATTGTCGATCATCAGCCACTTGGCGACAGCCTTTCTCGACGGGCTCGTTTTCGTCGACGATCGTCGACAAGCTATCGACCGGGAATCGACGACGGATCGACGGATTTTGCACAGCTCGATCACGCTTATTGGCACAACGCAAGTTCGGATGAATTCAAGGCTTAGGAAGTCCGCAAAGCACGAAATCGACAATCGGCGGCTCAGGGATATTACTGCTGAATAGAGAATTCAATTAAAGACAGTTAAGGCTGCTCAGAACACACAGAGGACATGGAACGATGAAGATTACTTGTGATCGTGAAGAACTATCCACGGCCTTTCATACCGTCGCGATGGTTGCGCCTCCGAAGAGTCCGAGACCCATCCTTCAGAATGTGATGATCGAAGCTTCGAACGATCAGGTCACCTTGATGGCGACGGACATGGATTTGGGAATCCGCTTGACGGTCAGCAAGGTGGAGATCGAGACGCCGGGCTCTGCGATCCTGCACGTCGCGCGTTTCGGGTCGATTTTGCGGGAAAGCAGCGACGAGAAACTGCAGATCAAGGCCGACGAAAAGGAGATCGACGTCACTGGCATCAGCAGCGAATTCAAACTGCCCAGCCCGAATCCGAGCGAATATCCTTCGCAATCGATTGTCGTTTTTCAGGAAGACAAGTATCACAAGCTGCCCGAGCGGCTCTTGCGTGAATTGATCCGCCGAACCGTCTTTGCAACCGATTCGGAAAGCAGCCGCTACGCCTTGGGCGGCGTGCTGTTCGAGATGCATGCCAACGAGATCATCGCGGTGGGAACCGACGGACGGCGCTTGGCGCGAATGCAAGGCCCTGCGGAATCCCACAACGGGCACGAGACGGGCGAGACGATGACGATCATTCCGGCTCGGTCATTGCAGGTCATCGACCGGGCATTGGCGGGGCAGGATGCCGAGGTGTTGATCGCGGCCAGATCGAACGACGTGCTGGTCAAGACGGAAAATGGCACGATCTATACCCGGTTGGTCGAAGGCCGATTTCCGAAATGGCGGGATGTGTTTCCCACCCGATCGCGAGCCATCCAGGTGGAAATCAACGTCGGTCCGCTCTATTCGGCCGTTCGCCAGGCGGCGATCGTCGCCGATGCGGAAACGCGCGGGCTGGATTTTGCCTTCGGCGACGGCAAACTGGTGATGTCGGTGAATACGGCGAATGTGGGAGAAGCCCGAGTGGAATTGCCGATCCCTTACGACACCGACCCGGTCACGGTGACCTTGGACAATCGATTCGTGGCCGATTTCCTGCGTGTTCTCAATCCCGAGTGGACGTTCACCCTGGAAATCGAAAACGAAGAAGCTGCCGCGTTATTCAAGACCGACGACGGCTATGGCTACGTCGTCATGCCTCTGGCTCGTGACCGATAACGATGGACAAAGATCGGGACGAAGATCGAAGATTGACCGAAGCCGTTTGCCGCGACATCGCCGGCCGGCAACGTTACCTGGGCGGCCCGCAACCGTTGGCCGAAGCGATCGCTCAACTGATCGCCTCACGCGGCTATGCTCGTGTCCAAGCGTCCGCTCAATGGGAGGAAGCGTGGAACGACGCGGTCGGACCGACTTTGGCGAAACTTAGCCGACCAGGCAACCTTCGACGGGGTGTCCTGGAAGTGATCGTCGCCAATTCTGTGGCGATGCAGGAATTGGAGTTCATGAAGAAGAAGATCCTCAAGGAACTGGCTCAGATGACATTTTCCAAGAAGATCCGCAACCTGCGGTTTCGCATCGGGCCGATCGATTGAATGGAGTGAAAAACCAAACATGGCAGACGAAAAACCGCCGCAACCCGATGATCCCGCCAACGAATCGGCGGACGAGACCTACGAGTTCGCACTGCAAAAAGGCGATGAACAATACACGTCGGACGATCTCCAGCATCTGTCCGACATCGAACACGTGCGCGAGCGGCCGGCCATGTATATCGGCGATGTCACCGCGCGTGGCCTGCATCATCTGGTCTACGAAGTCGTCGATAATTCGATCGACGAGGCCATGGCCGGGTACGCGAAGAACATCGACGTGGTGGTCAACAGCGATGGATCGGTCAGCGTCGAAGATGACGGCCGAGGGATCCCCGTAGAAAAACACCAGCAGTTGTCAGAAGAGATGGGACGCGAGGTCTCGACGCTCGAAGGCGTGATGACCGTGCTGAAATTCGGTGGGAAATTCCAAAAAGGCGCCTACCAGACCTCGGGCGGGTTGCACGGCGTCGGGGTGACCGTCGTCAATTTCCTGTCGCAATGGTGCGAAGTCGAAGTCAGCCGTGATGGGCACGTTTATCAGCAGGAATACGAACGAGGCATTCCCACCGGACCGGTCAAACGCATCGGGGCCATCAACAAACGAGGCACCAAGACGACGTTCAAGCCCGATGCGACGATCTTCCAGACCACGAAGTATCTCTACGACACGTTGTACAAACGCTTGCAAGAGCTGGCCTTTTTGAACCGAGGCGTTCGTATCCGGTTCCAGGACTCGCGAGTCGATCAGGGCGACGAATTTTTCTACAAGCGAGGGATCATCGAATTCGTCGAGCACTTGAACCGAGCCAGCGACGTGCTGCACAACGACGTCATCTATTTTGCGGGTGAATCCGAAGGGATCGGCTACGAAATCGCCATGCAGTATACGGGCGAATACACCGAGAACGTACACTCGTACGTGAACAACATCAATACCATCGAAGGCGGCACCCATGTTTCCGGATTCCGTTCGGCTTTGACCAGGACGCTGAACAACTACGGCAAGAAAGAGAACATATTCAAGGACCTGATGCCGTCGGGCGACGATTTCCGCGAGGGATTGACCGCCGTGATCTCGGTGCGGGTTCCCCATCCGCAGTTCGAAGGTCAAACCAAGACGAAACTGGGCAACAGCGACGTGGAAAGCGTCGTCACCTCGGCAGTGGGTGACCTGCTGACCAAGTACCTGGAAGAAAACCCGCGGCAGGCCAAGACGATCGTCCGCAAAGGGGTCCTGGCCGCCGAAGCTCGCGAAGCGGCTCGCAAGGCCAAGGACGTGCTGCGCAAACGCAAGAATGTACTGGGCGGCGGCGGCTTGCCCGGAAAGCTGCGCGACTGTATCAGCAAAGAGATGGAACGGTGCGAATTGTATCTGGTCGAAGGCGATTCGGCGGGCGGGAGCGCCGAGGGCGGGCGCTTGCGCGATTACCAAGCCATCCTGCCGCTGCGAGGCAAGATCATCAACGCCTACAAATCCCGCGAGGACAAAGTTCTGGCCAACGAAGAAGTCCAGAGCATGATCCAAGCCATCGGGATCGGGATCGGCGAAGATCAGGATGTCGCCCGGCGACGTTACAATAAAATCATCATCATGACCGACGCCGACGTGGACGGTTCCCACATCCGCACCTTGCTGCTGTGCTTCTTCTATCGCCAGATGTATCAACTGGTTTCGCAAGGCCATGTCTACGTGGCCCAACCGCCCCTGTTCCGCGTCCGCAGCAAGAAGGAGACATACTACATCCAGAGCGAAGAAGAGATGAAGACCCAACTGCTGGAAAAGGGACTGGCCGATGTCCGCCTGGACGCCGGCGACGGCCGCTCGATCGACGGCGACGACATGCGGCGGCTGTCCTATGTCCTGGTGTCAATGGAAGAAGCCTTGATGGCTCTGGAACGTCGTGGCATCAACCTGAAAACGCACGCCCAGCGAATCGATCCGGAAACGGGGCGTCTGCCGGTCTACCACGTCTTCTATGGCATGGACGAATACTGGTTCACCAACCGCGAGAAGCTGGACGAATTCCTCAAAGAACAAGAAGAGCGAACGGGCCGCGAAGCCGCCGTGACCGAAGCGTTGACACCCACGGGCAACGGCGACGGTCAATCCGTGCCACATCTGCACATCAACGAATTGCACGAAGTGCGGACGATTAACGGCGCGTTGAAAGACATGCAAGAACTTGGTTTCGACATCCAGGCATTGATTCCCCAGGAACGCACGGGCGTCGAGGAACCCCGCTACGTGCTGCGTCGCGGCGAGAGCGAAATCCCGCTGGAAGATCTACGCGGTCTGTTGCCCGCGCTGCGTTCGGCTGGCGAAAAAGGCTTGCAGGTCACCCGGTTCAAGGGCCTCGGTGAAATGAACGCCGAAGAGCTGCGAGAGACGACATTGGACCCCGCCAATCGCACGCTGGTCCAAGTCAGCATGCGCGACGCCGGCGCCGCCGACGATATGTTCCGAGTCCTGATGGGCGACAAAGTCGAGCCTCGACGCGAATTCATCGAAAAACACGCCCTGGACGTCCGCAACCTGGACGTATGACCCTTGCCGGCAAGCATCCGTAGATTGCCGGACGACACCAAATCTGCCTTCAGGGGCTTGAGAAACGAGCAGAAGGCGGGGAGAATTAAGGATACGTAGGATCGGAAAAGAATAACTGAGCGGAATGGCGCTAGCCACCGGCCGACTGAACGAAATGCTGCTACCCACCGGCCGACTGAGCGGAATGGCGCTAGCCACCGGCTGCTCTGCCGTGAAAAAACCGGCGGCTAGCGCCGTGCCGCTCACGTAATCACCGACGGTTATTTCTTTGCCGATCCGTCGACGGTTAGTTCGGTGTCTTCCAGATTCGAAGGGGACTTGTCATGTGTGACGGTTGTACACGCCGGCAGTTTCTGGGCAACAGCGCGGGTGCATTGGGAGCGGGCTTGTTCGCAGCAAAGTATTTGCGAGCCGGATCGAACCAAGAAACGGATCGTCCGACCGAGCCGATGCCCAAGGTCCGCATCTGTGCGATCCTGACGGGCCAGCCGATGACGGGACGGAGCTGGTCGCTGTGCGAGGGCGACGTTCCGGTGCTCCATGAAAAACTGGCGCAAATCGAACAAAAGCTGGGCAATATCGAATTTGTCGTCGGTCATGCGAACAACGCTGCCGAAGCCGCTCCCTTGCTGGAACAAGCTGGCCCCGACGCGCCCGTGTTGGCCATCAACGTCGGAATGTGGGCTCTGCAAAACGTCATGAAATTGGTGATGGAACAGCAGCGGCCGACAATTGTCTTTGCCAGTCCCGGCACGGGTCACGAATGGATGTACCCGTTCCGCTGGCAGCGTCGAGGAGCACCGGTGACGTTGATGCCCAGCAGCGACTACCAGGAATTGGAGCGTGCAGCCCGATTGCTGAGAGTGGGCCCGATGCTTCGGCATTCGCGCGTGTTGCTGGCGCTGCCTGCCCAAGGAACCACTGCAGCGTGTGATCCGGATCTGGTGAAGGAGAAATTGGGCGTCGATGTGATCACGCTGCCCCCGGATCGATTCGACGAGCGGTTCGAGGCGGTGAACGACGCGGCGGCCGAAGCCGAGGCCCAACGGTGGCTCGACGAGGCTCGACAAGTCGTCGAGCCCTCCCACGACGACGTGCTTCGAGCCGCTCGGGCGAGCCTGGCCATGGACCAGATCATCGCGGAGGAACATGCACAAGCCATCGCCGTCGGCGGATGCATGGGTTGGTTGAAGCGAGGGTTTCCCTGCCTGGGATTCACCCGGCTGCGCGATCGCGGCATTCCCGCCGTGTGCGAGGGCGATATGGACTCGCTGTGGACCATGCTGATATTCCAGTACGCCTTCGACCTGCCCGGTTTCCAAGGCAATAATTACTTCGATACGGCCAAGAACGCCTGCTGGACAGCCCATTGTACCGGAGCGTTGAAGATGGACGGAATCGATGGCCCGGCGGCGCCCTATCTGCTCCGCGGCCATTCCGAGATCGGTAACGATGGCGCCGTTCCCGAAGTGCTGTACCGCATCGGGCAGGAGATCACCCGGGCGAAGCTGGTCAACCTGGAACATTTGTTGATCTCGACCGGTAAGATCATCGAAGTACCCGAGAAATCGATCCGCGCCTGCCGCACGCAGCTTTGCAGCCAAGTCAAGGACGCGGAACAAATGGTACTGAACTGGGGCGGCGGAGTGCTCGAGCACACCGAGGACGCGATGACCCTGCTGCACCGCGTGGTCTACTACGGAGATCACTCCAGCAGCCTCCGCCATTTGGGCCGTCTGATGAACATCCAGGTGAT
>SKKK01000041.1 GCA_007121535.1 Planctomycetaceae bacterium | reverse complement strand
CATGCTGGCGTTGGCCCGCGATTGGCGACGGCTACTCAACAGCGCGGCAACCGAGGAGCAGATTCGCGTGTTCCGCGAACACGAGCGTACCGGCCGAGTCCTCGGAGACGATGATTTCCAGGCGCGATTGGAGAAGCAACTCGGCCGCGTGCTACGCCGCCAGAAACCAGGGCCGAAGAAGGCAACGCCCGAATAATTACGTATGGTGTCGCCGGAACTGCCCGCGGAACTGCGGAACTGCCAAGTCAAATGCGTGAGACGAACCCCCGATCCCCTCGTGCAAGATGCTTTGCCGATCCCCGTATTTTCGTATTCTCGCTGCCAATTCGCGCCTTGCCGTCCAATTTGCCCTATGATGAAGATGCCAAGCGATACACGGCAACGAGGTCCATCGATAAAAGGGGGTGCCTATGATTCAAGACCAACATCAACCGTACGACCGGAGCAGCAAATGGCTGATCCAGCATCATGGGGATTCCATGCTCAGGCTGGCCGACGTCAAGAACATCCGGGCCTGGCGGCCGGTGCAAGCCGAGCTTGTCCAGCCGCGCCGGTTGCCCGATGGGTTGCTGGCATTTCGTGTTGTGGCCAGGGCATCACGGAGATCTGGTAGCCTTCATGCAGCGTCTGACGATTATCCGTGAGCAACTCGCCTTTCTCAGCCACTGGCCGGCGCCGCAACCTCGCAACTGGGAATCGCTGGTCAATCAACCGCAGTCCGAGGGCGAGATCGAGACCATCCGGCGCTGCGTCCGGCGCGGGCAACCCTACGGTTGCCCACCCTGGGTCGACAGAACGGCAAGCCAGCTCGGACTGGAGTCGACTCTTCGGACACCGCATCGCCCTCGCCGCACTCCGCGAACTTGGACCGACTTACCGTAAGCGAACCTGTCCCGCTTTCTCTAGGAACGTTTATGCCTCGTAAAGATTGCTTGAAATCGGTGACGCCTGACGCTTTTCCTGATGCCGCCTGGTGTCAGCGGTTTCGCCGGCGTTTGCTCGCATGGTTTCGCCGTCATGCCCGCGATTTGCCTTGGAGGCGGACAAACGATCCCTATGCGATTTGGGTCAGCGAGATCATGCTGCAACAGACCCAGGTGGCTACGGTGATCGATTATTTCCAGCGGTTTCTGGAGGCGTTTCCCACGATCGCGGATTTGGCGGCGGCGGACCAGCAGCAGGTGCTGCGGCAGTGGGAGGGCCTGGGTTACTACCGGCGAGCGCGGCAGATGCATCAGGCGGCTCAGTTGATCGTCCAGCAGCACGAAGGCCGGTTCCCCCGGGACATGCCGTCGATCGTCGCGTTGCCCGGCATTGGCAGGTACACGGCCGGAGCCATCCTTTCGATCGCTTGGAACGTGCGGGCGCCGATCCTGGAGGCGAACACGATCCGGCTATACTCCCGTCTTCTGGCCTACCGCGACGATCCGACCCGCGGTGAAGGTCAACGCATCCTTTGGGCGCTGGCCGAACACCTGTTGCCTCGCAACCATTGCGGCCAGTTCAATCAAGCGCTGATGGAATTGGGCAGCGAAATCTGTACGCCTCGCGACCCGAAGTGCCAGCAGTGTCCCGTTGGCCCGTTGTGTCCGACGAAAGCCGCAGGGCTCCAAGATCAGATCCCCGTTCCGAACAAAAAGACCATCTACGAACCGCTGCTGGAGGCAGCCCTAGTGGTCCGCCGCAACGGCAGGATCCTGCTGCGTCGCTGCGGACCGGACGAACGTTGGGCCGGCATGTGGGACTTTCCTCGGTTCGTGGTACGTCAGCAACAGGGCAAGGCGTTTGCATCGGAAGCCGTTCGGCGGGTGGCCGAAATGACGGGGCAGCAAGTCCAGGTGGAAGAGCATCTGACGACGATCAAGCACGGGGTCACTCGGTATCGGATCACCCTGGTTTGCCATGGGGCTCGCTGGATCGATGGAACCACGGACCGCGACGATTTGCGGTGGGTTACCCCCGACGAATTGGCTCAGGTTCCCTTGAACGTCAGCAGCCGAAAGATCAGCCGCCTGATGATTCCGCCAAAACGGCATTAGCGTGACGGGCAAGATGACCGCGAAGATCTTTGGTGTAAGCCGAAAGGATCTTTTCCCCCAGCCCCTCCCGGTCACCCAGACGGTACAGGGCACGAGCCAGCAGCAGTTCGCGGATCGATTCGTTGCGAGTATGGACCGCGTGCAGATCGTGCTGTTCCGGATCCGCATGATGCAAGACGGCTTCCAGCGAATCATGCACATAACCCGTCATTCCAGGCTTGGCCAACAGATCTGCCAAGGCGACGGCAGCCGAGCGATCACCCAGTTGTTCCAGGGCCAGTGCGACCGAACGATGATGCGAGAAATCGGAATCGGCGTCCAGCAATGCGACCTTTTCCAGAATGGCCGGCACTGCCGCTTGGTGCCCAATCCGACCCAACGCCAAGATGACCGTATTGAGTGGGCTGTATGCCGTCCCAAAGTTGCTCATGCTGGCGTACCTCCAGCCGATATCCCAGCTCTCGGTATTCTGCAACTGCTGAAAAAGACGGTCGGCGCCGGTATCATCCCCCAGCATGGCCAGCATCTGGGCGTAAGCCAATTGCGTCTGATCGTCGCTGGATGCATAGGCTTCGCGCAACAAAGGCAAGGCGATCTCGGGGTGTTGAAAGATCACGGCGGCCGCCCGGAAGTTTTCCCGAGGCGGCGCGTCGGCGAATCGAGCGGCGATCTCTTCGAAACGGCGGTCTCCGCCGGCCGAAGGACTGGCCAGCGGCGGATAGTCGCGTACGGCCGCCTGAACTTGCTCGCGCGACATGGGTAGCGAATCCTGGTGCTCGAGCACCTGTTCGGGCAGATTGCCGATCTCGACCAGTTGCCGCTGCAACGCCCGGATATCGATCTCCCGCAAAGGCAGACCTTCGCGCGAGGCCATGGCGGCGGCCAAACCGGCGGCGTAACCTTGATTCTGAATACAGGCCTGCATCCGGACCAACGGGATCGCGTCGCGGTGCATGCTGATCCCCAACCCGGTCGCCAACAGCCCCTCCAGACCTTTCGGCAGCAGGCAGCGATAAGGGATATTGACCAGATAGTTCTGAGCCCGCGGCGGGGTAGCCAACATCAAGTACGGTTCGATGGTAAAGCCATGCGTGTCGAAATCGCTATCGGCCTGGCTGATCGTGTCGGGATAAGTGCGGCCGATGATCTGGTCCAGCACGGTCATGGTAAAGTCGCCGACGATCCGCCGTCGCTCGCGGGTATTGACCAACGTGGCCTGATCGAAGGCTTGGGGATACTTGCGTTTGGACCAAACCAGAACGTGCCAATGGTCGGCCAGATCGGTATCGTCGACCAGGGTAAACGAGGGATTGGTACCTCTGCCGCCCAGTCGCCGGAAGGTGGTTCCCGCGCCCATCACTGCGAACTCGCCGCTACCCGTATAATCCGTTTTCGCACCGGCCGGGGCGGCGATGTCGGAATTGCTGGTAGCATCGATCACCACGTCTGCCAGTACCGCACCGCGACCCTCAGGGGTGGCCACGACGACTCCCACCACTCGATCGTTCCGGACAACCGCTCCACAGCCGATCGCTCCGAACCAGACGTCGCCGCCTGCGTCCAGCAGCGTCTGCCGCCACCACTGGGACTTCCCTTCCGGTGACCAGCTCGGACTGCCCGGTACCGTGGCCGTAAAGCCGACGCGGTGCCCGTGGTAGTAGCTGGAGATCTGTCCGGCCGTGCCGACGCCGCCCAGCATGCGTTGGAATTCAATGACCAGCACGCGAGCCCCCTCACGAGCCGCCGCGATCCCGGCGGGGGCTCCGCCCGTACCGCCGCCGACCACGACCACGTCATATCGGCCCCACACGTCCAGAGGACCATCGGACTGGACCAGCGTCGGCAATTGCTGGAACGGACGTACGCCCACCAGCGCCTCGCGCACTTCGCCCTCGACCAACTGGGCCACTCCATGTCCCGCGCGCACGGTGACGCCGGCCAACTCACGGATACTCGCCGCTTCCGCAGCCGCCGCAACACCGATACGTTGACCCGCACCGATTGCCTGCACCGGATGCACCAACCGCTCAGCGACCTGGCGGCTGACATCCGCCGCACCGCCCAGGACGTACAGCCGGTTGATACTCTGAGGCCGGAAGGCATCCATCGGAATGGCTTCGACCGGCAGATCGTCCCCTTCCAACGAAGTCCGTCCATGCATGGCATCGGCAGGTACCTGGAACAGTCGATCGGCGGTGATTTGCTGGTCCGGGTGATAGGTCAACGACCGAGCCTTCTGGTCGGCCGCTGCGAATGAGCGGAAGCTGTCATCCGGCATTTCCAATTGCAACGTGTACTCGAAGACGCTAAAGGGGCGCGCTTGCGTGCCGAACGACGGTTGGATTTCCCGCACCGTCCCGCCGGGCAACTCGACCGGTTCACCACCGATGACCACACGATGAAAAGTCTGCGACCCGGCCGGAAACGGTCGAAAGGCAGCACCGGCCAATCGCGCGACGACCCCTCGCTCAGTGGCGTCGATGATCGTCTTGGCCACCACGGCTTGCCGCCCGGCTCGATTGGCCATCACGACGCCTGCCGGGGTCTGCTGATCGTCCAGCAGCACGTCGCTGACGTAGCAACTGAACAGAAATTTTACGCCCGCGTCCAGCAGGGCTTGTTCCAGGGTCTTTTTGATGTGCAAAGGCCGAGGCATGTGCCCGTCCGGCGAAGCGGGATCGTCGTACAAAGCGGTGGCTAGCGGATCGCAAGGTTGCTGGTCACCCAACCATAGCCGCAACGTCGCGGTCATATCTTCGCCCAAGTACGGATGCGGAGCTGCCAGGAAAACCTGAGCCCCTCGTTCCGCAGCGCTCACCGCAGCCGAAACGGCGCCCGTACTGCCGCCCACCACCACCACATCCACTTCGTACGCGATCGGGATCTGCCGAGTCGATTGGTGTACGGCTTCTCCTGAAAAGGCGGGCAGGCAGCCGAATAACGTCGCCAAGAATACCGTCGTGCCCTTGCGATTCATTGCATTTCTCCTCGGTTTTCGAAATCGCCCCAGGGACGTTCCTCACACTTATCAATCACGGGAAAGCTCGCACCCCACCTCGCCCAACACTGCCGCCTATTCTCTCGCAAGCGACCTCCTATGTCAAATCCCTGTGCCGCTGAGGATCACCGCTGGTACAACGGCAAGTACTTGCCCCGCAATTGGTCCAGCAGAGGTTGCGAGGATAAGGGGCGACCCGTCACATGGACGATCAGTTCGTCGGCCGAATAACAGCGGCCCTTCGCATGAATATTGCGACGAAGCCATTCGAGCAACGGTGCGAACTGCCCCTGAGCCAACATGTCCTCGATCCCTCCCAGATCCGTATCGGCCTGATGGAAGAATTGAGCCGCATAGAGGTTGCCCAACGTGTACGTGGGGAAATAACCGATCAGACCCGCACTCCAATGGATGTCTTGCAGCACACCGTTGGCGTCGTTCGGCGGCTCGATTCCCAACGTCGCACGATATTTCTCACGCCAGGCTCCCGGCAGTTCGCCCACCGGCAGATCGCCTGAAAGCAAGGCCAATTCCAGTTCGAAACGGATGATGATGTGCAAATTGTAGGTCGCTTCGTCCGCCTCGACGCGAATCAAGCTGGGACGCACCTGGTTGACGGCGAAGTGGAAATCGTCCAGTGCCACGCCGGTCAATGCTTCGGGGAATCGCTGCTGAGCGCTCGGGAAGAGGTGCTCCCAGAAAGATCGGCTGCGACCTACCGCATTTTCCCACATCCGGGATTGGGATTCGTGGATGCCCAACGACAGATAGCTGCCCGGCGGCAGACCATAATGCTCGGGCGGCAATCCCTGGTCGTACAGACCGTGGCCCGCTTCGTGAAGGATGCCGAAGAAGGCCATCGGAAACTCGTGCTCGTCATACCGAGTGGTGATCCGGCAATCATGAGGTCCCAGACCACTGCAGAATGGATGAGCCGTCACGTCCAGCCGTCCCCGCTGGAAGTCGAAACCGATCGCCTCGGCCGCTTGGCGGCCAAACGCCTGCTGGTCGGTTAGCGGATAGCGGCGGCGGAGCAAGGAAGCGTCCGGTTGGCGAGGGCTTTCGGCCAGCGTCGCGACCAGCGGCGTCAATTCATCCCGCAACCGCATCAACACGTCCGCCACGTCCGCCGTTCGAGCGTACGGCTCGAAATCGTCCAACAAGGCATCGTAAGGCTGGTCTTGGTAACCGACCGCTTCGGCCTGTTGGAGCTTCAAGCGAAAGATCTGCGCCAATTGGGCCTGAAACGAGCCGAAATCGTTGTCCTTCCGAGCTTGTGTCCAGATCTGCTGGCCCAAAACGCAAGCTCGCGTCAGTTCCTCGACCAGCGACTGAGGCAGCTTGCAGCACTTTTCGTAATCCCGACGCAACTCGCGGATCGTCGTCGCCGACGGACTGTGCGGGTCGCTGTCCAGCGAGCTGCCCGTCAATTCGTTCAACCATCCCCCCACCCGCGGATCGGTCCGCCTTTGATGGACCAGTCCGGAAACGTAGGTCATCTGTTCGGCACGATACTCGCCAGCCGCCGGAGGCATCATGGTGCGTTCGTCCCAACCCAACAGTCCCTGGATCGATTCGATCATGGCCGTCTGGCGGACGAACGTGCAAAGTTCTTCATAAATGGTCTGGATCGATGACACGATGCGCTGCTCCTTCCCTGTAAGCGTGATAACTTTTGACCGGTGCAGGTGCGTCGCCAACCTTTTCGGACGCACGATTCCACCGCACTTGTTAAGTTTTGCGGATCGGCCGCCCGTTGGGTAGCCCCGACCTGGCCCGACCACTCACGTTGTAGAAATAGAAATTGTGGGCCGCCGGTCGTGGTTTATCCGTCAGCGGCACCTCTGAAGAATCCGCCAGCTTCTCACGAGCAATAGCAGGGCGGCTTTTCTGAGCGCTTCGACATCCGGTGAACACGTCACGCTTGGGGGCTAGTGCGTTGTCCAGGCGAAATCTTGGGGTCGCAATGAGTGAGCGGCACGGCGCTAGCCGCCGGTGGCGTCCAGAACCGGCGGCT
>SKKK01000219.1 GCA_007121535.1 Planctomycetaceae bacterium | reverse complement strand
GCCAACGGCGGCTAGCGCCGTGCCGCTCACTCATCGCGACCCCAAGATTTCGCCTGGACAACGCACTAGGCCCAACAAACGAATCCGTGTTGCGTTTCGCGGAGGAGGTCGGGAATCGTTTTCGGCTAACGACCGACCATGTGGTACGAGGAAATCAAGCCGAAGGCACCGCAAAGGTTGTCGACCGCGTATCGGCCCGCTATGGCTGGATGGGCTTTTCGTACAATTGATACCGTTTCCGTAACTGGGCGCCAAGATTCTCGATCGAGTTGCGCATCAGCGCGTTGGTCTCCAACACATAGCTGGTTTCGCAGTGCATGATGCCTTTGCGGAAACAGTTGTCAAAATAGTGCCGGTACAGCACGGCGGCGGCGCCCATCGCCTCGGCTCTTGGAGTACTGGCGTAGACGTAAACGACGTACTTCTGGATCTTGCGCCGGTGCCTCAAGTAGCTCAACCAACCAAAAGGGAACAGCCGGCCGTTCATCAAGGCCAACAGCTCGTTGTAGTCGGGACAGGCGATAAACACGGCCTCGGGACGCCCGTCGATCTCGGCCAAGAAAAACATGTCCGGATCGATGATACGTTCCAGTTCCCGTCGTACCGCGTGCATTTCGCCGTCGGTCATCGGGACGAAACCCCAGTTGTGTTGCAGCGATTCGTTGCAGATCTCGCGGATCAACTGCAAGTCTTCGCCGACTCGATCGCGGCGCGGGCCGCGAACCTGGATGTCCACACGCTGCTCGACGTATTGGCTGAGCCGCGCGATGCGGCGTCGCCACCGGTCGATGTATTGCGGGGTGTAGTGCGAGTAGTTCCAGCCGTAGACCAGCACTCGTATGGCCGGCTGCAGCCCATAGGCCTCCGCATGGGCAGGATAGAATGGCTGAGTATAGGGCATCGGGATGGTCGGCGGGTGCTCGAACCCGTCGATCAAAAAGCCGACGTTGGCGTTCATCGACGGATTGGTCGGCCCCCGCATCCGATCCAAACCGCGCCCCCGCAACCAATCCTCGGCGGCCGTGAACAGACGGTGACTGACGTCCGGATCGTCGATCGCTTCATAATGGCCGAAAAAGCCAACTCGGTCGTTCCAGTGCTGGTTGTGCGATCGGTTTTCGATCGCGGCGATACGCCCCACGGGCTTGTTCGCGCGATACGCCACGAACAACTGAGCATCGGCATGTTCGTAGAACGGGTTGCGTCGTGGGTCCATCTCGCGACGATGTTCGCAGCGAAGCGGTGGAACGAACAGCGGGCGCCCCGCGTTCAATCGATACATCAGTTCCAAGAAATCACGGCGCTGACGGCGATTCCGAACGGGTTGGATATCGAGATCACTCAAGCTGATTTCTCCGTGGTTCAGGGACGATCCTCGTTGGATTGCCGTCGCGGCATGAACGCTCATGTCCTATCGTTTGTCCGTTTTACCCACTGGATGGTGGCTTCGATCGCTTGCTCGAAGGCAACCGCCGGATGGTAGCCCAGCACCCTGCGCGCCAGGGCGATATCGTAAATCTGCGACTGCCCAAGTTCCAGAACAGCCATTCGCGTCAACCAGGGCCGCTGACGCAACCGGAAACATCGCGCGAGTGTTTCGCAAGGAATCGACGCGGCATACGCCAGCTTTGAAGGTATCGAGAACCGAGCACGAGGGATATCCAGGCCATCGGCCAGCGCGTCGATGTACTGGCGCCAGGTGATCGGCGAATCGTCGCAGACGTTCATCGTCTGCCCCACGGCTTCCGGCGCCGTTGCTGCCAGGCAGATCGCGTCCACCACGTTGTCGACGTACGCCAATCCGGCGACGTGGCGACCGCCATCGAACATCACCATGCTTCCCCGGCGCAGGTGCTGGACGACTTGGCCAACATAGTTTTGACAGCCGGGTCCGAAGACCATCACGGGACGCAAAGTCACTGCCGGCAAGCCTTGGCATCGGATCGCTTGGGCCACCAACTGTTCGGCGGCAACCTTTGTTTCGATGTACGGGATGCTGCGCGGTGTTTGTGGATGCTGTTCGCCGATCGGCAGGCTGGTTCGAGGGTACCCGTACACGGCCGCCGAACTCAAATGGACCATTCGTTGGACGCCGGCAGCCAACGCCCCGTCGATGACATGCCGCGTCCCGTCGACATTGACCCGCTGGAATTGTCGTCGAGGCCCCCAATCGGAAACCAAGGCGCCGCAGTGAAACACGCGGCCAGCATTCTCCATCGCCCGGCGAACTGCTGCCGAGTCGGTCAGGTCGCCCGCGATCAAATGCACCCCATCCCGCGTCAACTGCGTCACGTCGCTGTGTGGTCGGACCAGAGCGCGCACCGACCTGCCCTGATCGATCAGTCGTGGTACCAACCGGCTGCCGATCAGCCCGGTGGCACCGGTTACCAGGTCCAAGTCGTCTACCATGCGGAGGCCGATTCTTATGGCGGGAGATAAATTTGCGCATTGTCTTTCTATCGTCCGGCAGCGGTCCCGGGCCATGAGGAAAGCGTTTTCGCCGCCACCATTTTACCCAAGTCGCGTCATCGGCCCCCCTCGCCTGGAAGGCCCTCCATTCGTGGATGGGTTGGCTTCAGCGATCGACAGATGAATGACTGAGACGCGAAAACGCGGTCCCCCGTATTCCCAGTCCCGTAGGGACGACAGGATGGCGCTCGGTTCGTGTCGCCCGTTACTCGGGCTGACGCTGTGTTTGGGCACCCCTCTTCTACACCCTGCCGCCCGTTACACGGGCTGATGGGGTAATCACCGTTTCACCGCCTGCGGCGTCATGCCGTTCACCACCAGAGTCTCCAGCGAACTGGGCCAGTTGCCGCCGGGCATGGTCGGCTTGGCCGGTGGCGGCTAGTAGGTCGCCCAGGGCATGGACGTGACGACCGAAGTCCGAAGTCGGCTCCGGTGGCAACTGGCGAGGACGACCGAAGATGGCCAGACGGGTGAACAGGTACAAGACTCCCAACGCCAAGAAGTGCCACAGGATGCCGCCCAGCGGCCAGATGGTAAAGGCCTCCAAACCCGTCGGATGGCGGCTACCCGGTTCCTGCTGAAAGACGAAGGCGCCCTCGGGTCCGCTTTCGAAAAACACAACTCTACCGGGTGCGCCGCAATCGGCGATCAATCGTCCGGCCAATCGCCGATGCTCTTCCTCCAGCAAAGGCAGATTCAGCAGGAAGGAACCGTTGGTCATGACGAGAATTTGGCTGGCCGTCTGCCGCGTGGGGACCAATCGATAGGCCAAGATGCCCGGAGGTCCGTGCAGTAACACCTCGGAGCGATAGCGATCGACTCCGCCCGTCTCATCCGAAGGTGGCGGTTCCAAGCGTCCGGCGATTTCCGGTCTGAGTTTCGATACCTGAAGTCCGTTGTCCTGCGTCCAGGTTCCCGACCAGTCCCAAGCGTCGTTGGGATCGGAACGAGCATCGCGAAACATCGTGAACCAGGCGCTTGTTTCGCCGTCGGGCATGCGGGCCCGGCGCGCCGCGTGAGCGGCGCGCACCTGAGCCAATCGCCGGAGAACCTCGACCCGCTGGTCCGCCGGCGCGGTATCGAGGACCGCTTCCCAGTAGGCGATCTGGGCATCATAGTCGCGACCGATGTACACCAGGGTTCGCCCGGGTTCCCGGAACAGCCAGTCCTCCAAGAACCGTCGGGCATCATCGTCCGGTGCTTGGAAAGCGTCAGGAGCCCATACGATCACCTGAAAGTCGTCGATCCGAGGCGATAGAAAACGCCGTGATACGACTTGGAAGCCCGCTTGGCGAAACATCTCGCTCAAAACGGCCGTGCCATTGACGCTGGCGGCGCCCGGCGAACCGCGACGGCGCCCGTAGGTGCCGTCCAACGATTCACGGCCACAACCCGAGACGAGCAGTAGCCCGACGAGCAGCAGCCCGCGCGATTTCCAGGGGGTTTGTCGATGGTTCATCGCAATCATGGGGTGACCAACTGTTGTAAATCCGCGTGAAATCTGTCCAGGTCCTGCCAAAAGCCCTCGAATCGCTCTTGCGTCAATCGGTGCTTGCCGAAGAACACGTCTTCAAAGGCTACCATGGAATGGCGAAGCATTTGCTGCAACCCCGGCTGCGCAGCCAATTCCGCCAGATACTGGCGATTGGTCTTCCCTCGCGTCAGACGGATCAGGTCATGCCGGTCCAGCGCCAGCAATTGATAGCTGAACAAATAGATCATCGCCTGGTTCCAATCGCCTTGCTGATAACACCGCCGTGCCGCCTCCAGCAGATCCGTCGGTGGTTGACCGATCGAGAAGGGCAGGTTGTCGATACGATCGGGCTCTTGCGGCAGCAACGCGTCCGTCCCCTGCTGGTCATCCGATTTCTTCTCGCGTTTCAGGTAGGCGCGAGCCAGCAGGACCGTCAAGCCTACCAGCAGGGCGATCAGCCCGATCAGACCCAACGATCGCAGGGCTTGGGCCAGCACAGCGAGGATCGCTTCATACCAGGACAAGTCGCGTTGCGAATCATCGGGCTCGGCCTGCCATCGGGAACCGCGATTCAAAGCCGATTCCCGAGCGGGTCGGACGGGGATGGGACGCAGCTCGTCCGCCTGCTTGTCGTACCACGGGTAGGACGGTCCCGCCGAAAAAGCGCGACGACCTGCCTCAACCGCCTCGGTCGTTTCCCCGGCGGCCGCCTCGGTGGTCCAGCACATCAGAGCCGCAGCGATCAAAACCCAAACCGCCAACCGACCGGCCTCGGCACGTACGCGCAATTCCACTTCCCAACCTTCCTGCCGAATGCGTACGTCCAGATACGTCAAAAACCGAAAAACGGTCAAATATGTCGCGACGATCCAAATGGCCGTCGGAAAGGCCAACAACAGCATCCCTCGTCCCTGGCTCCAATCGTTCGTCAACACGCCTACCGAAAACAGCATGGTGCCGTAGACGGTGCCGGTCAACAGGATGGCGGTCCCGGCGGATGTCCACCAACGCAGGAACAGATCGCCCGACGCGGGGCCGTGCAACATCCGGCTGCGTCGACCAACCGTGATCGACTCCGCATCTCGCCCGACCAGCGGATTCTGCTCCAGCAGGATGATCTCGCTAATGAACGGTCGGAACGAACGCAGACCGATGGCCCAAATGACCAGCACGATCGGCAGGAACATGTCCACGAACGAATCGAATTCCCCATAGCGATCGACGGACATTAACAACAACCATGCCGCCCCGACGCCACGAATCAAGAACAGGCTCCACACGATGCGAGGTGCGAACTTCATGACTTCCCGAATCACCTCGGTCAACCGCGGCCGATCGTGGAACACGGCCTGGCCCAGATACGTCGTGGCGAATACCGAAGCCAGCGGGGCCTCCAAAAAAATCAGGACCGTCATGTGCCACAGGTACCGAGTCGGGATGTCCAGCAGGTTGTCCGCGTCGGGAAGCATCCAGGCGATCAGCAGATGGTTGATCAGCATCAGCGGCGCCGCGCCCAAGGCCATCGCGATCATCAGCGGTCCCAGGTAAACTCGCAGCACGTGCAGAGCCAGGTCCAGCGTATCGAGCACGCCCCGCTGGCGGACAACAATGCGGGTTCTATCCAGTTGCACGCGACGACCCTCCCGGCAGCCCGAGCACCAAGAAGTAGAACAGCAGGGCGCCGCTCGAAACAACGGCGACCAACGCCTTGAACCAGTACGGCAAGCCCGAAGGCGAAATGAAGGCTTCGATCATCGCTGCCAGGAAGAACATGCACATCGCAGCGCCCATCAGCGGCATGGCCTCGCGAGCCGTCCGGCGCAACGATGCCAAGCGCCCCCAACGTCCGGGAGCCAGCCAGGCGACGCCCAAACGCAACCCGGCTCCGGCCGACAGAACGATCGCCGTCAACTCGAACGGTCCGTGCGCGGTGACGAACTGGAAGAAATTCTGACTCTCGGCCACCTCGGGCCGCGCCATATAGCCAAACGCCGCACCAAGATGAGCGGCGTTGAACACCGTGATGAACAAACCCGGAATGACCAGCAAACCGCCGACAAAACACTTCAAGCCGATGCTCGTGTTGTGGCGGATGTAGAACCCGGCCATGGCCAGATCCGCGTCCGGATCGCGACCGGTCAACGGTTCCGAAAAATTCGATTCCAATTGCGAAATCACCGGCTCGGTCAGCATCTCTTGGGCATAGTTCGGCCACATCGTCTGCTGATACGCCAACGCGGCCGACGTCAGGAACACGCCCCAAAACAGACAGAAGGCCACTTGCACACATCGATCCCGGAAGATGCTTTCGGGCACGTCGTGCAGCAGGATCTTCCCCCAATGACGGAAGTCGAACTTGTGCGAACGGTACAGTTGATTGTGAGCCCGACCGACCAATCGGTGAAGATATTGCGTCGTGCTGGGAGGCAACTGGTACGCATCGGCCAGCGCCAGATCCGCACAGGCGGCGCGGTACAGATCGGCGAACTTCACCAGGTCGTCGGGCGGCAAACGATTGCGCCGGCGGCTTTGCAGACGGTCGGTCATCTGCTCCAACGTCTTCCATTGGCGCCGCCGCGATTCCAATAGTTCAACAACCTTCACGGGCTGCTCCCCTCCGATAAACCGGACGAAACCGGCTGGTCATGTTGGCTACGCGATTCCCGCTGTGGGGATTCTTCCGGGCGGTCCGAGATGAATGTGCGATGGTACAGGGCACACAACAACAAGTCGTAGCTGGTGTCGGAGGGCAAGCCGAATCGCTGCAGCAACGGCTCGCCCAAATGCCCGGCGATCTCGCGCCGACGCGCCGGTGTGAAGTAACGGCGACGCTCGACGTAAGACGACAAAGTTTGAGCCATACTGCGGCTGACGCGAAAATCGGTAGGCAGCAATTCCGCCAACGCAGCGGTGCGCGGGTCTTCGGCCTTCGCCACCTCGGTCAACCACGGCTTCTCCTCGATCACCACCAGTGTGCCACATACCAGATCACCGACTCGTTGAAACTGGCGATTACAGGCCATTACCGCCAGTCCGGCGAAAAAAGTTGGAAAGATGTATGCGGGTGGTAAATCGCCCAGGATCTGAATCGACAGCATCGGATACATATCGGCCGTGCGGAACACATTGCGCATGACCGCCTGTAACCCGTTGATCGGCTGGCCGTCGGTCGTCAGTACGCGCAGTCCCATGATCCGCTTTCCCGGAGTTTGACCGTTCCAATACGTCTCGAACAGTCCACCGTAGAACCATTCGCTGACGAACCATCCGATCAAGATCACCGCGACCGCCAGACCGCTGCCCCCAGCACCGGCGAAAAAGCTGATGATCAAGCCGATCAAAAAGAACGCGGCGATTCGAATCGCCACATCCAGCAAAAATGCGGGCAGTCGCCGGAAGGGGCCTGCGACGCGATAGTCAAAGGCGATATTTTCGGGCGTGACGACTTGGATCGTCGTATCGAGTTGGTTCAAAGCCGTGGACATGCTTCGATTATTCGCCAATCCCGTCCCAAACGCAAGATTCACCCCCACTTGTGCTGCCTGCGGAATCGACGGTACAAACGGTGGGAACTGCAAAACCTACAATCACAAGGTGAAGACAGCATGAAACTGGAAGGAAAAACGGCGGTGGTGGTCGGCGGTGGATCAGGCATCGGCGCCGGGATCGCGCTGGCACTGGCCGCCGAAGGGTGTCGTACGCTGATAGCGGGACGCCGCATGGCTCGATTGGACGAGACGGCCGCCGCATGGAACGGAGAACCGCCTTTGCTGACCCACGAGGTGGACGTCACCGATCGCGCCAGTGTTCGCCAGCTTTTCGAGGACGCTCGACGCGAACTGTCCCAAATCGATATCCTGGTCATTTCGGCCGGAATCAATATCAAGACGCGAACGATGGCCACCATGACCGCCGAACAATGGGACGACGTGCTGGCCACCAATGCGACCGGAGCCTTCAATTGCATCGCCGAAGTGCTTCCGGAAATGCGAACTCGCCATGACGGGCTGATCATCAATATCTCGTCAATCGCCGGAAAGAGGGCCATCCAGTTGGGTGGGGTCGCCTACTGCGCCTCGAAATTTGCGATGACCGCCTTGGGGACCGCCATCGGAAACGAAGTCGCGTCGGACGGCGTCCGCGTGACGAATGTGTACCCGGGCGAAGTGAATACCCCAATTTTGGAGAATCGTCCCAAGCCGGTCAGCGAACAACAGAAAGCGGCGATGGTTCAGCCGGAGGATGTCGGTAGTTTGATTGTGGCGATCGCTGCCCTACCGCCTCGAGCCCACGTGCCGGAACTCATCATCAAACCGACCGTGCAAGAGTATGTATGATGGCGACGCGGGAAAGAAATGGCTCACCAGCCCCAAAAATCCCATTGCGCGGCTCGTGGGGCGGGTGGTCAGACGGTGGACGGATTGCTATATTGGGCGGTTTTCCCGTTCGCCAAGAGCGGTCGGGGTTTCGAAACAAATCTGATTTACATCGATGGAGTTGAGCCAGTGGGGACGAAGAAGACGGGGAAAGGGCGTCGAAAAATTGGACGCAAGAAACGCCGTATGCGAGCCAAGATTCGACACCGCAAGCGCTAGTTGCGTCCTGAGCAATAGCCAAGGTGGCAAACGGCGGTCTGCGTCGAAGCGCCCGCGGCCCCGCGTCGCGACGCCCGTCTACGGCTTATCGCGCCATCGCGCCCGGGATCGGCGACAGGCTGTTGAGCATATCGTGTAACATGGTGGAGGTATCTTCGGTTACCACCAAATGGTCGCCCGCGTGCAAGGCGTAATCGAAGCGCGGATGTACCTTGCCCATCTTGTGCGCATACCTGGAATCCATGTTGGCCAAGCCGTGTTCGTTGTTTCGTAGCAGGGACAATTCCATTCGGCGGAATCGACGTTTCAGCCCGCTGTCGGTCAAAGCATCGTCGATGAACATACCTTCACGGATCGGCAACTCGCGAACCTCCGGGGACCGACCGGCTGCTCGTATCTCGAGCTTGATGGTCCCCACCGGAGCGTGGGCTTGCGAAGAAGCGTCGCCTGCTAAGTCTGGCATAGCCAGGTCGCCGTTCGAGGGGTTAAGTTGTAACGCAGAGCATCCACTCACCGCCCAAAAGATCAGTACTGGGA
This sequence comes from Planctomycetaceae bacterium, assembly GCA_007121535.1. Lineage (GTDB taxonomy): Bacteria > Planctomycetota > Planctomycetia > Pirellulales > Pirellulaceae > SKKK01. The sequence goes on along the minus strand of SKKK01000219.1, from coordinate 12,473 downwards.
CAAATCGTGCCGCGGGGGCAGCGGATCGAACGTAGGTAGAAGGTCGAACCATCAGCGATATCCTTTGAGTTCAGTTTCCTTAGGCCAACGCATGAACCGACGGCCAAAACTCCTTGCCCACCCTGCTTAACCGTTACAATTGCCATCATCGGCAAAATCGGCAAAGGTTCGGCAGAAAAACTTGAGTGTTTTTTGGAAAAAAGGCGGTGCTAGCCCGTGGAAACCGTCCCGGTCATCGATCTGAAGAAGGGCGTGGTCGTTCATGCTGTGGGGGGGCAGCGATCTCGTTATCGGCCGATTCGTAGTGTGCTGGCTGGAAGTGCGCGGCCGGCCGAGGTTGCTCGAGCTTTTGCCGACACGGGAGCCTTCCAAACCATCTATGTCGCCGACTTGGACGCGATCGCCGGCCACCGCCCTGACTGGAAATCGCTACGTGAGATCGCCGAGTCGGGGCTGCAGATCTGGTTGGATGCGGGCATTGCGGATCGGGAGCGACTGGACGAATTGGCTTGGGGCAGCCGCCATGGGGTGGAATTAGCCGCCGTCATCATAGGGCTGGAATCACTCGGCAGCGTGCGGCTTCTGTCAACAGCTTTGGAGCAGTGGGGCGCCAGCCGATGCATCTTCAGTTTGGATTTGAGGGATGGCAGGTCTCTTGCGCGTTGTATCCCCTGGCGGGACCGACCGCCTGAGTCAATCGCTGATGAAGCCTTCGCACTGGGCGTTCGTCGGATGATCCTACTGGACTTGGCGACTGTGGGCACAAGCCATGGTCCTCAGTCGTTGCCGTTAGCCGATCGGTTGCGGGCCGATCATCCCGCGCTGGAACTGATCGGAGGCGGCGGAGTCCGGCACATCAACGATCTGAAGGCCTTGGCCGCCGCAGGTTTTTCCGCGACGCTCGTCGCCACCGCACTCCACAACGGCGCCATCGCCCCCTCCGACGTGTCGCAGCCCGGAAATGGGGACGCGGATCGTTTCTGAGCACCTGTATTGGTGACGACGAAAGTTGATCCCGGTGTCCAGACTGAGGCGAAGTGCCGGGTTGCTGGCGGAGAGCCGTACAGATCACCGTCAATCCCGGACCGAAACGCGCCACGCGAAAAAAGTAGGTAGCGTTGTCAAGCGGCGTTGTGGACACAGAGTTGCCGATGGTTCAAAATAGGGGCGCAAGCGGAATCGAACGGGATCGGGAACGGTTTTCGGAGACACTGCAATGCGAAACTGCACTTTTGGGATGGCCGTGGTTTTGGCAACTGCCGCGTTATCGGTTGGACGTGGTTTTTCCGAGGAAGCGGCACTGGTCCGGTTGGCTGGGACGCCGGAGCAGATCGGTACGCTTTGGGGTCAGATCAACAGGGAGAACATCGTCCGCGACCTCGACGCTTCCTACGTGAAGAAGGCGGCGGCAGCGGGGATCTCGCAGGAAACATTGTTGCAGCGTGCGGAGGTCACCGTCCGGATCATCGAGCAGCTCGCACCGCACTGGCTGGAAGAAGCCCGCGCGGCCGCCCGTGCCGCCGGCGTTCCCGAGGATCTGTACGTCGCCTATATGGATGGTGCGACGCGCGACCGGTTCCTGCACGACGATCCCGAGGAATGTACGTCCTATGCCGTTTCCCGCGATCACGCCCGCGACGGCGCCATCTTGTTCCACAAGACGCGCGACAACCGCGACGTGGCTCAGGCGGCATTCATCGTGGAAAGCTCGCTGGAAGGGATCAACAAGTTCATCGCCGTGTCGAATGCCACGGGGATGCTCGGATATTCGATGATGGTCAACGACAAGGGGCTCGCCGGCGCGTGCGACTATCCGGCGAACCGCAAGAAGGATTCGTCCACGTTGGAGCTGGCGCCGGCCCCCGACAAATTCCGCGGTCTGATGGCGGGCACGATTCTGCGGCACATCGCCGAACGGGCGACCAACTGTGCCGAAGCGTTGGCGATCATCAAAGACTGTGTTGACAAGGGCTGGTACGCCGGCGGCACGATCGGCGGAAGCCACTGGTTGTTCGTGGACCGCGAAGGAACGATTCTCGAAGTCTGCAACAATCCCGGACACGTCGTCTCGATGGTCCACTCGCAGAAGGCCTATTTCAGTCGCTTGAACAACAGCCCGGCCGCGCGGCGATTGCGCGAATCGGCCGAACCGGTCGATTTCGGGCTGTTCCGATCCGTGTCCCGCGATCCGTCCATCTGCTTCGGCTCGTCGATTTCGGGCATGACCGTCGAAATCGACCCGGACGATCCCGCGCGGTTCACCTGTGCCTGGGTGGCGCTGCCGGTCCGCGCCGCGGCCTTTCCGCTGCTGATGGGCCAGAGCCAAACCCCGCGCTGTCTGGTCGACGGCACTGCGTATGGACGGGGCAAACGCAGCGCACCGCAACCATCGCGCTGGGAAACGGAAGAGCGATCAATGCACGCCAGCAAGGAACAACTCAAGCAAGATTTACAAGCGAGCATCGACGCCGGAAATCCCGAACCGGCCCACGTGGAACAAATGGAACAATGGTCGGCACGTCAAGCACGCAAGCTCATGGCGGCCTTGGAGGAGTAGAAGCCCGACGTCTCATGCCTTTGCCCATTGGTCGGACAACGAAGGCAGCGATCGCACGATGAATCTGAATCCATTCTTCACCGCCCTCGATCCGGACTCGCGCATCAAAGGATCTCGCGACCCGCTGGGATTCGAGGTGATCTGGACCGCGCTGGGGCGCGAGATCATCGGCAATCTGACGACGGTGACCCGTTCGGTATCTTAAGGTCTACTTCCCGTACCTGTGTGATACGTATGAATTTGTCCAAGTCGGCAGGATATTCGAACGGTTGAACCGCTCTTGATCTGGAATACGTGAAAGGACTCAAAGCATGGACCGGATCGAAGCACTTTTGCCCGGCAGGCAATACCTGCCGGACTTCGTCGACCGGTTATGGCGGCGCAACCAGCAGACTGACGTGGTCAATTTCACCTTCGACCGGGAGAACCGTCTGATCGGCCGGATCGAGCATCCGGCCAGTACGCTCGATGCCGAGGAACTGTACTTCTACCTCAGCCGCCTGGCAATCGAATGCGACCGGCTCGAGTTCGTCCTGACCGGCCAGAACCGGTTCTAGCCCTAACGCGGGAAGGGGTCGGGAGTCGTTTTCGGAGAAAGTATGTACCATGTGGGTGGGCGTTGCCCGAAGACGAGTCCCGACCCCGTTCGCGCTGGGAACGACTAAACGATATCCGACAGAAAATCTTTCGCGATCCTTACATCATCCAACCGACGCGGCTCTTGGGCGTGCGTCCTTTCAGGCGTTTGGGCTCACGCATCGCACGCTTGCCGACAGGACACGTTGCATCTTAGGTTTCGAAATAGACGCCTGCTTTGTTCAGGGCGTCGCGGAGCGTGCCGTAGGGCAGGTCGCGGGTGCCGCAGTGGCGGGCGGCGCAGAGGGCGGCGGCGGTGCCGGCGCCCTGGGCTTGGCCCATGCAGCAAACAGTGTTGCGAGTGGACATGTGGGCGCGGCGGTCGGACGTGATCATCATGCCGCAGGCCAACAGGTTTTCAATGCCCTTGACGCACATGGCGCTGTACGGAACCCCGTAGGTGCCGCCGCTTGCGATCTGCAGACGCGGCGCCATGTCGTGGAATCCGTATACCATGACTTCGTCGTCGAAGTGGCGAGCTTCGATGACGTCTTCATGAGTGATGTCGTAATCGCACTCGATGCACCGGCCTCGGCCAACAACACCCGCTTCGAGAACTCTCGTCGATCCATCATTCCGCTGTCCCTTCCGATCTTAAGGAAGATGGCCCCGCCGGTTTCGCATATCCGGAGTTTAAACCAATCCTATCCCAACTGCAAATCGTGCGTCGAAGCGAGTCCAGTTTTCCGAAAGACCATCGGGACGAACCGGGTGGGGAAAACCGAGGTGCTGTCCAAGCGAAATTCGCAAATTCCTTTTGATTTTCCGTCGCAAGATGTTATGGTGAACCCATGAAGTCCACCGCATCCTCTGGACCGGCCGCCCGGCGTCCGGCCGTCGCTTTGCTGATCGAAACGTCGAACCGCTACGGGCGTGAATTGCTCCGCGGTATTCGCGACTACGTTCGCGTACACGGCCCTTGGGCTCTGCATCTGACCGAGCAGGGACGAGGGAATCGCGTTCCCCGATGGTTGGCGAAATGGCGAGGTGAGGGCGTGATCGCGCGGATCGAGAATCCGGCGATCGAACGGGCCGTGCGGGCGGCGGACGTGCCGGTGGTGAACGTCAGCGCAGCGGGGCTTGCTCCCGAGTATCCGACCGTGGTCAGCGACAGCGCCGCCTTGGCTTCTTTGGCGGCGGAGCATTTTCTGGAACGCCGGTTTACGAACTTCGGCTATTGCGGCGATGTCCGGTTCCCGTGGTCGACCATGCACGGTCAGCACTTCGTTGCCCGGCTGCGCGAAGCCGGGTTCGATTGCGACGTATTCCCCTCGGCTGCCATGGACAACGCCGATTGGCAACAAGAACAGCAGAAGCTAAGCCGCTGGTTGCTGTCGTTGACCAAGCCGGTGGCCATCATGGCCTGCTACGACATCCGCGGCCAGCGGGTATTGGACGTCTGCCGCAGCCTCCGCATTCGCGTGCCTGATGAAGTGGCCGTCATCGGGCAGCACAACGACGAAGTGTTGTGCGAGTTGTGCGATCCACCGTTGTCCAGCGTGATTCCCAACGCTCGTTTGGCCGGCGAACGAGCAGCCGCGTTGTTGGACCGCATGATGCAGGGACAAGACGTGTCATGCCGTCCGGAACTGATGGCTCCGCTGGGCGTAGCCACGCGGCAGTCGACGGAGGTGATCGCCATCGACGACGCCGACATCGCCGCCGCGATGCAGTTCATTCGCGACCACGCCGACCAGGGCATCGGGGTGGCCGACGTTCTGCGGGCGATCCCGATCTCGCGAAGTTCCCTGGAGCGGAAATTCCACCAGCTTGTGGGCCTCGCGCCGTACGAGGCCATTTTGCGGGTCCGCATTCGCCGCGCCCGCGAGTTGCTCGCGTTGACCGATCTCTCGATGACTCGCATCGCCGAAATGGCCGGATTCTCCAGCGCCGAATACATGAGTGCTGCCTTCAAGACGCAGATGGGAATCAGCCCTCGCTCCTTCCGTCAGCGGAACCGGGCCTGACGCAAAATCACAAAATATTTACGGGATTTCTCATGGACTGCCACGAGGGCGCCTTCATAGACTGAAGGTTAAGGCGAGTCCGCTGCCGTGACTGTCCACCGGTGCGGACATTCATTTCTATCATGGGAGTCACGTTATGTTTCCGAAACCCTCTCCGGCTCGTGCCCAGCGCTGTCCCTGCTTCCCCCGACTTGGATTTACGCTGGTCGAACTTCTCGTCGTAATCGCCATCATTGGCGTGCTTGTCGCGCTGCTGTTACCGGCCGTCCAAGCGGCCCGCGAGGCGGCTCGGCGCACTCAGTGTACGAACAACCTGAAGCAATTGGTTTTGGCCTGCCACAATTACATGGATTCGAACAAGGTCTTTCCGCCGGGTATGAACAACCATGGTCTTTCCGGTTTCGTGATGATGCTGCCGTACATCGAGCAGACGGCGGTGTACGACCAGATCGCGGCCCGATACTTTTCGTTTCGTCCCTGGGATGCAGAGCCCGCAACCACCACCACGCTCTCTGCGTTTCTGTGCCCTTCGGACGGAAGTGCGGGGAACAACACCTTCGGCGGTGATGACGTTCGCGGCAATTCCAGCTACGTGCTTTCGCGCGGCGACGCATTCCGTCATAACAGCGCTCAGGCGCCCCCGGCGCATGACAGCGTCCGCTGCGCCGTACCTCCGCATCGTGGGGTCTTCGGCCATTTCGGTGGTATTACAAGCGCATCGATCGAGGACGGCATGAGCAACACGATCGCGATGAGCGAAACCGTGAAATGCGATCAGAGCGGTACCCTCTGGGACCATCCGTTGCGAGGCAGGGCCAACTTCAACACCTACGATCTGACTCCCCTTCAGTGCATCAACGCGATCGACCCGGCCACTCGGCGAATCAGGCCCGAATTGGCGACGGGTGGATCCGGCAACGACAACCGTCGCGGTCACCGTTGGGCTGATGGTCGCGATCAAGTCACCGGTTTCTTCACCGTGACGCCGCCGAACTCTCCGCATTGCACGCCGCAACCGACGAACTTCCGCTGGTCATTGGGACCGGCTTCCAGCTTCCATCCGGGTGGGGTCAATGTGGCCATGTGCGACGGGTCGGTCCGCTTCATTTCCGAGACGATCGATACCGGTGATCTGACGCAACAGACGCTTGCAGGACACAACGGCATCATCCATTCGGGACCGTCGCGGTATGGCGTATGGGGATCTCTGGGAAGCCGGAACGGGGGAGAGGCGACTGCCGCGCCGTGACCGATGGGAGTTTCGAAACCAGTGTGAGACCACAAGAGAAAATGTCGTCCCCCAAGAGTACACGGACCACAAGACCTCTGGCCTGACCGAGACGGTCGAACGCGGCAAGAACTCGTTCACGTTGGAATTGATGGACGGGTAGTCCGGCAAGGGAAAAGGGACTTGAGCTTATGGCTGTTGTCTGCGGGCCGAGCGCACTCGGTTAAGACGCTCGGTGAAACCGTCTTCGTGTTCGAATTTTTTCGCGAGCAGCGCCATTTGCCGGTCCAGCAGAAAGCCCGCGACAGTGGCCAGCGTGAGGATCGCGTTGGCCGAAAGTTCAGGGTAGAAAGTGGACACAGAGGAGGGAGTGGACACAGTGGACACAGTATCTTCGTCGTGTCCACTTCGTTCACTGGGTCCACTTTTCCTTTCTTCTTCGTAGCGTTGTCGTGCTTTTTCCACGACCCAGGCGGCGACGTCGTCCGCCGTCTTTGGTCGAGCGTCGACCAATTCCTGCCGTAGCGGGTGGTGGCGGTCCCAGCAGGGCAATCCGCGTTGGCGCAGGAAATCCTCGTAATCGAGCTTCAGTTCTTCCAGGCTGGCCCGAGCGACCTGGGTCAATTTCAGCTCGGTTTTGCTGGAAGTGGCCGCTGCTTCCGAGCCTTCGGCGATGTTCTTCACGGTGGCCCGACGTGACGCAAAGTCTCAAAAGATTTACGGGATTTCTCATAGACGACCACTCGAGCGACCTTTTATATTGGGGTGAGTCATGTCCGTTACCGCGATGTTCGGTCGGTACGGACACGCGTTACTATCGACACCCTTTTACGCATCCTGGGAGGTTCATGACCGTGAGAACCCATTTGACACTACCGATTTTCTTCGTGGCCGTTGCGGTGGCGGTCCACACTGTTGCAGCCTCGGCCGCCGAGCAGACGCGGCAAACGCAGGTTTCCATTGAAGGGGATCAGTTTCTGATCAACGGTCGGCTAACTTACGAGGGTGTCACCTGGTCGCCGGACGGCGACGAGAACGAGTACCGCATCGAAGGTTTGCTGCTGAACGCCCGGCTGGTTCAGGGGATCTTTGATGATCTCAATCCCGAGACGGTCCATCGTTGGCGATATCCCGATACGGGCCAGTGGGATCCGGAGCGCAATACGCAGGAGTTCATCGATGCGATGGCAAGCTGGTACGAACACGGCTTGCGCTGCTTTGTGATCAATCTGCAAGGGGGCAGCCCGGAAGGCTATTCACGTCAACAGCCCTGGCACAATTCGGCGTTGCGCGCCGACGGCTCGCTCCGTGAAGACTTCATGAATCGGCTGGAGCGGATTCTGGACCGGGCCGACCAGTTGGGAATGGTTCCCATGTTGGGCATCTACTACTTCGGACAAGACCAACGACTTCAGGACGAGGCGGCGGTGATCCGCGGCGTCGAAAACACCGTCAACTGGGTGCTGGACAAGGGCTATCGGAACGTGCTGATCGAGATCAACAACGAGTGCAACGTTCGCGCCTATGTCCATGAGAGCTTGATGCCGCCCCGCGTGCACGAACTGATCGAATTGGCCCGAGGGATCACCCGCGACGGTCGCCGTCTGTACGTGGGCACCAGCTACGGCGGCGGCACGGTTCCGCTGGCGAACGTGGTAGAGGTTTCGGACTTCATCCTGCTGCACGGCAACGGCGTGCGGGACCCGCAGCGTATGGAGCAGATGATCCACGCGGTCCGCGCGATGGACGTCTATCGCGGCCAGCCGATTTTGAACAACGAGGACGATCAACCCTGGCGGGTGGCGGCCCAGGGCTTCGGCCACACGGGCAACAACTTCGTGATCTGTGTGAAGAACTACGCCTCGTGGGGCTACTTCGACTTCCGCGAGAACAATGAACTGGGCGACTTCAACCAGGGTTTTCAGTCGGTGCCGGCTAACTGGCAGATCAGCTCGGACCGCAAACGAGCGTTCTTCGATCTGATGGCCGAAATCACATCCAGCCCGGCTACACCCCGGCTGGATCTGGTGGTGTCCGAAAGCGGCTTGATTCGGGCGGGTGAAGAAATCGAGGTACAGGTACAGGTCGAGAACCAGCGAGACGATACGCCGATCGAGCGAATCGAGTTGCTGGTCAATAATGCCGTGGTGGCCGAGGTGAAGCGGGCGCCGTACACGTTCCGCTTGCAGGGCCTGCCGGTCGGCGAGCCGATGATGCGGGCGCGGGCAAGGTATCACCGCGAGGACCGAGAGGTGATCGTCGAATCGCCTTTCGTGACGCTACGGGTGTTGGACGATCCCGACCGCGTGTTCGTGCCCGAACGACCGAACCTGATCGCGCTGCGTGCGGCGGACTACTACGGTCTGACCGACGGTGCGAGGCACAAGTGGGTGAAGATCGAGCACGCCGGGGCATCGGGGCCGGTGATGCATGCTCTGCCCGCCTTGGAGCAGATCTTGGGGCCCGATCGCGCCAGCCCGCGATTGGACTACCACGTCCGGTTCGACGAGCCTGGCACGTATTATGTCTGGGTACGTGGCCTGGCCGACAGTGGCGACGAGGATTCGGTCCACGTCGGGTTGAACGGCGTCGCGCCATCGATCGCCCAGCACGTCTACCCGTTCGAGCCGTTCAAGCAATGGGTCTGGACGAACACGAACCGCAATGGCGCGCGGGTCGTGTTGGAAGTACCACGGTCGGGCGTGCATACGGTGAACGTCTGGATGCGCGAGGACGGGTTCCTGCTGGACCGCCTGCTGCTGGTGAAAGATTCGGCCTACAAACCGGAAGGTGAGGGGCCCGAGTTGACGCCACAGCGGCAATCGCAGTGAGGAGCAATGGATGGGCGGTAAGCGAAGGGTGGTAAGCGGTGAGAACATTTCAGATCGCGGTGTTGCCGGGGGACGGGGTCGGCGTCGAGGTTACCGATGAGGCGCTGAAGATCCTCCGCGTCGTCCAGACGCGGATGAAGAGCGTGCGATTCGAGATGGCCCCATACGCGGTGGGAGCGGACGCCTATCGCAGCGGTCAAGACCCGCTGCCCGAATCGACGCTGGCCGCCTGTCGCGAGGCGGATGCCGTCTTGTTGGGCGCGATGGGCTTGCCGGACGTGCGTTGGCCCGACGGCAAAGAGATCGCGCCCCAACTGGACCTTCGCGAACAGCTCGATCTGTACCGTGGAGTTCGCCCGATCCGGCTGTACCACGAGGCCGATACGCCTTTGAAGCGTTACCGGGCGGGCGAGATCGATCTGGTGATTGTTCGCGAAAGCACCGAAGGCCTGTTTTCAACGCGTTTGGCGCAGCGGCCGCACGGCGCTGACGAGGTGCTCGACAACCTGAAGGTGACTCGCGCAGGTTCCGAACGCGTGTTCCGAGCCGCCTTCCGGATCGCGGGGCAACGGCGCAAGCGGTTGTCCTTGATCGACAAGGCGAACGTCCTGCCGTCGATGGTCTTTTTCCGCGAAGTATTCGATGCGATTGCCTGCGAATTCCCCGACGTGGAAACGGACCGATTGTACGTCGACTGTGCGGCCTTGTTTTTGCTGCAGCGACCGCAGGTCTTCGACGTACTGGTGACGGAGAACATGTTCGGCGACATCCTTTCCGATCTGGCCGCCGGTTTGGTCGGTGGGATGGGGATGGCTCCGTCCGCCGATATCGGTGATGATTGTGCCGTGTTCCAGCCGGCGCACGGTTCGGCGCCTGACATCGCGGGGCGGGGGATCGCCAATCCGGTGGCCATGATCCTCTCGGTGGCCATGATGCTGGATTGGCTCGACCACGCCGAAACGACCGTCGCGGCGGAACACCTTCGCGCGGCGGTCGAGCGGGTGCTTGCCAACCCGAATCAACGAACGGCGGATCTGGGTGGCAAGCTGTCGACGAGCGAAATGGGCAACTTGATCGCGGCGGAGTTGGAGCAAACATGGCACGCATGATCGATTTGACACTGCCGTTGGCCAGTGAGTTACCGGGCTTTTCGATCGAGCCCGCGCGGACGCTGGCCGAACACGGTTGGAACGCCACCACCCTGCACCTGTATTCTCACTGCGGGACGCACATGGACGCGCCGCTGCATTTCGGGGTCGGCCAGCAGTCGATCGATCAGATCCCGTTGGACCGCTGCATCGGTCCGGCGTGGCTGGTGGATCTGGACGGGATCGAGCCGCGAGCTTTGATTCGGGTGCGGGATCTGGGCGTCATCGGTGATCGAGTTGACTCCGGCGACGGTCTGTTACTGCGGACCGGATGGAGCCGACGCGTGGGGCAGCCGGCCTACCGCGACGAATTGCCGCGCGTTAGTTTGGAACTGGCCCGTTGGTGTGTCGAGCGGGGCGTGCGGTTGCTGGGCGTCGAACCGCCGTCGGTGGCCGACGTAAACGATCGGCAAGAAGTCACCGACGTACACCGTGCCTTGTTGGGGGGCGGGGTGATCGTGGTCGAAGGATTGACGAATTTGGACCAGATTCGTTCCGAGCGAGTCACCCTGATGGCCATTCCCCTAAAGATCGCCGGAGGCGACGGCTCGCCCGTGCGAGCGTTTGCCATCGAAGACTGAGACCCAGCGCCGGGAGACCGAATGATGACCGCTTCGCGCCCCACGACAAGCCGCCAGCGACTGATCTTGATCGGCATCCTTTTCTTCCACAGCGTCAATACCTACATGGACCGGGCCTGCATCGCCTCGGCCGTGGACGTGATGAAGCGGGATCTGAGTCTGACGGCCGAGATCATGGGGTTGGTGCTGGGTATCTTTGCCGTGGGATACGCCTTGTTTCAAGTTCCCTCCGGCTGGTTCGCCGATCGGCTGGGACCTCGCAAAGCCTTGACGATCGTCGTGGCCTTCTGGAGCCTCTTTACCGCCTTGACCGGACTGGCCCGCAATGCCTTTCAACTGCTCGTCCTGCGATTTCTGTTCGGCATCGGCGAAGCGGGTGCTTTTCCCGGGGCAGCGGCGGCCTTCTTCCGCTGGCTGCCGGTCAACGAGCGCGGGTTGGCTCACGGGATCAGCTTCTCCGGCAGTCGGCTGGGAGCGGCGTTTTCGCTGTTCCTGATGCCTTGGCTGATCTATCAAATCGGCTGGCGTTGGACGTTTGCCTTGAATGGGCTGGTCGGTTTGATCTGGGCCGTCGTTTGGCTGGTCTGGTTTCGCGACAACCCGGAGGACAATTCCCGGGTCAGTCAGGCAGAACTGGATTACATTCGGCAGGGCCGCGAGAGCGATTCCAGCGGCGGCGTCCGTGCTTCGTTCGCCGCCATCTTCACCTCGGTAAACATGTCGTTGGCGATGGTGCAATACTTCGCCAGCAACGTCACCTTCTTCATCAGCCTGACCTGGCTTCCCTCCTACTTGAAAAACCAGTGGCCGGACGATCCGCAAGCCGTCTACTGGTCCGCCTTGCCGCTGGTCGTGGCTGCCATGGCGAACTGGACCGCCGGCGGCATGGTCATGCGTTTACACGACTTGGGCTTTCCGGTGGGTTCCAGACGGATCACCGCCATGGTCGGCTTCAGTCTGGCCGTGGCCGGTTTGATGCTGGCGACCCGCACCGACAATCTGTACTGGTTTGTCGCCTGCTTCAGCCTGGCAACGTTCGGCGTGGACATGACACTAAGCCCCAGTTGGGCTTTCTGCAACGACATCGGCGGCAGTCATTCCGGAGCGGTCTCCGGATCGATGAACATGGTGGGCAACATCGGTGCGGCGCTCAGCGCTATCTTGTTCCCGTTCTTCCAAGACGCCCAGACGGGCAGCGCCAACGCCTTCTTTGCTTTGGCCGCAGGGTTGAACGTGGTGGCCATCATCCCCTGGATGTTCATGAATCCGCAGCGGTCCTCGGAAAAGAAGCTGACCGCAGCCGCGATGCGGGTCCGCTTTGCTGCCATGCTGACCGCGCTGTTTCTGGTGACCGGTGGAGCCGTGGTGTATCAGATCTACCGTTCCGTCCGCCGCGAAACACCCGCCGTGCAGGAGGAAGTGCCGGAGCGGGCGGACGAGATTTTTGACCGGCAGGAGGAATTGGAAGAATCGCGTTGAACCAAAGTTACAACACACGCGACGCGAACGGGGTCGGGAGTCGTTT
>SKKK01000432.1 GCA_007121535.1 Planctomycetaceae bacterium | reverse complement strand
TGACACCTACTTGACGGAGATTTTCGTTGCGCGTACTCTTGTGGAGGTGATCCATTCGCATCGAGGACGTCACTTCTGGCTAGGCACGTGCCAGCCGCTGTGTTAGGGTCATGGTGTTCCGCGTGTGTTGTTTTCCCACCCGCGGACAGTAGCTTTCGTGTCTGTTATTGTGTTCAGGTAAACTGTCATGTCCGATTACGAATCAGTTGCGTTGGCCGCGGTCCAGTTGCCGATTGGTGAGCGTCTTCGACTCATTGATGAACTCGCCTCATCCATGCCCGACGACCAACCGCCGCACCTCTCGGATACTTGGCTTCGCGAAATTGATCGTCGGTCCAGTGAGATCGATTCCGGTGCAGTGGCTACCGAGGATTGGGCGGTTATCCGCGAGCGGTTGTTCACTCGGCACGGTGTTAGAGATGCGGATTAGCTTTCATCCCGAAGCGATACCCGTTGGCCGCAAAGATCGAGGCCGTTCCGTTAGCGGAGGTCGTCGATGCGGAATGAATTCGCGGAATCAATGCTCGACCTCGCGTTGGAGGAGTTTGATTTCTTCGGGGGTCAGGTGGAACAGGGCGTAGACGCGGTCGTTCAGGTCGGCTTCGGCGTCGGCCAACGAGCGGGTCAGGCGATCGACGGCCTCGCGGTTTTCGGCCAGGTACGGTTCCCACTGGTCGGCCGTTCGCGGGTCTTTCAACGGGCTGGAGCGCAGTTTGAAACTGGTCTTCAAGGCTTGGCCCAATTCGTTCAGCGACAGCGTCCACCACTGCTGGGCCTTCTGATTCAACCGGCCAAGTGCCGCCCCCGCCGCGTCCTGACCGAACGTTTGCAGCAATCGACGCTGGACCTTCGTCTGCAACTCATACCGCTCCGTCGCCCGCTGGCCGCAGTTTCTCGCCAACTCGGCAATCGCCCGCCGATCGCCCTCGCCCGCGTCCGGGATCGGCAAGTGCTGCATGTACTGAGCGAATAGTCGGTACTGCCAGCGATCGCCGCGAAGACGTAGTGGCTGTGCCGTCTTGCTGATGAAGAACCACGTTGCCCAAGAGTTCAGGATGCCGAGTAGGAAGTAGTCTTCGGCGGGAATAATGAACGCAGTGTTCCCCAGATGACGTCCGGCGAGGTCCATGCTGAATCGCGGCAATTTACTGATATCAGGCCAGATAATCTTCGGTCGGTTGAATTCCTCCCAATAGTCGATCGTATCCTGGATTTCGTACCACTTATACGCTCCGGGCTTTCTTCCCGGCCAATTTCTGCCGGTGGGCCAATCTTTGGGCTTGGGCTCCAAACGCGTTCGGTGTTCTTCGAGATACGACAGAATGGCAGGATATTCGTCGATGGTAATGCCGCGCCGCGAAAACACCAAGTACTCGTTGGAATCCTCCATGTACCACGGTCGAAGGTGTGTGCCTTGCGCAAAGGGTCGGATGATTTCGGAGCTTCTCCGATCCTCCCTGATTAGCTGCTCTCGCAATGTCGGCGTGATAACGAACACTTCCGTGCATCCACTTACAATTCCGCGGTAGATTTCTCCGTCCGTATATTTAAGCAGGGTTTGCCCAAATTCCGACATTTTTCGACGAAGGGCAAGTACGTCGTCCGAATCCAACTCCCACGCTTCGGTCCCCAGGTGTTCTGTCTGCATGACGGGGGCGGTTTCGACCACCTCCGATAGGTTCTCCGGCGGGCGTCCGCTGGTGAGCCACTTGAAGATCCGCATTTTGCCGGGCGTGGGTTGCTTTTTCAGGACGGCGATACTCGGTCGGATCATTTCGGCGTCTTCAAACGGTTGAAACTCGCCGAAGTCGACCATCGACTCGATGGCCGCGTTTTCGACCAGGTACTTGCGCAAGGGGCCGCCGAAGTTGCCGCGGACCCAACTGCCGGAGGTGATGAACGCCAACCGCCCGCCGTCGCGCAGGATCTGCAGGCCGCGTTCGAAAAAGTAAATGAAAATGTCGGCCACGCCGTGGTACGATCGAAACGCCGTTTCCCAATGCGGCTTGTACGGCGCCAGCCACTCCTGCCGGATATAGGGCGGGTTGCCGACGACGACGTCGAAGCCGCCGGCTTGGAAGACTTCGGGAAACGCGGCCTGCCAATCGAAGGCCTGGGGGTGGACGGACGTGTCGTCGACGACGCTGTTGCCGACCCGGATCGAGTGGTCCAGGCTGGTGAGCGGCTTGCCGCGGTGAGCCGTCTTGATCCACAGGCTCAACCGGCAGATCTCGACCGCTTCGTCGTTCAAATCCACTCCGTACAAATTGTTCTCCAAAATGCGCCGGTCCAAGTCCAACAGCGGGCGGGCGCCGCGCAACTCGGTCAGCCGCTCGTTCGATTGCTGGTACTCGGCGTACATCTGGTCGAACGCTTCGATCAAGAACGCGCCGCTGCCGCAGGCCGGGTCCAGCAGCCGGATGCCGACCAGCTCGTCCTGCCACGCCTCCCAGAATTCGACCAATGCCGTGCGTCCGGGCTTCTTCAGCGTCTCGATGGCGTAGACGGCCGGATCGGCCAGCACTTGGCTCGCCGTCCCGCGCGCGGACTGCTGGTGATGGTGCCGCAGTTGTTCGAAGCGGTCTCGCAGCACGCCGCCCAACGCTTGCTGGATGATGTACCGGGTGATGAACGAGGGCGTGTAGAACGCGCCCTCTTTCTTGCGCCGCGTCTTGTGCTTGTCGGCCCCGGCCGGTTCGACCAGGCCGTCCAGCTCGTTCCGCAGCCGTTCCAGGTCGGTGATCGATTGCTCGAAGATATGGCCCAGGATTTCGACGTCGATGATGCGACCCCCGCCCTCGACCAACGCCGTCTGGTGCGCCGGGCGATAGTCGTAGTCGCCCAGATCGCGGAAGTAGCGGCACACTTCGTCCGACACTCGCAGCGCATCGAGCCCCGGATCGTCGGCGAACAGCCCGCCGTTATAGGCGTGGATGCCCAGCGCCGCGTTGCCGCGGTTGATCGCCTGGAACAGACCGCGAAAGTTGTCGTAAATGGGCCGCGGATGGTACGGGTCGCGATGCTCGTAGGCCTTGCGGATCGTCTCGATTGGCAACAAGCCACGGTCTTCGGAAAAGGCGCAGAACAGCACGCGGTCCAGCAGCTTCTGGGTGGACGCCAACACGGCCTTGGGCGAGACCTCGGGATTGTCCTGGCACAACCGGGCAAAGGCGTCTTGCCGCATGTCGCCGTACTGGACGTAGAACTTCTTGGTCAGTTCGCGGCCGACCTTCTCCGATTCGTTCAACAGTTCGACCAAGTGGCAGCGTCCGCTGGTCGGCACCACCCGGTCCGCGCCGAGCAGAAAGACGAACTTGCGCAACAGATTCTCGTTGGCGGCCAGCGCCTCGGCGTCGAACAGCTCGTAGGTCTGCGTATCGGTGCCCTTGTAATACAGCCGCGTTTGCCGCATCGAGGTGACGATGATCCAATCGCAGGTCAGATTGATCGCGTACTGGTATCCCTGCTGGACAGCCGACAGCTTGCGGCCCGCGTAGGGGCGGTCCAGCGGATCCCTTGTCCCTTTGCCCTCGACGGCCAGGACGGGCCGGTCGTGTCCGTTGAAGTCGCCCAGGACGGCATCGGCGAATTTCCCATCGACCTGGACGTGCTTCTCTCGCGACAGCGTATACCGAGCGCCGCCATCGGCTGGCCGCGTGTATCCCAGCAGCGAGACGAAGTGATCGGTCAAGAAATCGGGCAGCAGTTCCTTCTCGTTCAGCTTGTCCGCGCGCCCCGACGCGATCAGATCGGCCCAATGCGTCAGCTTCGCGCGCAGGCTGTCGACATGCTCCGGCAACGAGTACGCCGCCAAGTGCTGGTGAATCACATCCGGGCGAAACAGCGGTTTTCGTTCAATCGGCACGACAATCCCTCGAAAGATCAGCCTTCTGCTCGGCCATCATTGGATCGGATCGTTTTCTCCACGTTGGTGTGCCAATGTACCAAATCGTCGCCAAGCAGACAGCGCCGGACGAACTGGCGACACATTCCATGAACCGCTTGCCGGTTAGATGCTTCACCCGCTACGGAGTTGATTCAGGGAAAGTTGAGGGCGTTGGGTTGTACCCTGAGCTTCACGCCAACAATTCATCCCAGCTCGACACGGTCAGCAACCGTTCGCTCAGGTTTTCGAGCACCACGATGTCCCGAATCGACTCGATCTGCTGCCGAATCGACTCGTCTGCCTCCCCAAACCGAACTCGACCCAGCCGCAGGATCGTACGGTGAAGTCCCTCGACATGTCCTTCTTCCAAAATCGCCTGATAAGTTACTGATTCTCGCATGGCCATCGATACTCCCTGAAAAAGCTGTCTTACCTCATCCGGGGACTTCAATCGCAGCCCCGTCAAAACGTACGCCGCCGACACCTAATCTTTCACCTAGTGCGTTGTCTAGGCGAAAAATGCGGATTCTGAGCGGCACGGCGCTAGCCGCCGGTTCTGGACGCCAACGGCGGCTAGCGCCGTGCCGCTCACTCATCGCGACCCCAAAGATTTCGCCTGGACAACGCACTAGTCTACCAGGTACTGCGAGGGGTTGCGAAGAGATTATGTGAAAGATTAAGTGAAAGATTAGGGTTTCACGGAGACTTTACGGCCGCAGATGTGCAAGCGACCTTCGGCGAAGTACTGAATGGCCTGCGGGAGAAGCTCGCATTCCTGCTGGAAGACGCGGGCGGCCAGGGTGTCGGCCGTGTCGTCATCCAGCACGGGGACCGCTTGCTGCAGGATGATCGGTCCGTGATCGTAGTGGTTGTCGGCGAAATGCACGGTACAGCCGCTGAGCTTGGCCCCGTAATCCAACACGGCCTGATGCACGTGGTGCCCGTAGAATCCTTGCCCGCAAAAGGCCGGGATCAAGCCGGGATGGATGTTGATGACTCGGTTTTCGAAGTCGGGCGGGATCAACACGTGTTTCAAAAACCCGCCCATCACCACCAATTCGACGCCCGCATCCCGGCAAGGCTGGAACATGGCGTCACGATACGCTTCGGGCGTCGCGTGGTCTCGTGGTCGTACAACCAGCCGGGGGATCGAGGCGTCGTCCGCATATTGCAATCCACGCGCCTTGGACGAACTGGAAATCACCAAGCGCACCTGGACCGACAGGCTGCCTCGTTCGATTTTCTCCAAGAGGTTGCGCAGCGTCGTCCCGCCTCCCGAGATGAACACGGCGATGGGCATAGGGCTTCGATCGGTCATCGTGGGTGCCATCAATCTTCGCTGGATTCTTTCCAGTCATGGAGGATCTGGACGAACAACGTTACCGGACACTTGGCAATCTCCTGCTGGACCGATGGGACATCATCCAGCGGGCTGGTTGCGATTTCCCGGGCCAGGGTCTCGTTCATGACATAGGCTTCGTTCTCGCGCAACGCGGTGATCAACTCGGCCGATTCGGTCACGATGCCCAGACGAATGCGGTCCGTGAACGCGCAATCGAGTTCCTTGCGACGTTCGTTGACCAATCGGACCAGATCGCGAATCCAACCTTCGCGGATCAATTCGGGAGTCAACTCGGTGCTGAGCACGACGACGGATCGATCGCCTTGGGCGGCCGCCCAGCCTTCGCGAGCTTGCAGCCGGACGTGGATGTCCTCCGAGTCCAGTTCGATGGTCTGATCCTGTACGGTCAATACGACTTTGCCCGCCCGGTTCAATTCGGCCAACAGTTTTCCGCCATCCGCCGACACCAGCGCCTGCTTGACCTGCGGCATCCGCTTCCCGACTCGCGGCCCCAACCGCTTGAAGTTCGGCTGAACCTGGTAGGCGATGTACCGATCGGCCTGCTGGGTATATTCGACCTGTTTGACGTTCAATTCTTCTCGCAACAGACCATCGTGCTGTTCCAGCCACGAACGGTGCGCGTCGTCGGCCAGGATCACCTGGACCTTGGACAGCGGCTGTCGGACCTTCAACTTTTTCTCCATCCGGACTCGCAAGCCCGACGAAGCGATTTCTCGCAGCAAGGCCATTTGCGTCGCTAATTCGGCATCGATCGCCGCAGGATCGGCTACGGGATAATCGCACAGATGCACGCTCTCCACCGCTCGTTGCTGAAAGACGCCTGCAAGATTCCGCCAGATCGTTTCGGCCAGAAACGGCGTGAACGGGGCGATCAGTTTGCTGGTGGTCAACAGGCATTGGTACAACGTCCAGTAGGCGTCCAATTTATCTGGCGAATCGGTCTCGGCAGCCCAAAATCGTTCGCGGCTGCGGCGGACGTACCAGTTGCTCAGCGCATCGACGAAATGGCTCAACTGCTTGCACGCGCCGTAGTTGTCGTAGGCGTCCATCCGCTGAGTCACCGTCTGGACGGTGCGGTGCAATTCGCTGGTGATCCAGCGATCCAATTCCCCGCGCTGGTCGATCGGGCGCCAACCGGCGGCGTCCGCCAGATCGCTGTCGGTCAATTGGCCGGCGTCGCCGTCCAGACGCGTGGCCGGATCGAACCCGTCGATATTCGCGTAGATGACGAAGAAGCTGTAGACGTTCCACAACCGCAGCAGGAACTCGGGGATGCTTTCCTTGATGGCCTTTTCGCTGTAGATGATCGAATTCCAAGGCGCCTGGTTGGCGAAAAAGTACCAGCGCAAGGCATCGGCGCCATACACGTCGAAGATCTCTTGCGGGCTGCGGTAATTCCGCAGTTGCTTGGACATCTTGCCGATCCGATGGACCGTCTTTTCGCTGCAAAGTTCCCGAGCATCATTCTCGCTCAAGAATCGCTGTTTACCGTCGGCGCTTTCCCACCATTCGGCCAGCATCAGCCCCAACACGATGCAGGTCTGGTAGGGATGCGGGAAAGGGTACACCGTCTGGTCCGAGGATGCGGTCGGTTCGGTTCCAGACCCCTGGTCCCCGAACAGCATGGTGCTGATCGCCAACAGGCTGTAGAACCATCCGCGAGTCTGGTCGATCGCTTCGCTGATAAAGTGGGCTGGAAACTGCTGCTCGAACTGTTCACGGCCCCGGTGGGGATAGCCCCACTGAGCGAAGGGCATGGCCCCCGAGTCATACCAGCAATCGATGACCTCGGGAACACGCTGCATCCTGGCGCCTTCCGCGAAGGGCGAGGCATAGGTGATCGCGTCGATGTACGGCTTATGAACCTTCAAGTCGTCGACCAACTCAGGATTGGCCTGTTTGGCTTGCAACCAGGCGTCTTCGCCTTGCACGTCCGGCTTGTTTAGCAACTCGTCATAGCTGGCAACCGCCTCCATGCGTCCGGTCTGCTCGCAAACCCAGATCGGCAACGGCGTTCCCCAGTAACGTTCCCGCGATAAAGCCCAATCGACGTTGGTTTCCAAAAAGTTCCCAAATCGGCCGCTGCGAATGTGTTCGGGCAACCACTGGATCTGCCGGTTGTTGGCCAGCATCTGGTCCTTGAACGCCGTGGTGCGAATAAACCAACTCTCCCGAGGATACTGAATCAGGGGATCATCCTCGGCTCGCCAACAGAACGGGTAATCGTGCAGGTATTGTTCCTGATGATACAGCAAACCTCGCTCGCGCAATTGGCGGTTGATGTCGCGATCGCAATCCTTGACCCAACGCCCTTGGAATTCGGGGGCGTCGTCGTTGAACTTGCCGTCGGGACCTACCGCGCAGATCAGCGGCGGTCC
Organism: Planctomycetaceae bacterium; assembly: GCA_007121535.1. Taxonomy (GTDB): domain Bacteria; phylum Planctomycetota; class Planctomycetia; order Pirellulales; family Pirellulaceae; genus SKKK01. The sequence continues at coordinate 43,570 of SKKK01000432.1, read as the reverse complement.
CTGGCCGTTGACGAATCGCTGCTGTTGGTCGATCAACACTTCGTAATCGACTTCGCCGAACGCGGGCGCCTGATGAACCACCCCGGTCCCGCTGTCCAGTGTGACAAAATCCGCCGGGACGATCCGCCAGGCGATCGCTTGCGTTTCGCCATCCAGCAACTGACCGGTCTTGCTACCGTCATGCCGATAATAGAAGTCGAAAGGCGGCACGTAGCGTTTCCCAACCAATTCGCCGCCTCGGCAAACCGATTCGATCGTCAATTCCCGTTTCATCTTGGCGGCGATCGTCGGCACCAGCGCCTGGGCGACGATCAATCGCTGGCCGGTGGAGTCATCCACGATCGTTGCGTAATTCAGATCGGGATGGACGGCGACGAACTGGTTGCTGGGCAGCGTCCAAGGCGTGGTGGTCCAGACCAGCAGTGCCGTATCCGGGTTGTCGGCCAAGGGAAACCGCACGTACACGCTGGGGTCGGCCACCTCGCGATAGCCTTGGCCCACCTCGCCGCTGCTGAGCGCCGTGCCCCCTTGAGCCCACCACCAGACGATCTTGTGCCCGCGGTACAGCAGACCACGATCGAACAGATGTTTCAGCGACCACCAGACGCTTTCCACGTAAGCCTGGTGATAGGTCACGTAGGCTTCATCCAGATGGATCCAAAAGCCCAGGCGCTCGGTCAATTGTTCCCACTGCTTCATGTAGCGCCAGACGCTGGCCTGGCAGCGATGGATGAACGGTTCGACCCCAAAAGCCTCGATCTCTTCCTTCGAGTGGATGCCCAATTCCTTACAGACTTCCACTTCGACCGGCAGCCCGTGCGTGTCCCAACCGCCTTTGCGATCGCAGCGATAGCCGCGCATCGTGCGATAGCGGGGGAACAGATCCTTGATGGCCCGCGTCAGGCAGTGGCCGGGATGCGGCAATCCATTGGCCGTCGGCGGACCTTCGTAAAACACGAACTTCGGCGCGTCCTGTCGCTGATCGAGCGATTGTTCGTAGATGCGCCGTTGTTTCCAAAAGGCCAGGATCTCTTCTTCCAGGCTCGGAAAACTCACATTGCTGGGAACTTGAGCAAACATCACGTCTCCACATCGAAGTCGTCGAAGTCATCGTCATCGGAGACGCCGTCGTCGTCCTCGTCATCGTCCTTGTCAGACGGTTCGGCATCCTCTTCATCACCGCTGCCCGGATTGTCGCTGTCGTCGTCCAAATCGTCCGCGAATTCGTCGTCGTCCAGGGTATACTCGTCTTCCAGCTCCTCCTCGAAGTCATCATCGAAATCATCATCGAAGTCATCGAAATCGTCGTCTTCGAAGTCATCGAAATCATCGATCTGGCCGGCGACGGGCGGCAGGCCCCTTTCGTCGTCCTCCAGCCACTCGGCCGGTGCGGGGGCGTGTTCGCCGGGCAGCGCTTCGCAAGTCATCGTGAAAGCGGCATCATCTAACGGGTTCTTGTTCATGGGTTGTTGTCAGCTTCTAAACGCGGGAAAGAAAATCGCCTGTACGAGTATCGATCTTGATCCGTTCACCCTGCTTCAGGTATTCGGGGACCTGGACGGTCAAGCCGGTTTCCAGCGTCGCCGGCTTGGTTCGAGACGTGGCCGAATTGCCTCGCACCGCCGGATCGCACTGGGTGATCGTCAACTCGACCGTCAACGGAAGTTGCAACCCGACGCACTCGCCGTTGTAGATCAGCGCCGACATGCCTTGCAAGGCTTCGGTGACGTAACGCATCTGTTCGGCCACTTGTTCCAACGGCAGCGAGTATTGGTTGTAATCGGTCTGGTCCAGCAGATGCACGTGGGTCGCATCGGTATACATCAGGTTGACCGGGCGGCGTTCAAAATCCGCCTCGTCCAACGACTCGGTACCCTTCAGCGTGATGTCCGTCTTCTGACCGCTGACCAGATGCCGGCCTCGGAATTTATACAGTGTCGCCGCCCCGCGTGCCGAGGGGGTTTGGACGTTGACCGTTTCGATCAGAATGGGCGCATCCTGATAGTTGACAACGGAACCCGGTTTGATTTCTTTTGCCAGCATAGCATTCCTTTGTGATGTTCGCTGTCGTATAAGGGTCGGCAAAGAAAAAATTGTCGGTGTTTCCGTGAGCGGCACGGCGCTAGCCGCCGGTTTTTCACCTGAGCGGCACGGCGCTAGCCGCCGGTTTTTCACCTGAGCGGCACGGCGCTAGCCGCCGGTTTTTGCCGCACAGCAGCCGGTGGCCAGTCCGCCCAGGGGCGCCGGTGGCTAGCGCCAGTCCGCTCAGGGGCGCCGGTGGCTAGCGCCATGCCGCTCACGGGACCGGTGGCTAGCGCCGTGCCGCTCAAATTTTTCTTTGCCGATCCGAAGCGACGGCGACGGTCGTGGTTGGCCGCGAGCCGCCGATGGCCGTCAATTCCAGCCCTCCTCGGGTTCCGTGCCGCCGCCCGCCCACGCTTCCAAGGCCGTCAGGACCTCGTCGCGCTCTTCGCGACTGGCCCATACCGATTCATCCATTTCCAATCGCACTTCGTATCGTCCCTCGCACATGCAATCCTCGTTTCCGCAGAAATGCGGCAGGTCTGAGACCCACATGATGCGATAAAGGGGGACGTGTTTATCGTCGATAACGCATATGACTTCGGCCATCTCTTTCGCTCCCTATCTACTGTGCGGCCAATTCTTTCGATCGATCCGCCGCCGCGCGGACGGCTGCCATCAATGCGGCCCGCATCCCATGATGCTCGATCGCCTCGATTCCCGCAATCGTCGTTCCTCCGGGGCTGGCCACCCGATCTCGCAACTCGGCGGGGTGGACGTTTTCGTCCAGTACCATCTGGGCGGCGCCGCGAACGGTCTGTGCCGCCAGCGCCATCGCGACGTTTCGCGGCAACCCCATACGCACTCCGCCGTCCGCCAAGGCCTCGATCACCGTGAAGACGAATGCGGGCCCCGAGCCGGACAGTCCGGTGACCGCATCCAACAAGCCTTCGTCCACGGCCATGGCAATCCCGACCGAGTTCATCAGGCGGTCAACCAGAAGACGGTCGTCGTCGGTCGCACCGCGGCCCCTTGCGTACGCTGCGGCGCCTTGACCGATCAAGCACGGGGTATTGGGCATCACCCGGATCACCCGCTCGGTACCGAATCGTTGCGTCAGGCTGCTGAGTCCGATGCCGGCTGCGATCGAAACCAACAGGCGATCCTCGGCCAATCGCCCACCGACCTGCTCGGCCACCGGACCGACCTGCGAGGGCTTGACGGCCAGAAAGACAACGTCGGCGGCTTGGACGACCTGCGCGTTGCTGTCCAGGCAACGGGCGCCGCCGAGTTCCCGCGCGAATTGCTCGGCAGCCGAGGCGTCCGGGTCGTAAGCCACCACGCTGGCTGCTTCGACCAGACCGGCGCGCACGAATCCTGCGGCCAATGCGCGAGCCATTTGGCCCGCGCCCAAGAATCCAAGCTTACGATGTGACATGGATCGCTCCAATCCCCGGTCTACCAGCCGCGCGAGGGCGCCAATTCCGCCGCATAGATCTCGCGGAACGAGATGTCCGTTGTCGGATCATGCCCTTGAATGATGATGGTTCCAGGCTCCAGTCGCTTGCCGCGACGCGGGTTTTCATCCGGCGGTCGCTCGTCCGTCCAGTCGCTGACCTGCAATCCGTTGACCCAAGCGGCCATGTGGGGGCCGGTGACGACCATCGTCATATAAAACCACTGGAGATCCTCGGCCACCACAAACCGAGCGTCCTGGCGACGGAAAATCCCCCCCGTACCGCAATCCACGGGACGACGAGGATCGCCGTCGATGATGCCGTTGTGGATCTGAAACTCGTAACCCATCATGATATCCCCGGGGATGCAGCGGAAGAAGATCCCCGAGTTCAATTCGGGAGCGTGTGTCTTGCACTGAAGTTGCAGCACAAAATCACCAAACGATTGCTCCGTCTCCAACTGGCCGCGCCCGTCCTCGACGTGCAAGAGCCCGTCCTCGGTGACCGTGAACCGGCTGTCCATGTCGGGATACGTCACCCAACCGGTCAAATCTTTGCCGTTGAAAAGTGATGGCAGCTCGAGCGGCTTGAGATGAATATTGCGAAAAGCCACTCGACCTTGATTGTACTGCAAGCCGATGTTACCCCGCCGTAACGGTTCCGGATCCGTGTACTCCAGAACGTGTTGGCCGTCCAGGTGAACCGTGATCGTGTCGCCAACGACAGTGATCTCGTACGTCTGCCATTGCTCGCTGTTGAAATCGTCCTCGACTTTGGCTCGCCCCACCAAACTGCCGGTCGGAAACGGATCGTCCGCATCGGCGATATTCACTTCGTAACAGTCGACGGCCGGATCCTCGGGAACGGGCGGGGTGTGCAGGAAAATGCCGCTGTTGGTCCCGGGTTCGCTAAGAAAATCCAGACGCAACACGTAATCACCGAACTGGACGTTGGTGTGCAGCAAGCCTTTTTCCCCCGAACTGACAACGATCGCCCCTTCCTCGACTCGCCAGTTGGCTTCGGAAGCCGCGTGCCAACCAAACAACGTCTGGCCGTCGAACAGCGCGATCCATCCTTCGGCCAATTGCTGGTCGTCAAGAGGCAGCGGGGGCACCGGCATGTCCGCCAACTCGGCCTCGACTGGCTCGTCTTCCAAAACCTCCGCTTCCGTTGGGAGCTCGACAGTCGGCGTATCTTCGGTTTCGGCGCGGTCAGGCTCACCATTCGAGGGGCCTGGATCCGTTGTCTGATTGACGGGGCGGCAGGCGGTGCCTACAACGGCAAGGGCGAAGGCCATGAAGACACTGGTCCATGGTACGAAACGTTTCATCATCATTCACCATCGTAGCTGGACCTCTGTCCGAACCGCCCGCTTCCCGAACGCGCGGCGAATCCGGCGAGGTCACCAAGAATCAAAACCGTTAATTTAACAGCAGATCCGCACTGGGAACAGGGTTGAACCGAGATGAGCGATAACCCCCCTTATGGAAGGGTCCTTTTGACGTTTGCGCGAAACAGTTTGATCCGCGACATGACGTTTCGCACGAACTTCCTGCTGGAGAGCCTATCGTCGCTGTCTTGGACCGTGATGAACGTGGGCTTCTATTTATTGGTCTTTCACCATACCAGTTCGATCGGCCTCGAATCGGGTTGGGGTAAGTTCGAGTTCTTCGTGTTCTTGGCGACCACTTGGTTCATCAACAGCTTGGTCCAGGCGTTTTTCATGCCCAACGCCCAGGAATTCAGCGAATTGATTCGTACGGGCAACCTGGACTTCGCGTTACTCAAGCCGATCGATACCCAATTCCTCGTGTCATTCCAACGAATCGATTGGTCTTCGCTGGTCAACGTGGTGGCCGGGGCGGTGCTGTTGGGGATCAGCCTGTGGCAATTGAGAATCCGGCCGGACAACCCGCTGGTGCTCAGCCCGATCGCCTTGTTGCTCTATCCGTTTTACATCCTGTGCGGGGTTGCCATCTTGTACAGTTTAATGATTTCTCTGGCCGCGACCAGTATCTGGTTGGGGCGTAACCAATCGCTCTACAATTTTTGGTTCTACATCACCAACTTTGCTCGGTACCCGATGGACATCTATCAACGCGGTTGGGGAATGGTGCTGTGGGCCGTGTTTACCTTCGTGATCCCGGTACTTGTGGTTGTCAACGTACCGGCTCGAATGTTGGCCCGGCCCTTGGATCCGCGAGCTTGGTGGGAATGGCCACTGACCGGCTTTGCTTTATTGGCAACCGTCATCAGCTTGATCGGTTCGCGGCTGGTCTTTCGCCGTGCTCTGTTGAGCTATCGCAGCGCCAGCAGTTGAATAAGCCATTCGGCCAGCAGAGAATTCCCCTAATTGGAACTAATCTCTTGCCTCGGGCCAACATTATCATATGCTGGAATTGCGGGTGGTATAGAATGGAAAGAACGAATTGATGATGTCCACTCTTTTTCATTGAGGGAGCAGAAGATGTCCGGTATTCGATGGGTTGTTGTTTTGATGCTGTTCGGGTTTGTGTGGCTGGTGCTGCTGGGGCCTTCGCAAGCGTCCGCCCAGGTGCCGATAGCCGTTCCGGTCGTTCAGCCTGCGGGGGTGCCGGTTGTGGCCTACATGCCCGAGCGACGCGGTTTGTTTGGTCTTCAAACGGTGTACCGACCGGTGGTGACCATGGCCACTCCGGTGGCGGTGGCTCCCGCACCGGTCGTGGTCGCCTCGCCTGTGATGCAGGCACAGCCCATGGCCCCGGTGACGATGTATCGAGCGCCGGTCCCGGTGACGACATACCGCGTGCCGACGCAGGTGTTTGCAACTCCGGCGCCAGTCACGGTCCTGTCGCCGCCGGTGCAGGTTTTTTCGCCGGTGCTTCCCGTCATCCTGCCGTGACGTGCGACAGTCGTTTGCCGTTGCCAGAACTGCCCGCCCGACGCCCGGAGAGCCACAAGGGCGACTTCGGGCGTGCAGTCTTGGTCGGTGGTTCTCGGGGGATGAGCGGGGCGGTCGCTCTGGCCGGCATGTCGGCCCTGCGAGCCGGCGCCGGGCTGGTCACGGTGGCTGTCTCGGACAAGTGCCAAGATGTTGTCGCCGGTTTCGACCCCTGTTACATGACCGTTTCGCTTGCCGATGATGACGCCGGTCGACTCTCTTGGGGTTGCCATGATGCCTTGATGGAACTGTCGCAAAAGGCAACTTGCATGGGGCTGGGTCCGGGGCTGGGGCGCTCGGCGGACTTGGATCGGCTGGTCCCTTGGCTGTATCGGCATGTATCGGTCCCCATGGTCGTGGACGCTGATGGGCTGAACGCGTTGGGCTCGATGAAGGATCTCGCGTTCGATTGCGTCGGCCCTCGTGTCTTAACACCTCATCCCGGTGAATTTCGACGGCTGATGGGCGTTGCCGGCTCGGTAGATGGAAGCGATGCGGCAACGGACCAAGCGGTGAACCTGGCGCAGCGGCAGGGTATTGTTGTCGTGCTGAAGGGGCATCGCACGATGATCACCGATGGCCAGCGCGTCGCATTCAACACGACGGGCAATCCGGGAATGGGCACGGGAGGATCGGGAGATGTGCTGACCGGCATCATTACGGCGTTGATCTGCCAGGGACTGAAGCCGTTCGAGGCAGCCCACTTGGGAGTTCATGTCCACGGGTTGGCCGGAGATCTGGCTGCGCGGCAGTTAGGCCAGGTGGCCATGACGGCGGCAGATCTGTTAAGATTTCTTCCGGCGGCGTTTCAGGACTTGCATTCTGGTTGATCTGAGTGGACGAATAAGGCAGTCTCGCACCGATGAACCATCCTTCTCTCTCGGCGAACAGGCCCGTGCGGCTACTGCGGCACCTAGATCAAATCACGACGGAACTTCAGCAGGGTGCGGTCGCGATCGGGAATTTCGATGGCGTCCACCGCGGGCATCAACGCCTGGTGGAACGGTTGATCGAACTTGCTCGCAAGGTGAGCGGTCCCGCTGTGGTCTTCACCTTCGACCCCCATCCCGCTCGCCTCCTGCGACCTGCGGAAGCGCCGCCGCCATTGACTTGGTCGGAACGCAAAGCGGGGCTGCTGACGGAATTGGGCGTCGATGCGATGGTGGCTTATCCGACGGACGAGCATCTTCTTTCGCTGTCGTCCCGCGAGTTCTTCGACACCGTCGTGGTCAAGCAATTGAGCGCCCGCGCGATGGTCGAAGGTCCTAATTTCCGTTTCGGCCGGGATCGCGAGGGCGACGTGAAGCAATTGATTTCGCTGTGTCGAAAAGCGAAGATCGATCTGGAGGTGGTGCCGCCGCTGTTGCTGGACGCCCACTATATTTCCAGCAGTCGAATCCGCGAGGCAGTGCGGCAAGGGGATGTCGATGCAGCTCGCCAAATGCTGACCCGTCCGTACCGCATTCGCGGTCTGGTCACGCATGGAGCCAGGCGCGGAGCCACTTTGGGGTTTCCCACGGCGAACGTCGAAGGGATCGATACCCTCCTGCCATCGTCCGGGGTCTACGCGGGTCGAGCCTGGACCAACGGTGCGATCTGGCCCGCCGCGATTCATATCGGGCCGAACCTGACCTTCAACGAACAGACGCTCAAGGTCGAAGTCCATTTGATCGGATACCAGGATTCGTTGTACGGCGAGCCATTGGAGGTTGACTTTTTGTCGCATCTTCGCGACATTCGTCCCTTTGCATCCGTGGAACACCTCAAAGAACAACTGCAACACGATGTCCGGTCTGCGGGCCAGATCGCCGAGCGGTTTGTTGACGCGTGACAAGACTGAGCGGAATGGCGCTAGCCACCGGTTCCCAGCGGAATGGCGCTAGCCACCGGTTCCCGACCCCACCAGGACCGGCGCCTTGCCGCTCACTTGAAAACCTAACCCTTGTTCCTTTGCCGAGCCCAATATCCCCAAAACGGTCCACCCATAGGAGTTTCGCCATGGCGATCGCCTGGTCACGGTTCTGTGAAATCATCCATGCGCACCAGCGTTTCCTGCTGACCAGCCATATCCGCCCCGACTGCGACGCTCTGGGCAGCGAGCTGGGCATGGCGGGAATCCTGGACGCCTTGGGCAAGGATGTCACCATTGTCAACGGCCACCCGACGCCACCAAATCTGACAACGATCGATCCGCAACGGCGTATCTTTGCATTAGGGCAGGACATTCAACCGGAACAGTTGGCGGATGTCCAGGTCATCATCATTCTGGACACCAGTGCCTGGGCCCAGTTGGGCTCGATGAGCGACGTGATCCGAGCCAGTCAGGCGAAGAAGATCATCCTGGATCACCACGTCAGTGCTGACGATTTGGGCGCCGAACCATTCAAAGACACGCAGGCCGAAGCGACCGGTACTTTGGTATTGCAAGCAGCGAAACACTTGGAAGTACCGTTGACGACCGAGATCGCCAACGCCCTGTTTGCAGCCATCGCCACCGATACCGGCTGGTTCCGCTTCCCGTCGACTTCGGCCCGCACGTACCGGGATGCTGCCGACTTGCTGGATGCGGGGGTGCGGCCGGAGCGGATCTACAACCAATTGTACGAGCAGGATACGGTGGGCCGCGTCAGGTTGCGGGGGGTGATCTTGGCTCGAGTCACCTCCGAATTGGACGGACGCCTGGCGCATACCTACGTTCTGAACGAGGACTTCGGACACACGGGGGCGCTGCCGAGCGATACGGAGGATGTCATCAACATGACGCTGGCGATCGCCGGCACCGAATTTGCCGTGATTTTCGTGCAACAAGCGACCGGCGGGTTCAAGTTGAGCTTCCGCAGTCGTTGTGCGGTGCAATGCAGTCAGATCGCCGAGCATTTTGGCGGCGGCGGTCACAAAGCGGCTGCCGGCGCGTTCTTGGCGGGGGAATTGGACCACGTGCGTCCCACCGTCTTGGATGTCGTCCGCGACGCGATGCGAAAGGTCGCTTGTTGATGGCCGCAACTCCGTTTCCGGCTGTGCTGCTGCTCGGGCCGACCGGGGCGGGCAAGACGCCGCTGGGCCACCGGATCGAATCGCAGCGATGGGACGGACAACGTTGCGTTCACTTTGACTTTGGCGAAAATCTACGCAAGGCGGTGCGCCGTGAATTGCCGCCAGATTGCTTGTCGGCGCAGGACATCCATTTTCTGCGCGACGTGCTGGAACGTGGCGTCTTGCTGGAGGATCGAGACTTCCCGATCGCCGAACGAATCCTGCTGGGCTTCCTGACGCAGCGTCACGCCGACCACCGCACGCGGATTGTCCTGAACGGTCTGCCGCGGCACGTCGGCCAGGCGGCTGCGATGCAGCGCGTGGTTACGGTTCGGGACGTGATCTGTCTGGAGTGCGATGCCGCGACGGTGCTGCGGAGGATTCAGCTCGATCCCGCCGGCGATCGAGAAGGGCGAATCGACGATCAATTGCCCGCTGTGCGAAAAAAGTTGACCATCTACAACCAGCGGACGATGCCGTTGGTGGATTGGTATCGGCAACGCGGGGCGACCATCGTTCGCATCTCCGTCGACGCCCACATGACGACCGCCCGGATGTGGCAGGAGATCCGGCGACTGGCCCGCCTGCATGCGGATTTTTCGTAGCAGGAAACGGCGCCGCGCCGCTCGGGATCAGCAAATGCGCGGCATCTGTTCGCCGGACAACAGGTCCAGCAACCGGCCGCTACCCATCGGATTGCTCAACTGAACCGCGCCCGGATGATCGCTCGTGACGGTTCCGATGACAGCCGGTCGATCGGCTGCGGGGTGCGATTGCATGATCTGCAACGCGGCGCCAGCGGCTGGAGGCGGGACGATGGCGACCATACGACCCTCGTTGGCTACGTACAGGGGATCCAGCCCCATCAGCTCGCACGCACCGGCCACCTGTGGCTGGATGGGGATCTTGGCTTCGACCAAATCGATGCCGATCCGGGCATGTTCCGCCATTTCGATCAAGGCCGATGCCAATCCGCCGCGGGTCAAGTCGCGCAGGCAGTGCAAGTCGCAGCCCAGAACGCTGAGCTTGTCGACCAGATCGACCAGCGAGGCACAGTCGCTGTCCAGGGCTCCTTCGAAGGCCAAGCCCTCGCGAACCGACATGATGGCGATGCCGTGTCTTCCCAGGTCGCCGCTGACCAGCACGCGGTCCCCCGGTTGAATCCTGGACGGCGAAACGTCGATCCCGTCGGGCACCACACCGACTCCGGCCGTATTGATGAACACGGCGTCGCCTTTGCCGCGATCCACGACCTTGGTGTCACCCGTGACGATCTGCACCCCGACCTCGTCCGCCGCCTTTCGCATGGATTGGACGATCTTACGCAAAGTGTCCATCGGAGTGCCTTCTTCCAGGATCAGCGCACAACTGATCCATCGGGGCCGGGCACCGGCCATAGCCAGATCGTTGACCGTTCCGTAAACGGCCAGTTTGCCGATATCGCCGCCGGGAAAGAACAGGGGGCTGACGACGAACGTGTCGGTGGTGAAGGCCAGTCGCCGATCGCCCAGCGACAGCACGGCGCTGTCATGAGGTGGCATGGCGTCGACCCCGCCGCCCGAACCCAATTCGGGCAGCAACATTCCTTCGATCAGATCGCGCATCAAGCGGCCACCGCCCCCATGCGCCATTTGCACGGTGGCGTGTCGCACGATCGGTACGGGACAAGTCAACTGGAATGGGTTGGAAGCGGGTTCGGACATGGGCGACCTTCTCGTTAGGAATCGGCAATGAAGCACCCGGCTAGTGCGTTGTCTAGGCGAAAAATGCGGATTGTGAGCGGCACGGCGCTAGCCGCCGGTTCTGGACGCCACCGGCGGCTAGCGCCGTGCCGCTCACTCATCGCGACCCCAAGATTTCGCCTGGACAACGCACTAGGGTACTTCTTGGTGGGAGTGCGCAGAAGGGGTCGGGACTCGTTTTCGGACAGGCTCGTTTCCATGTGGTTGGTCGCTGGCCGAAGACGACTTCCGGCCCCGTTACGACCATCCAACCGAATACGACCGCTATTGTCTCGCCGATCCTTATCGCTTGACCACCATGCACTGCGTGGTCGGCTGTTCGATCAGCGTTTCGGGTTTGCCGGCCAGAAATTCGTGAAATGCTTGCGAGACTCCCGCCAAGATATCGTAATCGTGCGACAACATGATTCCACCGGGTGTCATCCGCGGGTAGAAGTACTCCAAACAGGCCTTCGTCCCTTCGTAAAGGTCGACGTCAAAATGAGCAAACGCATACGTTTGTTCCGGAACGCCTTCTGATGATTGAGGAAAAGTCCCGCGATGAAAATGGATGTTCTGGTAGCCTTTCAAATAATCTTGGACTTCCGGAAGGCTGCAACTGTACTGGCCCCGGCGATGAACGTTCCGGTCTTGCTGTGCGGATGGCGGTAATCCCTCGAAGGTATCGAACAAATGTAACGGTTTGTCTCCTTTTGTCTCGCACAGAATTCTTGCGGAGCCTCCTCGAAAGACCCCTATTTCGGCAAAAGCTCCGTCCAACCGGGACTGGGCTCGAGAAACCGAGAAAATGATATAGGACTCGAAAGCACTCATCAGTGTCCTCTTTTGGCGATGGATCTCGCGGATCAAGGATACGATTTCAGGCGATTTGCGAGATTTTAGTGCCGAGAACTGCATACGCGACCACAATCGTAAACCGAACCTCTCCATTCTGCCGCCACCCAAACTTTGAATTCGACGGTTCTTCAACCACATGGATCATCTCCCCTTTGTGTTTTCCTGGTGTTGACGAGCGCAATGACCGATTGCAGGACGTGCGTTCGCAAGCAAGTTTCCGTTAGACAACTATCGACAGAACGCCCTAAGTGGCGGTAACAAAACTGGCCTGGGAGACCTACGGTCGGCGTTTGCGGCGGGGTCAGAGACCCGCGCCGAACAGTTTCGTTACCGCCTCGAAGCGACTGCATAACGATCAGATCGTAGCGTATTGGAGCATGCCGTCTCTCGATTGTCCATGACCACGGAAAAAGGATTTGCCGCCGACCACATGCGAATTTTCTGACAGAACCTGGCACGGGCATTCGTGGCCATTGGTTCCAGGGATTGCTTCTGCCGATGGCTGCTCAAGGAGATGGGGGCAACTCGTCGGACAGATTGCCGGCGTCTTCCACTTCGAGCTGCGCACCATGCTGCTGGCAGTAATGGCGGATGCTGTTGATCAGTTCCAATGCTTGGGGTACGAGCGGCGTGCCATCCTGGGCTTCGAAGTTCACTCGCAGCAACGGTTCGTTGTTCGAAGCTCGCACGTTGAACCACCATTGGGGCCGGTAACCGTCGGCAACCAGACGGTAGAGATTCCCTTCCGGGTCTTCTGCGCGGTCGATCTGGAACACATCATCCACGCTTGGATACTCGGGCACTCGCGGATAGTAAACCCCGATGCCGTCCAATCGAGTGACGTAGCAGTTCGCTTCGGTTGTTTCGAAGCGGGTTTGCAGCATGTCGATGATCCCACGCCCCATCTGCTGCCAATCATGGCATCGCATTCTCAGATTGATTTCCCCACTATGGTTCCAGCAGGCGAACGGCGCGAGGACTTGGGAGCAAGGCTCGTTCGATTCCAGCAGCAGGTCCCAGAACATCATCAGGGCGAACAAGCCGGAATCCAGGTAGAAGGCGTCCGGGAAATTATAATGAGCCGAAGATTCTCCCCCGAAGATCGCCTTGGTCTTCATCATGGCGACTTTGATCGAGTCCTGACCGACGCGGCAGAAAACGGGTGTTCCACCAAAACGTCGGATCGCGTCGATGACCGAGAACGAACAGACGGCGGCAAACACCACCGGTCCCGAACCGACTTTCGTCAATGCTCGCGCAGCCAACGCTGCCAGCAACTGCGATCCGGGGACGAATTGGCCGCGTTCATCGACCAGGAAGACTCGATCGGCATCGCCGTCAAAGGCGGCGCCGAATCCGGCGTGGTGCTGGCAAACCGCATCTTCCAAGGATCGCGTCTGACCTGGCAGACCCGGATTGGGACGCCGATTCGGGAACCGACCGTCGATCTGGTCGAAGATCGCATGAACGTGCACATCGATTTGACGTTCGGCCAACGCCTCCCTCAACAGTTCCACAAGAACACACCCCACGCCGTTGCCTGGGTCAAGGACGAACGACCCGGCGGCTTGTTCCAGCGAATCGACGCGCTGGAGTGCAGCACGCACGAAGTCCTGATGCAGCGTCAACGGTTCGGCCGCCGGGACCGCTGATCCCGCAGCCGGCGCAGCTTCGATCGAACTCCGATCCGCCTGCCACAGGGGACGCAGGTGATCGACGGGGCGAATCATGCTGATACCACCCGACTCGGGACTGCGAAGTACCATTTTTATGCCGTTGTATTGCGGAGGATTATGCGAAGCGGTGACCATTGCACCCGCAACGGCGCCTTGAAATCGCATCCCGGCTGCCCACTGGATCATATCGGTGGTGGCCAGTTCTGCGCCATGTGACTGGCCGCCGGCGGACCCGATTCCGGCGATCAACGAGCGGTAGATCTGTGGTGACGAAAGTCTTCCGTCGCGTCCGACCAGCACGACCGGAGCCGTTTCACCGGTCATCTGGCCCACGTACTGAACCAGGTACCGGCCAGCATGAAACGCCAGTTCTTCGTCCAATTCGTCGGGATAGATGCCGCGAAAGTCAGCCTTCCGTTGAAATTGTGCAGGATCGATCATCGAAGACTCCAAGATCGTAAGAGGATGCTGTTCCAGGCCGCTGATTCTAACGGAACTGGTTCACCGGCGTCACCCGGCCAATTGACCGGCGATCTTTTCGAGAAACGCGATGCACTCAGCCGCATGTTGGGCGTTTTCGGGCGAATAGGGTTCGTACTCGATGCCGAAATCGCCCTGCCAGCGTTGCCGATGCATCTCGTGCAAGATCTCGGCGATTTGGCCCGCCCCTTCGCCCCAAGGAACGCAGACCGCCGATCTCTCGCCGAAGTTGTCCACGTCCTTCAAATGAAACGAAATGATGTGACCTTCCAGCTTCTTCAACGCCTCGACGGGCTGGAACCCCGAACGCACCCAGTGCCCCGTATCGCAGCAGGCGCCGATCCACGGTCCACGCCCTTGCACCATCTTCAGCGTGGTTTCCGGGTTGTAGTACCGCGAGGGCGACGGATGATTATGCACGGCCAACTTGATCCGATACTCGGCACACAACTGGCCCAACATGTCGTACGCCTCGAAGGCCGGTTCGGCCACCAGGTACTGGACGCCCATTTCCTTGGCGAATTGGAAGACGGGCCGAGCGGCGGTTTCGGAGTCCAAGTCGCGGCAATACAGACCCACCATGTCGATCCCGCGATCGGCAAGCTGCTGCTTGACTTGCTGGCGCACCTGGTCCGGCATCGTCGCGTTGGTTTGCACGTCACCATGTTGGGCGCTCAGCCGCTGCCACTCGAACGCCTCGACCGCGTTCAACCCCAGCGAGGCAACTTGCTCCAGCGTTTCGACAAAGGTCAATCGGTGGAAGGTGTACGCCGCACAGGTGACTCGCCAGCCCAGTTTGGCAGCATTCGGCGTGGCCGACGCCTGATCGGCACGAGCGATTCGCGGCGTTGGCAACGCGCACAGTGCGCCGGTGCCAGCCATTGCCGCACTGGCTCTCAGGAAACGGCGACGATCGAGGCAGGGTTCCAAGCAGGATTTCATGGAGCGGCTCCTAATGAAAAAAGGGGTTGACGACACCATCCAGCCGTCTGTTGCCGACGCGATCGCTGCCTGAAACGCCCAGACAGCGATCACGCCCACAGACCCCTATTCTAATCAGTTATCTCGGCCGCCGCACGCCTGGACCCGGCTTCCGATCGGCGGCGACCAGTCGGCTGCCAGGATTTCCGCCCCGATTTCGCGATCCCGCTTCATCCGTGACCCGGCGTTGCCATCCGTGCTAATCAAACGACGCACCGGGCGGCCGGGTTGGCGCGCACGTTTGAACCATCGTTCAGAAGTTGGACAACCTGGGATCGCTTCGGAGCATTACATTGTCGGGCGTCACCACCACCGGTGTTTTGGTGCTCTGCGGCGAAACTCCCGTGGTGTATCGGGGTTTATTCGACAGGCGCGCTATGAGTTCTGGGTTATCGACCGGTCCAGAAGAAGGGAAGGAGCGAAGAATGGCAATCGGACATCGAGCAAAATGCATCGCGCAGGTGTTCATTTACGGCGTACTGTCGATTGCGTTGGCGATGGTCGTCTTTTCCAGCCCCTTGGGAAAACATCTGATTGGCAGCGATTATCAGGACGA
This sequence comes from Planctomycetaceae bacterium, assembly GCA_007121535.1. Classification (GTDB taxonomy): domain Bacteria; phylum Planctomycetota; class Planctomycetia; order Pirellulales; family Pirellulaceae; genus SKKK01. The sequence continues at coordinate 27,866 of SKKK01000432.1, read as the reverse complement.
GCACGTTCAAATATCGGGGGACGACCCTGCGGCGGTTCAAGCGTCAAGACGGCCCGGCGATTCCAGGTTTGGCAGGGAACTGGTTCGGAGTTCGTCGATGCCCGCGTATCAAGATGCGCGGGCCAGCCTTCGGCAATTGAATCGGACTCGTACGGAATTGTTACGAATTGCCGCCGAGCATCAGGTGGACCGATTGAATCAGGCCAGCGAGGACTATCGCACGTCGGTGCAGGATTTCCGCGATGCCATCCATCAGTTGCGAGTTCGTGTCGAACCGCAGATGTACCACCATCTGGTTGGTCGCTTGATGTCGGAACGGTCCCCGGATCGAAGTTGGCAGCATGAATTTTCCGTGACCGAAGAACGCCTGGCCGATCAACACCGGGAGCCGATTCGATGAGACTTTTTTCGCTCATGTTAGCACTGTGTCTGGTTTCACCAAGTTTGGTTCAAGGTCAAGCACCAACTCCGACCAGTCCTTTGCCCAACCGTTCCCTCACCGAATTGCTCGAAACGATTCGCAACCCCGCATCCAGCATCGATCGGGTTCAAGCAGCCGAAGAGATTGCCGGGTTCGGTAGCCTTGCTGTTCGGCCACTGACCGAAATCTTGGCGACGCACGATCCTACGGTTCAGAGCAGTGTTCTCTTGGCCTTGCGAAGAATCGGCGCCGATGCGAGCGAAGCGGTCCCGGCTGTGATCGAGATCGCCGTCGACGCTGACAACGCGCTGCAAAGGATGGCGATCGAAGTGCTAGGTGCCATCGGGCGGGACGCCGCCGAAGCCGTGCCAGCATTGGCAGCACTTCTGCCGGTCCGAAATGAAGAGCGTCGGTATCACATTCTGAATTCGCTGCTTCTGATCGGTGACGATGCCGCTCATCAGGCCTTGGCAGACGCCTATCAGCGTGGGGATCGAACACAACAGCTTGCGGTGCTGAGGGCCCTACGGGAGTTTCCGGAGTCCGCTGCCGCCTTGATGCCGCTATTGGTCGACCAATTTGTGCAAGGTAATTCGCGTTTCGAATCGCACCTGCTGCAATTGATCAACCTCGCTCCCGAATCTTCGATTCCCCACCTGCTCGCATCTCTGGAGTCCGGTCCCCCCGAACGGCGGCGTCGAGCATTGATCGCCCTGTGTCAACCTCGGGTCGCCAGCGCCGGTGCCGAGGCCGTAGGTCTGTTGACCGAATCGTTGCAGGATTCGGACCCCGTTGTGCGTTTCTGGGCTCTGCAAGTACTGGGAGCGATCGGCATTGCTGCGCAGAAATCATCCTCGCAAATCATCGCTTGTTTCCAAGACCCGGACGCCGACGTTCGCTGGCAAGCCATCGAAACGGTACAACAATTGGGGTTAGCCCGTCAGGCTATTGCCCCCCTGCAACGGCTGCTGGCCGATCCACATCCGGCGGTGCGAAAGGCGGCCGAAGAAGCGGTTCGATCGGCAAATGGCGATTACCGACGATCAAGCTGAGTTGCCACGGCGCAGCCAATGAATCACGCTCACTAACAGCGTGATCGCAGTCAACGGCAAGGCGAATCCGAATACCAGGATCGGAAAGGCCATGGGAATCTCGGGGTAAGACGCTGCCAAAATCTGGTAGGCCAAATACACCAGATAATACCCGAACAACAAAGCGCCTTCCCAGCGATCGATACGATGCCCGGACCAAAAGACCGGGAAGCAGGTGATGGCGACGGCGATCATGATCGGCAGGTCGAAACGAAAGGCTTCCGTCGAGACCGTGATGCCGCCGGGCACGATCATCGACGTCAGGCCAGCTACGCACAAGATATTGAACAGATTGCTGCCCACAAGGTTGCCTACCGCCAGATCGCGTTCACCGTGGAACACGGCGATAATCGAGGTAACCAATTCCGGCAGCGACGTACCAAAGGCCACGATCGTCAGCCCGATGATCAATTGGCTGACGCCAAACCACGTCGCCACGCTGACCGCCCCCTCGACCAGCCACGACGATCCCAGTGTCAACAAGCCCAATCCGACAAGGACAAGAACGATCGAGATCAACAAATCGGTCCCGCGAACTTGCGAGGGCGGCTGAAACTGCTCGGCGAATTGCTCTTGGACCACCGCGCCTTCCCGGCGACTGGCTCGTATCGACCACACCAGATAGATCAACAACGCCCCGAACAGCAGTACTCCGTTCCAGCGGTTCAGCAGGCCATCCCAAGCCAAAGCCCACATCGCGACGGAAGCAAGGATCATCAACGGGACATCGAACCGCACCAGTTGGCTGGACACGACCAGCGGCGCGACGCACGCGGACAGCCCCAACACCAGCAGGATATTGGCGATGTTGCTGCCCACGATGTTCCCCAGCGCGATGTCCGACTCGCCGGACCAACTGGCCTGGATCGAAACCGCCAGTTCCGGAGCGCTTGTACCGAATGCCACGACCGTCAATCCGATCAGCAACGGACTCACTCGCGCCCATGCCGCCAGGCGCACCGAGCCGCGCACCAGCAACTCGCCGCCAGCGACCACCAACACCAGACCCAACACCAAGAGCAACCAAGACTGAATCAAACGGATATCTCCCTGGACCATGCTTCGCCATACTTCCACCCACCCGATACCACGCCAGTCTACCCGGCACCATCAGTCTGTGCGCGCAAGACGATCAGGTCAATCCCGTCACCGCAGATCACTTGTAAGCACGTCCCTTTTCATCGAGAAGACGGGGGTAGGGCCAGGCGTAGCAGTGCGTACAGGGCCTCGTATCGCTCAAGCGTCTCGGCATCGGGCTCCGGCAACCAATGGAATCCCATGGCGGCATCGTTGAACAGCGATCCGAATCCGATGGCCGTCACCGTCCCTTGGCCATGCCGGGAACGTGCGGCGACGACGTGTTCGTTCCACCATCCGATCGGCTCATCGCCCTCGATCGCGTGGGATGCCAGCATGGGCGGTTGATGGTCGCTGTCCAACACGTGCAACGGAAGAGGTTCCGGCAATGGAGCGATAGGGTAGGCCGCCATACCGAAAGCTTCCAGAAGACTGTGTGCCGTCGAATCTTGGACATCGGGCGAATCCATCACCAGCAGATGGCCGCCACCGCTGACAAAACGTTTCACGTCCTCCAGATATCGATCGCTGACCGAACGCGTCGGCGTGATAATCACCAGCGCGTCACCCGAGAACACATCGCTGCCGCTAAGCCGCGAAAGCGAATGTCCCAGACGGGGAATCCACTGTTCGAACATGCCGTAGCCCAGACCCTCGGGGTCATCGGCAAAGGCACCGGTAAACAGGGGTACTTCGGAGATTTCGCGATCGATGACCACGTGCGGGATGGGTCGCTGGGCAACGGGCCACGGCATCGCCGCACGATTCCATGACTCGACGAACATTGTGGAAAACGCCCAAGCCGCCAGGATCGACGCCATGGCAAGACGCCGACCTCCGACCGATGGCCATCCGATCCGGATGCCCCAGCCAGCCAGCAGTCCACCGACCAGCACGCTGGGCAATCGCAGCAGCCACCAAGCCCACGCAGCATCCGCCCAACTATGATGATTCAGCCACTGGACCATGCCCACGAACAGTTCCGCTTTGCCGGGCTGGTAGGTGCAAAAGTTGGAAAACAGAGTCGAATCGCCGAACCCGATGACTCGGCCTTTCCCGTGGTACGTGGCCCAAGCCTGGCACCAGGCTCCGTACTGCATGTCGGGCCGGTATTCCGCTTGCGGATGATAATTCACTTCCTGGTACGCCGGCGGAAGACTCCACAAACCGGCAGCTCGAATCACCATGCGGCCGGCGCTGCGGCCGGGATCGATGGAACAGGCGACCGCAAAGTCCAGTGGCGGCAGGTGCTGCAAAGCCGGGTGCCGCATGGGCGGCGGATGATACTGTTGCTCGTAAGGGGACGAGACGCAAAACAGCAGATCGTTGCGGAACGTGAATCCGAAGCGGCGAGATACGTCATTCAAGTAGGTGTTCATGTTGAACACGTTGGTGTGGTCGCCGATCATCAGCAGGCCTCCACCACCGTGGACAAAACGCTCGACGGCATCGACCTCCTCGGGTGCGTAGCGAGCGGTGGGCGTCTTGATGATCAGCACATCGCACGCCGCCAGACGTTGGTCATCGATGGCCTCGTGCTCCAATAGCCGCGACATCTCGAAAAACTGCCCGCAGAATTCGTAGATCGCCGCATAGGTGTACGAACCGGCTTCGCCGTAGATCTCGGTGCCGTAGGGTTCGATGGTCGGTTCCCATGTCGAATGGCGTTCCACGAACATGATGCGGCCGGCTCGTGGTTGGCCCGTGGGAACCCAGAACACGGCGACCATCAGGATCGTTACGCCGGCGACGACCAACGCGGTCGATTGCAGAGCAGTCGGCAGCGAGAGTTTTCGGCGTGATGAACGACTTTTCCCCCTGTGATGATCCGAATCCCCGGTGTGAAAGACCACGAACACCGCGGCGAGGGCTGCCAGCGGCACGACCAGTCCCGCATGAATCCATGAGTTCACGAACACGTCGCCCACGTTCGGCAACGTCTGCGGATCGGCTCGCAACGTGCGATGGGTTACCAGAGCGATCAAGAAAGCGGCTCGCAACGGAAGCCAAAGTGCCCAAACCAAGGTCAGACGCAACGTCCATCGAAGATACCAGGACCTTCTGGCGTCGAAAGGAATTCGCGTCCAGGCATAACACGCCAACCACACCAGTCCCCCGACCAGGAACAGGAGACTGGTTGGGTCCACCAGCAATTCCCAAGTTGCCGCGATGCGATGTTGCGCAAGCACCTCACGAAAAACGATCATCACACCGTCGACAGCCACATCGACGCCCAGCAAACGCACCACGCTGGCGACCAGAGCTGTCAGCGGCCCGGGCAGCTCACGATCCCGCGCGGTCCCCACCTGATATCCGTGCAGGATGGATGCCTGGACCAGCAGCATCAGCGAGGCAAGCACCGCTCCGTTTCCCAATCGCTGCGTCCAACGACTGGGGGCCAAGACCGCGCGCTGCAACGGCAGCCCGATCGCCAACAGCACGGCGATGGCTTTCCACGGCCAGGGCATCAGCAATATCGCAGGCAGCAACAGCCCGCTGCCAAGTCCCACCAACAGCCACGAAGGACGACGCAGACGCAGGCCCGACAATAGGACCACGGCGGTGACGACCAGACAGATTCCGACCAGCGGTCTGGCTGGCGCAAAGTATCCCACCCCGAACAACCAACTTGCCGCCAGGCAGGCGACGGCGATCCAGCCGCGAACCATTACGGCACCTCCTGTTCGAAGTTCGGCGTCATGACGTTCTCTGACTCCAGCGGCGGCAACCATAACTGCCCATCGACCAGGTCCGTCAGCAGCCATCGCCAGAAGTGCGCGTTTTCATACCCCCCCTGGACCGGTTCGCCGCCGAAATGTTCCAGGTTCTTGTTCAAGGCGAAGCCGCTGTCGCCGATCACCACCACCTTTCCCTGGCCGAAGCTTCGTCGAACCGCCAGCGGACGCTCTCCGTGGCCGTAGACCATGACTTCCCCTTGGTCGCCGATCCATTCCACGGGCCAGCCTGCGAAAAAGTTGACTCCCAAATCGTGCACGGCGCCGTCCGGCTGCTCGACTCGCAGATAAAGAGCCCGGGTCCTGCCCATCGGTTCCGGCTCGAAATCCGTGCTGACCGTGGGGACGGGTGACGGCGGGACGCGAATCCCGAAATCGGCGAGCAACGCTCGGCTGCCTCTGGATTCTTCGGCACCCACGGTACAAATCAAAATTCCACCCCGTTTGACGAAATCGACCAGCATCCGCCGTTCGGCGGTGGAAAACGTTCGAGACGGAGCGAGCGAGATGTAAACGCCTGCCGCCGACAAGTGCTCGCGAGTCAACCTCGGCAGGTGCAACGCAAGCAGATCGTTGCGCATCAGGGTCAACGCCAGTCCTTCGATTCCGTCGATCGACCACGTAGCATCGCTGTACGCTTCGGCATGCGAGCCGCCCACGTAGGCCAATCGGCTGGCGATCCGGTCCCGATCGTCGACCAGCAGGCGACCGTCGGGTACGATGCGAGTCGCGTGTGCATTGATCGGCTGCCAGATGGCAATCCCCAGGGCCAGAACCGTAGCGACCATCCATTGGCAACCAGGCTGTGATCGCGTCAGCAGGGCAACGATCAACCCGAGCGCCAAGACCAACAGCAGGATCTGCCGTCCCCAAGCCAAACGGTCGGATGTTCCGTCCACCAGGTACGCCAGCAGCGATCCGGCGAACCAATACCCGCGAAATCCGCCCTCGTTCGTCAGGCTGTGACCATCACCGATCACCAACACTCGTCCACGGCCCCAAGACTGTTCGGCTACCAATACCAGATCCCCCAACCGTTCGCCGATTTCCCATCGTTGAACCCCGGTGAACAGCGAATCGCTACCCGGATCGCTCCAACCCCAGCGCCCGATCAGCACCGGCCGCGCCGGCCAGCGAAGCTCCAGCGAGGACCCGATCCCGCTGAAGTGATGGTTGAGGCGGCGGTGGATGTTGGCGGTCGCCGGATGCGATGTGACCTGCAAAGCATGCTGCCACCCCGAAGTCATCGGTACGGCCACGTCGCGACGTACGGAAATCGACGTGCCGGCCAGCACTTCGTTGTGGTCGCTGACCGCGTCGCCCTGCCGCAGATGCGGCTCGGCGACCACCAGCAACCTGCCACCACGCTGGACGTACGCCAGGATATGCTCGCGGCATGCCGCGGACAATTCATTGGTCGGATGCAGCAACACGACCGCGTCCGCCTCGGATAACTCGTTCTCGTCCCAACGCTGGACGATTCGTAGTTCCCCCCCCAAGCTTTGAACGAACTCGGGCAACATGCCAAACATGCCGGCGGACTGCCGACCATAGCGATCGTGCACCGGTTGACGCCAATCGACTCGCCCCTGCCCATTGGCCAAGATGACCTTGCCCGCCAGATCGGACCTTCCCCATGCCAGATCGCTGACCAAGGTGACTGTGACGGCAAGGACGATCAGCACGACCATGCCGCCTGTTCCCCGCAGCCACGAATTCATGCGGGGACAGCAATCGCCGATCTTGGGTGCATGCTGATCGGTCGTGTCGTGGATCGGCCAGCGCGACCAGCGGAACAGCAGCCCCAGGAGCGACGAGTGCACGATCGCGGCCAGCAGAGGCAGGTTCCATGGCAGCAGCGTGTTGACAGCCGCCGACCAGGCCCAAGGCGGCGGCGTGTACGGATGCTCGAAGGGGCGCTCGGCAACCTCCGGCAACGCCGCGATCAGGTCCGGGCTACGGGCCAGCAAATGCAGGTAACCGAGGTGGGCCCCCACGACCAGAACGATTGCCAAGACGGCTCGACCCAGCCTGCGACCCGAAGCGGTCTTCAGCCACAGTGCGTAAAGAATCGCTAGAAGCATCAATAGCGGGACCGCACCGAACGAACTGCCGATCGATAGCTGGGTACCGGAGAACCGGCCTGCCACATCGCCCATCCACAGCCCGCAATGTTCGGTCAAACGCCAAATCGCGGTGTTGCTCCGGCTGACGATCGCTAGAATTGCCCACAGCAAAATCCCCGACGCCACACTGCTGAGCATCGACCTCGCCGCACCGCGATGCGAGTCGGCCAAACATGCAGCGAACGCGGCGACCAACAGGATCTCGTGGCGAGCATCCGTCCAGCCGGTATGCGGAAGGACCAGCAATAGTATCAATAGCCCCCACGCGCCGAACGGCAATGCCTTGAAGGATTTTCGTAGCCGAATTCGCCAGAATTCGGTTGCTCTTGAACATTCCGAATTCTGGCGAATTCGGCTACGATCCGCTTGCACGCCTCTGTTCGACTCAGAAGATGGTCCAAGGCGTTGCCAGAAAGGGCGCGGCATGACCGTCATCCGACCGATGCCCGTCAACAACACGGCGGTTCCCAGCAGCAGCCAAGTCCCGACGATCCGCAAAGTTTCGGTCATCAGCCCAGTCGTCCCGGACGCCCAGCAGGCTGCCAGGACCAAGACCGACGCAACCGCTGCTTCAGAAATTCGCACCGGGCCAAACGCCGGACGGTTCACGTTGTCTCTTTCCATGGGCAAAATTTCCGGCAGGGCTGGGTTTCGTGCTTTTCTTCGACGAGCCACCCGGCGGGAATTCAGCGGAAAGAAGGGAAGACCAAAAGAAATCGGGCCTCACAAGGAGGCCCGATGGGTGAACCAGGAAGTTCAGCTTGACTGAGCGGAATCTTGTTCGAGAATCGCCAATGCTAGCATTCGCCGCTCGAACACGTTTTCGGCCGGTCTCGAAGCGGTAGCCGCGTCAATCTTCAACGGGGCTCTCGTCCTTCTGGATCGGGGCCACCCTGTACCTGTACACCGGGGCACTGGTGGTCACCGGAGCACTGGTCGTCACGGGAGCACTGGTCGTCACCGGCGCACAGGTGGTCGTGGGATGAACCCACACGCGACGCATGTGCACTCGCGGGGCGCTGGTCGTCACCGGCGCACAGGTCGTCATGGGCGCGCTGGTCGTCACCGGCGCACTGGTTGTGACGGGCGCGCTGGTTGTCACCGGCGCACAAGTTGTCATGGGCGTTCCCCAATGCCGATGCCGATGCCGGTGCACCCGAACTCGCGGGGCACTGGTCGTGACAGGTGCACTGGTGGTCACCGGAGCCCACGTCGTCATGGGCGCACTGGTGGTTACCGGGGCACTGGTCGTGACCGGTGCACTGGTGGTCACGGCATAGCCATGACCAGCGAACGCATCCTGCGGAGCGGCGGCCACAAATAACAGGCCGGCCACGGCCAGGATGGCAAGACCAAGAATCGTTCCCCTGCTCATCGTCTTTCTTCCCTCCTCAAACTGGTGTAGTGATACGAACCCCCTCAACGACAGGCGCAATCGCGCCTAAATTGCCCGAATCTCCCCATTATACTGCGGGTAAACCGCGACTCAAGCGTTAATCTGGAAAGAATAGGATATTATTTTCGCCCCCGCTACTGCCGCGCCAAATGCTCTTGCAGTACCGGGTGACCGATCGCGAAAAACGGCGTTGGCTGGTCAAGCAACGGTTATCTTCGGTTGCCTGGTCGTGGCCCTGAACGCAAGTTTGCTGTTCGCAGAAACCGCACCCCGTGAACGGGATGGATTTGAGTTCACCGGGATAGAAGACCGGTCTTACCGGTTTTTGCGCTAATGCCGTAAGTGACGACTAGCCGATGTAAGCTGCTGAGTCAGTCAGATGCACCAACTGTCACCATCCCGGGGGGAATTGTGATGATTCGTCGAGCCGTTTTGGCGTTATTGGCCGTTTCAGCCCTTTCGATCTGTTTGCAAGCGACGCCAGCCGCGGCGGACCAGCAGCGTGCTTTCGGTCGGGTTTGGGGCGGAGCGTACGGGAACCGAGATTGGGAACGCTTCTACCATTATCCGTACGTGTTTTACCCCCAAAATTTCTGGGGTAACGAGTATTATCGCAGCAGCGAAGACCTGTACTACCGCTATCCGCAGGAAATGCGGATCCCCGTTTACAACCAAAAGTGGCACAACTTCTACCCGGCAGGGCGTCGGTGGCATTCGGGCCATCACTTCATGCTGGACGTCTTTTGATGTGGTAGCGCCTGCTTCCGAAACTCGCACCGCCAAACTTCCTGCGACCCCATCCGCATCCGTCGCTCGAAGTGCGTGCGATAATCCAGGTCGTGACTGGCTGGCCTTTCTGCGACGGGCAGAGGGCCCAGCAACCGGGTGGAAGCTTTGATTAGCGCCAACGTCGCTTGATAGTAGTCTTGTACATCCGTCCAAAAGTGCAGCGTCCCCGACGGTTCAAGTACCCGCTCGATCTGGGCGACAAACCGATCGTTCATGATCCGACGCCGAAGATGCCGTTTCTTCCACCATGGATCGGGGAAATAGACGTGGACCGCCGCTGCACGATCGTCGGGCAACCATTCGGTGAACAATCGCTGCGCGTCCCCGTGCACCACGATGGCATTCGCACGACCACGCCGAGCGAGCCGAGCCCCTGCGTAACGAGCGTATTTTCGAGCGATTTCGCACCCCAGGAAATTATGGTCCACGCGCGATTCTGACGCGGTCGCCAGAAAAAGGCCTTTGCCGGTACCCACCTCGATCTCGAGCGGCTGCTCGCGTTCAAACAGCCGAGCCAAATCGGCCCCTTTTGGCAACGCTTCGAGGGTAGTCAAATGACGAGAAAGATCCAAGTTCGGATCAATCTTTCGAACGGCTCTTCGCCCCATCACCCGATCCGGCTTACGACTGTTTGGCGGTCAACGCTTCCACGGGAATCGGAATGCCTTTGATGCCACCTTCCACCACCACATTGTTTCCGACGACTCCTTGGAAACGGCAAACAATCATACGCCCTTTGCGCACTTTGGTCAGTTTGCTGATGAAGACGATTCTTTCCCCCGGAAGAACTGGATCGCGAAACCGAACGTCTTCCAGTCCGCCAAAGCCAACCATGGCGGCACCCAGGAGTTCATATTTTTGCACAAAGTAGCTGCACATTTGTGCCGCTCCTTCCAGCATGATGACCCCTGGCATCAAGGGCATCCCCGGCATGTGGCCTCGCACCCAGAACTCGTCATTCGTCAGATCCTTGTACCCGATGCACAGGTAATTCTCGACGTCTTCCAGAACGATCGCCGTCAACTGTTCCATCTCGTAACGTTGGGGATTATACCGCCGAATCGTTTCGATATCGGCCGTCGGTGAATCAAAGTCGATCGTCGACAGATCATAAAGAAGTTGTTTGCTTGACACCCTTGGCCTCCTTTTTGCCGCTACGGCCTGCTCACTCAATCACCCAGCAAGAGCATTCATGAAAACCTGCAATGACTATGTGCTGACTTTACGGCGTTTGGCCTTGCGGGCCTTCGCATTTGCCGGACGTTTGCCATGGTTGGCCTTTTTCACTTTATGATGTGGTTTTGCCATGTTTTTCCTCAATTTCTTGGACGAAGTACGCTTTACCTGTTTTCGAAGTTCGTTATACTAACAGCCTTGCTTCGCACTGGGAAGCGGTGATTTGCATCCCCACGCCCGCAGCGCCAGCTCAAACGCCTCTTGATTCGCCACGTCACACCCCGACTGTCTGGATTCGGAAAAAAATTTTTCGATCCGGCTCGGTGGGGCGTTGACGGCGTAGGAAGATGGCCGTAAGCTTCCGAGTCCCGTTGGTTTTCACAGGGTGAAACGGGGCGATTTTGTCGATGGCGATTCGGTTTTGATTGAGGGGGTTGGTTTTGTGTTGATCAAGGGGTTAGTGAGGAGTCAGGTGTGTCAGGAGCTTTGAGCCACGAGGTCATTCGCATCAGAATGGAAGCCTACGATCATGCGATCCTCGATCAGAGTGCGGCAGAGATCGTAGACACGGCCAAGCGTACGCACTCCGAAGTGCATGGCCCGATTCCTTTGCCAACACGGATCGAGAAATACACGGTGCTTTCTGGCCCGCACATCGACAAGAAGGCAAGGCAGCAATTCGAGATCCGAACCCATAAGAGGTTAATTGACATAGTCCAGGCGACGGCCAAAACGATCGAGTCGTTGAACAAGCTGAGTTTGCCGGCTGGTGTCGATATCAAAATCAAGGCGTCCACGAGGTAGTTTCATTTAGTTCTTTCGAGAAAGAATATGGGCACAGGCCGCTCGGGTAAGCTGAGACGGCTGTAGCATTGCGGTTCGGCTGGCGGTGGCTGGCCGGGCAGGAAAACGTATCGCGGCTACAGACGCGTTCTCAGGCTCCCGCAGGCAACCGACCATAGCAACAGGAATTCGACCGATGGTGAAAGGCATTCTCGGCGTTAAAGTCGGCATGACTCAGATTTATGACGAATCGGGGCGCGCCATTCCCGTAACGGTGTTGCAGGCCGGTCCCTGTCATGTGCTGCAGTTGAAAACGTTGGAGCGGGACAAGTACGAAGCTGTACAACTCGGTTTTCTGGACAAGAAACGGCCTCGTGGCAGGCGGATTCGCCCCAGCCAAGCCAGTCGGTCCGAACGTGGGCACGTTGCCAATCTCGGAAGCAAGCGAGCCAAACGCCGCTCGGCGGGTGGCGTCAAGCCTCCCGAAAAAGCGGGATGCGAACCTAAGAAGTTCATTCGCGAGCTTCGTGGGCCCGTCGATGGCGCGAAAGTGGGGCAACAGGTAACGGTCCAGTCGCTCGAAGGCGTCAAGGCGGTCGACGTGGTCGGCGTCAGCAAAGGACGCGGCTATTCCGGCGTGATGCGCCGTCACAACTTCGCCGGTCAGCGAGCTTCTCACGGCGTCAAGAAAGTCCATCGCCATGCGGGAGGTACGGGGATGAGCGCTGATCCAAGCCGCTTGTTCAAGGGCATTCGCATGGCCGGGCAATACGGGAACCAGCGAAATACGGTCCGCAATCTCAAGGTGGTTCGCTTGGACCCGGAGAATCATCTCCTGTTGGTCCGTGGGGCGGTGCCGGGACCGAGTGGCGGTTACGTCGTCATTCGCGAAACAAACAAGGTTGGTTAGGAATCACCATGACTACGCTTCCCATCTACGATCGCAACGGAGTCGAGGTCGGCCAGTACGAACTCGATCTGACCGAGTTGGCGCCGCGCATCAACAAGCAGCTACTGCATGATGCGGTGGTGATGTACCAGGCGAATCGACGCCAGGGGACCGCCCGCACCAAGTCGCGTGGCCAGGTGGCGGGTTCGACGAAAAAGCTGTATCGCCAAAAAGGCACGGGAAACGCACGTGCCGGGCATCGAAGGTCGGGGATCCGGCGAGGCGGTGGGCACATCCATCCCGTTCGTAATCGAGATTATTCGTTTCGGATGCCCAAGAAGGCGATCCGTCAGGCGACTCGAATGGCCATCGCCGCAAAGATCCAGAGCGGCAGCATGGTCGTGATCGATGAATTGGCCTTTGACCAGCCTAGAACTCGCGAGATGTTCAAGATCCTCGAAACGCTCGATTTGGACGGGCGAACCACGCTGGTGACCACGGCCCGGCATGATGTCAATGTCTATCGCAGTGCACGGAATATCGCCTGCGTGACCATCTCGGCCGCGTCCGACCTGAATGTGTTGAGCGTGTTGACTCCCGAGCGAATGCTGGTCACCAAGGCGGCTTTGGATGTTCTGACCAAGAAGGGTCAGGCGGTTGGGGCAATCGAGACGAACGAAGCGGAAGTTGAGGCTTAACCATGGTGGCAGCGGAAAAAAGCAAAACGGACAAGAAGGTCTCGGCGATGCTCAGCGCCCATCAGATCGTCCTCCGCCCTCTGGTTACCGAGAAGGGGGTCTACGGTTCCGGTACGTTGAATCAGTACGCTTTCGAGGTCAATCCGCTGGCGACGAAGGAAGACGTGCGACAGGCGGTGGAAACGCTGTTCAACGTCCGGGTGGTCAAAGTGCGGACCATGAATCGAGCCGGAAAGCCTCGCCGACATCGTTTTCGTAAAGGCTATACCAAGGACTGGAAGAAAGCGGTGGTGACGCTGGACAAGGAAGATCGCATCAACTTCTTCTAAGTCGAGCAGCACCAACAAAGAAAAGCAGTCGAGAATCATCATGGGAATCAAACAATACAAGCCGACCAGCCCGGGGCGTCGCGGCGCAAGCGTCAGCGATTTCGCCGAGCTGACCCCCGGCGCCAAACCGGAAAAGTCCTTGCTTCGTCCGTTGAAGAAGACGGGGGGACGCAACAACCAGGGTAAGATCACGTCGCGTCATCGTGGCGGCGGCCACAAGCGTCAGTACCGGATCATCGATTTTCGACGCAACAAGGACGGGGTGGCGGCTCGGGTGCACTCCATCCAATACGATCCCAATCGCAGTGCCAGGATCGCGCTGCTGTATTACGTGGACGGAGAAAAACGGTACATTTTGGCTCCCGATGGCTTGAAGGAAGGCGATCGCATCGAAAACGGTCCCGACGCGCCGCCTTCGCTCGGCAATTGCCTGCCGCTGAAGAAGATTCCGCTGGGCGCGGACATCCACAATATCGAGTTGCTGCCCGGCCAGGGGGGTACGCTGTGTCGCAGTGCCGGTACCAGTGCGACGCTGGTGGCTCGGGAAGCCACGTGGGCGCAAATCACGCTGCCCAGCGGCGAGATCCGACGAATTCCTTCCAATTGCCGAGCGACCATCGGCAAGGTCGGCAACGCGGACCACATGAATATCGAGTTGGGCAAGGCGGGGCGCAATCGCTGGTTGGGTCGGCGGCCGCACGTTCGCGGAACGGCCATGAATCCCATCGATCACCCGCACGGCGGCGGTGAAGGGCGAACCAAGGGTGGGCGGCATCCGGTCAGCCCGACGGGCAAGCCCGCCAAAGGCGGCGCCACGCGGAAAAAGCGAAAGCCGTCCAACGCGGCGATCGTGCGGCGGCGGCGTTCCAAACGGTACGGCCAGTTGAAAATCAAACGCTAACGGGAGTGTTCGTGAGGCATGAGCAGGTCACTGAAGAAAGGACCCTTCGTCAATTTCAAGCTGTTCCGGAAGGTTCAGTTGCAGGACGAGGCGGGAACCAAGGAACCGATCAAGACGTGGGCCAGAGCCTGCACGATCGTCCCGGAGTTTGTGGGGCATACCTTCTTGGTGCACAACGGCAAGATCCATGTCAAGGTCTTCGTGACGGAAGATATGGTGGGACATAAACTGGGAGAATTCGCTCCGACTCGCATCTTTCGCGGTCACGGGGGCAAAGGAAAGCGTTAACAGGAAAGCACGGGACGATGTTTCAAGCAACTCATCGATTCGCACGCATCAGTCCGCGGAAAGTCCGGCCTCTGGCGGATTTGATTCGCGGCAAGTATGCCGACGAAGCGCTGGATCTGCTGCAGTACCAGCCGCAGCGCGGAGCCCGGCTCCTGGAAAAGGTGATCCGCAGCGCGTTGGGCAATGCACAGGATTCGGAGCAGAATCGGGATCGTACGGTGGATATCGAGGGGCTGTTGGTCGCCGAGGCGCGGATCGATAACGGTCCGATGTTCAAACGTGTCCGACCGCGGGCTCGAGGTATGGCGTTCATGATCAAGCGGCGGATGGCGCACATTCACATCAAATTGGCAAGTATCGACGAGATCTGAGCTATGGGTCAGAAGGTCAATCCGGTGGCATTTCGTACGGGCGTCATGACGGGCTGGAAGAGCCGTTGGTACGCCTCGAAGCAGGACTTCTCGGAACTGTTGGTCGAGGACCAGAAGATCCGGCGCTACATCAAGAACCACCCACAGAAAACGCAGTATCGAAACGCGGGCATCGATCGGATCGACATCGAGCGGACGCGTGACGAAGTCAAGGTCATCCTGCACGTGGCTCGGCCCGGTTTGATTATCGGAAAGAAAGGGCAGGAGGTCGAGTTGCTGCAGGAGGATCTGCAGAACTTGATCGGCCGTCGAGTCAATTTGAAGATCGAGGAGATCCATCGGCCCGAAGTTCGGGCTCAATTGGTGGCGGAAGATATCGCACAGCAATTGGGTCGGCGAGCCAGTTTTCGGCGGACCATGAAGCGATCGATGGAACTGACGATGGACGCCGGCGCCAAGGGGATCAAGATCCAGTTGGCCGGGCGGTTGGGCGGCGCGGAAATGGCGCGGCGAGAAAAGCAGATTATGGGCTCGATTCCTCTGAGCACGTTGCGGGCGAAGATCGATTACGGTTTCGCCGAAGCCAAGACGGCTCAAGGACACATCGGGGTCCAAGTGTGGATCAACCAAGGCATGTACGAAGGAGACAGTTTCGATGGCCCTGATGCCGAAGCGAGTCAAACATCGAAAAAACCAAAGAGGACGTATAAAAGGTAAGGCGAGCCGCGGGAATAAGGTTGTCTTCGGCGATTTCGGCCTCCAGGCCCTCAAGGGCGGGTGGATCAAAGCGCAGACGATCGAAGCGGGTCGTATCGCCGCCCAGCAGTACGTGCGGGGCGAGGGCCGATTGTACATCCGCATTTTCCCCCACAAATCCGTCACGTCGACTCCCTTGGAAACCCGTATGGGCAAGGGAAAAGGCGAGCCTGAGTTTTGGGCGGCTGTGGTCAAGCCTGGCACGGTATTGTACGAGTTGGGTGGGGTCACCGAGCAGCAGGCCAAGGTCTGTTTCGCCCGGCTGGCTCACAAAATGCCCATCCCGGTGCGTTTCGTCAGACGGCGACCCGCCTGAGCGATAGGAAGGATGCCGAAATGAAAGTTTCCGAATTGCGTGAAATGAGCGACGAACAACTGCAGTTGCAGCTTCGCGATGCCTGCGAAAGCCTGTTCCGGCTGCGCATCCAATCGCAGACCGAGCGGCTGGACGCGCCCAGCGAACTGCGCAGGCACCGCCGCATGGTCGCCCAGATCAAAACCATTCAACGACAACGTGAGATGAGCGTACAAGGAAATTGAGCAGCCATGCCTAAACGAGTTGCTGTCGGTATCGTCACCAGTGACAAGATGGAAAAGACACGAGTCGTCGAGATTCCGCGACTGGTGAAGCACCCCATGTATGGAAAGTTTATCCGGCAAAAGACGGTTTGCCACGTGCATGACGAAACGCAGGAGTCGGCCGTCGGAGACAGGGTGGAGATCATCGAGTCGCGTCGGCGTTCCAAGTCGAAGCGTTGGGAATTGGTGCGAGTGCTGGAGAAATCGACGGCCGTCGACCTGGCTGCTTTGCGGGCCGCGGCGCAGCAGAGCGGTCAAGAGAAAAGTATAGAAGAGGGATAAGCGGCTATGATTCAGCAAGAAACGCGCCTGCAGGTGGCGGACAACACCGGGGCGAGAGAAGTGCAGTGCATCAAGGTGCTGGGTGGCTCGCGACGCCGCGTTGCCGGACTCGGGGACGTTATCGTCTGCAGCGTCAAGAGCGTGATCCCCGGCAGCGAGATCAAGAAGAAGTCGGTGGTCCGGGCGGTGATCGTACGCTGCAAGCAACCCACGCGGCGCCGCGATGGCAGCTACATCCGGTTCGACAGTAACGCGGTCGTCATCATCGACAACGAAAAGAATCCACGCGGTACGCGTATCTTCGGTGCGGTGGCCCGCGAGTTGCGCGAGCGCAACTTTATGAAGATCGTCAGCTTGGCGAGTGAGGTGTTGTGATGCGGATCAAAGTCGACGATTTCGTGATGGTGATATGCGGTGACGATGCCGGTCAAAAAGGCAGGGTGCTGGCGGTCGACGCCAGGGCGAACAAGGTGGTCGTCGAAGGCGTGAATCGAGTGTACAAGCACGTGCGGCGGAGTCAAAAGAATCCGCAGGGCGGTCGGCTGAGCAAGGAGATGCCCGTCCCGGCGTCGAACGTGATGCTGCTGTGCCCGAAGACCAACCAGCCCACGCGGATCGGCTATCGGTACTTGCCGGACGGTTCCAAGGAACGTTACGCCAAGCGTAGCGGCGCCTCGTTGGGAATCATCAGTCCGCCGCGTCCTAGCTACGCCAAGGAGACGTAAAGAACATGATCCCGCGTCTGAAAGAAAAATACGAAAGCGAAGTGCTGCCTGCCCTGAGGGAAAGCCTCGGCCGAACGAACCGGTTGGCGTTGCCGCGCTTGGAAAAGATCGTCGTCAACATGGGCGTGGGCACGGCGGTCCAGGAAAAAAAGCACCTGGAGATGGCCGTCGATGCGCTGACGCAGATCACCGGCCAGAAACCGATCGTCACCCATGCGCGAAAGAGCGTGGCAGGGTTCCGGCTGCGAGAGGGAATGCCCATCGGTTGCAAGGTAAGTTTGCGGCGAGCCCGGATGTGGGAATTTTTGGACCGCCTGGTCTCGGTGGCGCTGCCGCGGGTGCGCGACTTTCGCGGGATCAGCCGGACGGCCTTCGACGGTAGCGGGAATTATAGCCTGGGGCTGTCGGAACAATTGGTCTTTCCCGAATTGAACCCCGACAAATTTCTGCGCGTCCAGGGTATGAACATCACCATCGTCACCGCATGTGCCAGCGACCAGGAAGCCCTGGACCTCTTGACTCGGTTGGGACTGCCCTTCAAACGTGAGGAATCGGCCGCCGCGTAGTGCCTTTGCGACGGCAAGCAATTGGAGTTAATGTGTCATGTACCTTGATTCGATCCATCCTATCCCCAACAGGTAACAGTCTGTGGCTAGTAAATCGAAGATTGCCAAAGCTCGGCGCGAGCCCAAGTTTTCCACCCGTCTGGTACGGCGTTGCAAGCTTTGTGGCAGGCCCCGGGCGGTCTATCGAAAGTTCGGCATCTGCCGGATCTGTTTTCGCAAATTGGCCGACCAGGGACTGATCCCCGGTGTCCGAAAATCGAGCTGGTAAAGGGAGAACCCAACCCCCATGATGACTGACCCGATCGCCGATATGTTGACCCGCATCCGTAATGCGGTAGGTGTCGAGCGTCCCTACGTCGACATGCCCATCTCCAAAGTCAAGCGGGGCTTGGCGGATGTCCTCAAACGCGAGGGCTATATTTGGGATTGGCAGGAACTGGAGGACAAGCCGGTGACGCAACTGCGCATCGAGCTGAAGTATGGCCCCAACGGGGAACGCGTCATCCAGCGCATCCGACGTATCAGCAAGCCCGGACGACGCATCTATTCCAAGGCGAAGGATCTGAAACCGATCTTGGATGGGCTGGGGATCTGCATCATCAGCACCAGCCGCGGAGTGGTCAGCGACCGCGAGGCGCGTCAGCGTAATCTTGGCGGCGAAGTTTTGTGTGAAGTGTGGTAAGCAGTTTCAGAAGCGATTAGTGCCATGTCCCGTATCGGAAATCAACCCATTCCTCTGCTCGACGGCGTGAAGCTGACCATCGAAGGCCGTAAGGTGACCGCCGTAGGTCCCCAAGGGACGCTGCACTTGGAGCATCGTCCCGAGGTCCAGGTGCAGGTCGATCCAGACGCCAAGCAAGTGATTGTCACCAAGTTGAAAGACAGTCGCCAATCCCGCGCCTTTCACGGCCTGACGCGATCGCTGATCAACAACATGATCATCGGTGTGAAGGATGGGTACGAAAAGCGGCTGGAAATCGTCGGCGTCGGTTATTTGGCCGCCGTGCAAGGCGACACGCTCCAGTTGCGAGTAGGATTTGCAAACGAGATTCAGAAGAAGATCCCCAAAGAACTTGATGTGAAGTGCCCCGATCAGACGCACATCGTCGTCCGCGGTTGCGACAAACAGCAGGTTGGCGAGTTTGCTGCCGAAGTACGGGCGATCCGCAAGCCTGAGCCTTACAAGGGCAAGGGCGTGCGATATCAGGGTGAATACGTCAAGATCAAGCCGGGCAAGTCGGCGACCTGATCCTTGAAGGCCGTCGTTGGCCGCCGGTTGCGGTCGAACCCACGAACATCCAGGAAGACGAGTCGAACTGTGAATAAGCAAAAAGAGATCGAATTACGGAGGCTGCGTCGCCGGCGCCACGTACGCAATTGCGTCCGCGGCACTGCCGAGCGTCCGCGGTTGTCCGTGCATCGCAGCCTGCAACATATCGGCGTGCAGATTATCGACGATATGACTCGGAAGACCTTGGCCTCGGCCAGCACGCGAGACCGGGACGTTCGCGAGCAGGTGAAGTACGGCGGCAACAAGGCTGCGGCTGAGATTTTAGGAAAGATCATCGCCGAAAAGGCGAAGGCCATCGGCGTGGAACAGGTCGCCTTTGATCGAGGCCACTGCAAATACCACGGACGAGTGGCTTCGTTGGCGAATGCGGCCCGCGAGGCGGGATTGACCTTTTAGCCTTGTTTTTTGCAAAATAGCAGAAAGTCCCTAGCGCTGAGAACACCAGAAAGTTGCCCGTCGTCAACGGGCATGCCAGGAGCTTAAAGACGTGTCGACAGATGGAAATCTCGGTGAAAACATCGAAAAAGTTGTCAAGATCCGCCGCTGCGCCGCTGTGGTCAAAGGTGGAAGGCGTTTCAGTTTTGCCGCCATGACCGTTGTCGGCAACCGCCGTGGCAAGGTCGGCTGGGGATACGGCAAGGCGAACGAAGTGCCGCCCAGTGTGGAAAAGGCCAATAAACAGGCTGCTCGCGAGATGGTCGAAGTGAGCATTGTGGACGGAACGATCCCGCACACCGTCCATGGCCACTTTGGGGCAGGGCGAGTTGTCTTGGTCCCGGCCGGTCCCGGTACCGGAATCATCGCGGGCCAGGCGGTTCGCGCCGTGTGCGAGGCCGCCGGCTTGGAAAATATCTTGACCAAGAGTTATGGAACCAATAATCCGATCACGCTCGTGAAGGCGACCTTCGATGCCCTGGCTAAACTGAGGACGCGGGAAGAAACCGAGCGGCTTCGAGGAGTAACTTTGTCATGAAATTGAATGACGTACATCAGGGGGTCCACAAGCGGAAAAAGTCGCGGCGTGTCGGGCGGGGCACCGGTTCGGGACGAGGCAAGACGTGTGGACGGGGGCACAAGGGACAGAAATCGCGAGCCGGATGGTCGGCGCCGGCCATTTTTCAAGGCGGCACGATGCCTCTGGTCCGACGTGTGCCCAAACGTGGGTTCCACAACCGCTTTGCGCTGAATGTCGCGACCGTCAACGTCGCCGACCTTCAGCGGACGTTCCAGGATGGCGATGAAGTCGACCCCGAGACGCTGCGCAGCAAGTCGCTGGCGAAGGGGCGGTATGACGTGCTGAAGATCCTGGGCGATGGAACGCTGACCAAGCGGCTGAAAGTATCGGCTCACCGCTTCAGCCAGTCGGCTCGGGAAAAGATCGAACAGGCGGGAGGCGAGGTCTGCGTGCTGGGCGGGCAGAGCGAACCTTCCGAGAAAGCGGCACCCTCCTCATAATTGGCGAAGGATCCGCCGCCAGGCGAATTATCGAAGACTCCTGAAAGACCGTTGTAATCTGATGGCCGACGGACATGGAAAGGACGGAACGTAATCATGTGGGAGAAACTTCGCATCGTTTTCACCATCCCGGAACTCAGGCAGAAGATCTTTCTGACCATGCTGTTCCTGGCCATCTACCGCGTGGGATGGCATATCCCGTTGCCGATCATCGACCAGGAAGTCATGTCGCAAACGGCAGGGCAAGACGGCGGCCTGGGTGATTTCGTCGATCGTGTGGCCGTGTTCAGTGCCAGCAACCTGCGTCAGGCCACAATCTTCGGTCTCGGAATTATGCCCTATATCAGTGCCTCGATCATCTTCCAATTGCTGGGAAGCGTATGGAAACCGATCGAACAGCTTCGAAAGGAGGGCGAAACCGGGCGGAAGAAGATCAATGAATACACTCGCTATCTGACGGTTGCCCTCTGCTTGGTGCAAAGCTGGTTCTATGTCCGATTGTACCTGATGGCGCAACCCGCTGGCGGAGAGGCGGGTTTGGTCGATCCTGCGTTCCTGACCGCCGACAGAGTGCTTCATCTGGGCTGGCAATTTACTGCCGTGCTGATCATGACGTGTGGCACCATCTTCCTGATGTGGCTGGGCGAACAGATCGATGAATTCGGAATCGGCAACGGAATCAGCTTGTTGATCATGGCAGGCATCCTGGCTCAGATGCCCGGAGCCGCCGCTCAGTTGTTCCGTGACGCGGACATGCAGCTCGCAGGCCTCACTCCCGGCCGTATCGGCGTCGAAACGCTGATCGTGCTGACGGTGTTGTTTGTCGCCGTCGTTGTCGGGGTCGTGTTCATCACGTTGGGCCAGCGTCGTATCCCGACTCAGAGTGCAAAACACGTCCGGGGCCGTCGCGTATATGGTGGGACGCGTCAGTACCTGCCGTTGCGGATCAATCAAGCCGGTGTCATGCCCATCATTTTCGCCAGCAGCCTTTTGATGTTGCCCGCTATGATTTTCAATTTCATGGCGAATACTTTTACGGGAACCGCCAATCTCTGGGCCAATTTGTACCAGATTTTTGGACCGGGTACGTCGTTCACCTATAACCTGGTCTATGTGGGGCTGATCTACTTCTTCTGCTATTTTTGGGTGGCGATCACCTTTAATCCAAAGGAGATGGCCGAAAATCTGAAGGATTACGGCACCTTTATTCCAGGGTACCGGCCTGGAAGACGAACGGCCGATTACTTGGAGCGGGTTTTGGAACGGATCACCTATGTAGGCGCTGGCTTTTTGGCCATCGTCGCCATTGTGCCCACGGTGGTTTCCGCCTCGTTGGGCGTCAGTTTTACAGTTGCCAGTTTTTATGGAGGTACGGGGTTGCTGATTGCCGTCAGCGTGGGATTCGATTTGGTGCAGAAGATCGACAGCCACTTGGTCATGCGGAACTATCGCGGTTTGCTGGATTCGTGATCTTCCGTCGATAGCCCCTTGATAAGTGACCGTTGGTCTTCGTATATTAAGCGGTTTGCCCGGACCCCGCAGGAGTTTTGACATGAAGGTACGATCGAGCGTAAAACGGATCTGCGAGAATTGCAAGATCGTGCGGCGCAAAGGGCGCGTGTACGTCATCTGCAGCAATCCGCGACACAAGCAACGTCAGGGCTAACAGGCCCGGTACAGGAGAAACGAAAACATGCCGCGTCTTCTAGGTGTGGACATTCCGAACGACAAGCCGACGCATATCTCGCTCAGATACCTGTACGGTGTGGGTGACAAGATCGCGCGCGACCTGTGCCACAAAGCGGGGATCGATCCGTTGCGAAAGGCCAGGGATCTGGCGGACGATGAATTGAGTCGTCTGGCGGCTCTGTTGGAACGGGATTACGTGGTCGAAGGTCCCTTGCGGCGTCAGGTCGCGCAGAACGTGAACCGTCTGCGGGATATCCGCTGCTACCGGGGCATCCGGCACCGCTTGGGGTTGCCCGTCCGTGGTCAGCGGACGCGGACCAATGCTCGGACGCGCAAGGGGCCAAAGAAGACCGTGGCGGGCAAGAAGGGCGTGAAGGACTTGCGTTGATCCGGGCTGGGTTCGCGCATCGCAGGGGTGGCAGTGAGTTTTTGAGGTTTCGACAGGAGTAGCCAGGCAGTGGCAGTCAAGAGCAAGAAACGCCGAGTTCGTCGCAATGTGACGGTGGGCATCGCTTTTATCCAGGCGACCTTCAACAATACGACCGTGACGATCACCGATACCAAGGGAGATACGCTGTGCTGGTCCAGTGCCGGGACATGCGGCTTCAAGGGCAGTCGGAAGAGCACGCCGTTCGCCGGCCAGTGCGCGGCCCAGCAGGCGGCAGAGAAAGCGATCAAGTTCGGGGTGAAAGAGGTTGACGTCCGGGTCAAAGGTCCCGGCTCGGGACGCGAGAGCGCGATCACCGCGCTGCAGGCGGCCGGCTTGACCGTCAAGTCGATCGAGGATTGCACCCCGATTCCCCACAACGGCTGCCGTCCCAGGAAGAAGCGACGCGTTTAGACCAGCAGCCCGAGAGCGATACCCCGAGGAGAAAAGAATGCATATTCGCTGGCGTGGACTTGAATTGCCCAGCGCGGTCATTTGTGACGCGGAGACTCTTTCGACGACCTACGGTAAGTTTGTCGCCGAACCGTTCGAACGTGGCTTCGGCTCGACCATCGGGAACAGCCTGCGGCGGATCCTGCTGTCCAGTCTGATGGGCAGCGCGGTCACACAGATCAAGATTCGCGGCGCCCAGCACGAATTCTCCACGATCCCCGGCGTGCTGGAGGATGTGACCGACATCGTGTTGAACGTCAAGTCGCTGGTGGTCAAGAACTTCAGCGAATCGACGCGCGTCATCGCGGTGGAAAAGAGTACGACCGGCGTCGTCACGGGGGCGGACATCGAAACCGATGCGGATGTCCAGGTGATCAACACCGACCACGTGCTGGCGACGCTGACGGACGACGTGCCCTTCATGATGGAAATGGTCGTCGAAAACGGACGCGGTTACGTGCCGTCGACGGAACACAGCCAGGGCGATCGCGAGATCGGCATCATCCCCGTGGATGCCGTCTACAGTCCTGTGATCCGAGTGCGCTATGACATCGAGGAAACGCGCGTGGGTCAGAAGACAAACTACGACAAACTGACCTTGGAGGTTTGGACCGATGGCTCGATCAGCCCCGAGATGGCGATGGTCGAATCGGCAAAGATCCTCCGCAAGCATCTGAACCCGTTCATTCAGTACAACGAGCTGGGGCCCCGGATCACCACGCCAGCACGTTCGGGTTCGGGAACGATGGATGCCGCGATGGAAGCCAAGTTGAACATGACGTTGGCGGAACTGAAGCTGTCAGTGCGTGCCATGAACTGCCTGGAATCGGCCGACATCACCTCGGTGCGCGATCTGGTCCAAAGGTCGGAGGACGAGTTGTTGGAGGTCCGCAATTTCGGCGAAACGACACTGAACGAGGTACACGAGCGGCTGAAGGATCTGGGCATGCATCTGGGGATGCGGCTGACGCCCATGTCGCCCGGCGTCGGTTGATGCCGCCGCGGTCAACGAAAAACTCCCATTAGTCACACCCCGCTGAGCGTCAGTCGATCGGAGCGATTCGCGGCTGGCGCCAGCCAAGACGATTTCACAGGCGATCATGAGACACCGAAAACGAGGTCGACATTTAGGACGTTCTCCCAGCCACCGAAAGGCCATGCTGAAGAACTTGGCCAGCAGTCTGTTCTTGACCGAACGGCAAGCGGACCCCGATCTGGACGCATCCGTGCCCAAGGTCAAGGGACGGGTCATCACCACGTTGCAAAAGGCCAAAGAAGTACGCCCGCTGGTGGAAAAGTGCATCACCATCGCTCGCAAGTCGCTGTTGGCCGAAGAAGCTGCCGAGCAGTACGCGACCACGGCCGAGCGAGGAAGCGAGCAGTGGCGCCAATGGCGTACCAGCGAACAATGGCAGCAGTGGAACAACGCGATCGCGCCGTCGGTGGCTGCACGTCGGCGCGTCGTGCAGATGCTCGGCGACAAAGAAGCCATGCGAGTGCTGTTCGAGGAAGTCGCGCCGCGTTTCGAAGGTCGCCCCGGCGGCTATACCCGGATCCTGCGTCTGGCAAAACCGCGTCTGGGCGACGCGGGCACCCGAGCCATCCTGGAATTCGTCGGCACGCACGACCGCGTCCGCCGAGTCAGCGAGAAACCGGCCTTTGAGGTCGAGGACACAGAGGAACAGGACGAGACTGCTGCAGTTGGCGCACCGACCGAGAATTCCACGGCGACCGAGGATCAGCCCGCTGTGGTCGCGGACTCCGAAAGCGGCGGGGAACAGCCGCAGACGCAGGCCGACAGCGACGAAAAGGCATAGCGGGTCATACCAAGGGTCAGGTCTTGACATTTAACTTTTTTTGTAGCTGCGGTCGGGTCTTGATATCCAGATTTGTGGCGAGTCTCTCTGCCGAAAAAGTTAAATGTCAAGACCTGACCCCAGTCGTTCAAGTCCCGCCGGAACGGTACGCTAATGCGCAAACCTCCGGACTGACGGCCACCGTGGTCGAAGGGAGCAACACGTTCGACTTCCAAATCGATCGGTAGCCACCCGAAGCCTCACGAAGTCTCTTTCGCAGGAAGGGCCATCCCAATGAGACGGGTTCTTGCCACGGTAGCAGCCGTCAGCATTCTTTTGGGTAGTTCCGCGGAGGGGTTTTCGCCGCGGGAGCTGGACAACCTGATTCTGTGGATGGATGCCGACGACCGACAGACCATGTCGTTCGACGAGTCGGGGCGCCTTATGTCCTGGCAAGACAAAAGCGATGGGGCACATCTGGCGATCCGCGCGGAAGATCGCCACCCACCGGACTGGGTTCCGGATGCGCTCAACGGAAGGGGGCTTCTTCGCTTTGACGGCAGGAGCGCCTTGTTGCTCGGTCGCCCAGAACGATTGGATTTCGAAGGAGCAGATGATTTCACGTTCTTTGCGGTGGTGAATTCCCGCAGCAATGGCTCCATCTTTGCCAAGACCGATGGCAGCCGGTTTCAATACCGCTTTCACATTCCCGGCCAGCGCACCTTTCGTGTTGGTCTGGGAAGTGGAGGCGAGCAACTCGACACATCGTCTGTCACGACACCTCATACCTTTCGACTCCTGTCGGTCGTCAATTCGGAGTACGCAGGGAGCCGGCGCTTGGAGCTGTTCGTCGACGGGGTTTTGGAAAACTCGGGGAGAGCTGGCACGGGAAAGGTCGATGCCCAAGTGGTGATTGGCGCTCGCGACGGAGGGGCCTCCCAGCGCCTGGATTTCGACGTGGCAGAATTGATTGTTTTCCATCGCGCGCTGGACGAACCGCAGCGCCGGGAGGTGGAGCAATACCTTATTTCGAAATTCGCCCTGGACTCGCAGAAGGGTGCGGAGGCTTTGACGGAAGCCCCCGAGGGCACGTTCACGATTGCGGTCATTCCCGATACCCAGCGATACCATGGCCCGGGTTCGGGGCGGGGCGACGAGAGCGGCGAGCCGCGTAATCCGGCCTTCGACTCACGCACTAGATGGCTGGCTGAGAATCTTGATGCTCAAAGGATCGTGTTCGTCACCCACATGGGTGATATCGTCGACCGGAACAACCACTACCAGTGGCGCATCGCGCGGGAGAATATGGATCGCTTCCACGGTCGAGTGCCTTACGGGATTGCCATCGGCAACCACGACATGACTGGCGCCGGGAACTCCTCTTTATTTCAGCAATACTTCGGCGCGGAACGCTTTGAAGGGAAACCCTGGTATGGGGGAACCTATGAAGGCCGGCCAGACCACGGCCCGCAGATCTCGGGGAACAACGCCAACAGTTACCAGTTATTCTCAGCGAGCGGATTGGATTTCGTGATCGTGCATGTCGAGTGCAACGCTCCCGACGATGTGCTCGAGTGGGTGGACCGGGTCCTGGAGGAGCACCGCGGTCGGATGGCCATCGTCTCGACCCACATGTTCCTGGGCCCGGTGCCGCGCCCGCCTAGCCGGGCGGTCTGGCTAAAGGTTCCCCAGGGGCGAATGCAATGGAAAAAGGTCCACGGCGACCGCGGCAATACGCCGCAGGAAATGTGGGACAAGTGCTTCAGCAGGCATTCGAACCTGTTTCTCGTGCTGGCGGGAGACCAGTCCGGCGTCATCGCGCTGCGTCAAGAGAGCCGTGGAGAACACGGCAATCTGGTCTATGAAGTCATGCAGGACTACCCCCGGGACGCGGACGACTCCGATTGGTTGCGGTTGTTCCGCTTCGATCCCAACCGCAAAGAGGTCCGGGTGTTTACCTATAGCCCGGCCCAGGACCGGCTGTGCGACGGCATGCGCCACGTCATGCAACCGGACGACCACCAGTTCATCCTGGATATTTCCGAAGCAATAGCCGACCATCGCACCCGGAAAACAACGATCAAGGGAGAAGAGTCAGCTCTTCAACGGGGACAACCATCTCCTGATCGGCAATGAGAAAGGTGCCACCCATATATCGGTAAGGTCGATCGGTAGATGGGCGGCACCTATCGTGCTCGCCCGACTCACCGTCTTGCGAACTGTTCATCGCCCCCTGCTGCCAGTATGGAACGAATGGGTTACAATCGTTGCACAACTCGTGGGCACCAGCCAAGCATCTTTTGGCAGAAGCGACAGAAGGGCTCGCGTCAGCCATGCAAAACTAACCTGATGGACAAGTCGGGTGCTTAGCGACAAAACGGTAGCATGCCAGTGCCCAAACGCAAAATAGGGCAGAAAGATGGATGGCAGAAAGATAAAGGCCGGGGGACGGCGAGCGACGTTTTTCGGGTGGCCGAATTGTTACGGCTGGCACACAGCGAGATCGAAGCCTCCGACCGCGAGAAGCCGATGTGCGTGTGCCGATGGTCGACGGCAGACGAAAACGTAGTGGATGTTCGGCAATATGGCGTTTCGGTCGCCTATTTTGTCGAGGCTTGTTGAAGGTTACAATGCGCGAGAAAGGGGTCAGGTCTTGAGGAAGCCCGGCGAAATGCGAAGCGGTGAGGGGGCTCGCGCGGACGTTTTTCGCGGCCGATCGCTGGAGACGAGGTGCTGGGGGGATTGGTTAGCCAACCAGCGGCGGGTGGCTAGCTCGG
>SKKK01000484.1 GCA_007121535.1 Planctomycetaceae bacterium | reverse complement strand
GACGGCAACCAGGTCGGAGCCGGAGCCACCCGGGGCACCGTGCGCAACGGCTGCTCCTGAAAGAACGCCTCGTCGACGCGCAACCCGTCCTCCGGCACAAACCAACTGGGCAGTCGCGAAAGGTCGTCCGATATCCGATCAGCGGACGGATCATCCGAAATCCATAAACTGATCCCCGCTGTCTCGGTGGCGGAGATAAACGGCGTGGCAGCTAGCAGCAACAGCGTAAGTGACCAGCAGGATAGCAGTGTTCGCCAAGTGGTGCCTAGTCGAAAAGGTTCCCATATGCGTCGATTGTGCAGCGAGTATTCCGGTTGATCCCGAAGCAGCCGTTCATCGCTCGATGGATTCAACCGACGCTGCATGGCATCCCCGCTTGGTCAAGACACGAACCCCGAAACCACCCCGATAATCGTTAGTATCGGTACCATCGGCAAAGTCGAGTCCGCGACTTGATCGCAACCTTGTGAAATGTGACCTGAGTCGACCCTCAAGGCGGGTAGCGCTGCGCGCCGTAAGAGAGCGCAAAGAACATAAAACCGGATCGACTACGCCCAGGAATCATGGCGTTGCGTGTGAGGACACCGAGGTCGGATGTCGTTTTCCGACAACGACCAACCACACGGAAAGGCATTTGCCCGAAAACGACTCCCGCCCCCTTCCCGCGTCGCTTCAGAGGACGACAAGCGTCGAGGATCACTATTCTACGATTCTACGTCCAATGGAATATGGCTGAAATCTGCAATTCGACCGACCCGTCAAGGGCTGGATGCACCAACCGACCGCCCGACATCTCGATCGGAACCCACCGCTTCCAGCAGCGCCGCGGCTTCTTGCTGCAGGCGTCTGAGTTCCTGATGCCCGGGCAGATTCTCTTCGAGCCACTGGCACGCCTGCTTGTAAAGCTCGTTTGCCTGGTCCATCCGCCCGGTGTTGGCATAGACCAGGGCCAAGAAAAACCTTTCTCGCGCATGGTCGCTTCGGCGCAATCGGATCGCCCTTTCCAACGCCTCCGACGCCTGCTCGTACTGCCGGTCGCGAACCAGGGCAGCCCCAAGAACGCTCCAGTATTCCGGGTTCTGCGGCACTTCGGCCGTCAAGTCGCTGGCCAGCGGGATCGCTGAACGTGGATCTCGGAATTCGGGTTGCACGCAATCGACCAGGAACCATGCCAGACGGGCTCGGTGTTCCGCGGCGGCCAGCGGCGCGCTCGCCAAGCCCCGCCACAGATCCAGCGCCCGGCCGAACTCGACCGCCGCCTGCTCCCGCCGGCCCCGATCGTCCAGCCATGTGCCCCGGTGCCGGTACACGTCGGCCAATCGATCCTGGGACCGCGGCGAACCGGGGACCAATGGGACAAGTCCTTCGATCGCCGCTCGAAAAAATTCCTCGGCCTGGTCGTGCCGGCCGACCCGTCCCAGCAGCCGTGCCAAATGGCTTTGGCACGCCGCCAAGCTCTCCCGATAATCGGCCGGTGCCGGCTGACCATCGGCTTCGGCTTCCGAAATGATTCCCTCAAAGATCTGGATCGCCCCCCGCAGCAGCGATTCTGCTTGCTCGTCGTCGCCCCGGTCGCGGTGCAACTCGCCCAGCAGCGCCAGACAGCCCGCCAAGGTGTCACGGTAGACCAGGAAGTCCGAGTGCTGCTGCACCAGCCGCTCGGCCAGCTCCCGGGCTTCGTTCAACTGCGATTCAGCTTCTGCGATACGGCCCAACTGGACCAGCAGGTTGCCGTAGTTCAGTTGCGTGATAGCCAGACTCGACTCGAATCGCGCCACGCCGGGCAGCGCGGTACAGAGTTGCCGATACGTTTCGATTGCTTGGCGGCTGGCTGCGGCTTCCTCGTCGGCCCGGCCCAGCACGCGCAGCGCATCGGTCAGGTAGACCAATCCGACCGCCCGCCAATCCCAATGCCGCGGATTGTCCGGTTCGTGGGCCATCAACCGGTCCGCAATCCGGATCGCCGCTTGGATCTCGGCCAACCCCTGCTCGTACTGGCCCCGGTCCAAGAGAACCCTTCCCAGAAGATCGTGGGTGTCCGCCCGCTGCTGCAAGCGCCGGACCGTCTGCCGCCAATCGCCGGAGCCTGTTCCGCCACGTGCGTCGGCGTCGTCCAACTGGACCAGTGCGTCACGCAAGATGCGCTCGGCTTCGTCCCGGCTGCCGCCTCCCTCGTCGGCCAGCAATTCGCCCAAGTTGATCAGCGCGGCAGCCAGTCCCTCGCGGACCGCCGGCACGTCCGGGTACCGATACGCAAGCTGCCGGAGTTGTTCGACCGCAGTGCGAAGATGATCGCGGGCCGGCTTCAACTGGCCCGTTTCCATCGCCACCGCACCCAGGTTCGTCTGGCAATTGGCCCGTTCCAGCAGGCCCCACAGATCATCGCCGTTGCGGGTCAACAAGTCTTCGAAGACCGCTTCGGCCTGGCGATACGCGGCAGTCGCCCCCGAGGCGTCGCGCAGCATCAGCCGCAGGTGTCCCAGCCGGAGATACGTGCGGCCTCGTTCCAGTTCCAACTTCGGATCCGCGTGCTTTTGCCGCACGAAGCGCTCGTACTCCTCGGCCGCCTGTTCCAGCAGCACCGAGCGCGCCCGGTCGGCCATGGGGTAGTAGCTGAGCGCATCGCCCGCGCCGGTCAGCCAGCGGTCGACCGCTTCCCGCGCCTGGACGAAATTCGCCGCTGCTTGGTTCCAGGCGGCAGCTTCCCGCTGCCAGGTGCGCAGCACGACCAGCATCGCCACCGACGAAACCACCGCGATGGCCGCCAGCGCCAGCACGGCGGCCCGCACCCCGGTCCGATGCCGACGCATCCAACGGGCCAGACGCTCGATCCGCGACTCGCGATACGCACCGACCGGCCGGTCCGCCATCCAACATTCCAGGTCCTCGACCAGCCCGGCCGGCGATGCATAGCGGTCGGCAGGCCATCGTGCCATGGCCTTCAGACAGATCGCCTCCAGCGGCTTGGGCGTCTGCGGCGCGATCTTCCGCGGCGGGTCGAACTCGCCCCGCTGGACCCGCTGCAAAATGTCGCGGCCTGGCGAAAACGGTGCCCTATCGGTCAGCAGATAATACAGCGTTGCGCCCAGACTGTACACATCCGATGCCGGGCCGAGCGCATCCAGGTCGCCCGCCGCCTGTTCCGGGCTCATGTAGGCCGGCGTCCCCACCGTGCTGCCAGCCACGGTTGCATGGGAGCCGCTGCCTGCGGAGATCCGCAGCGCCGCTTCCTCAGTGGGGGACACCTCACCGGTACGACCCACGATCTTGGCCAACCCCCAATCGACGACCAACGTCTCGCCGAACTTGCCCAGCATCACGTTTGCGGGTTTCAGATCGCGATGCAGCACGCCCCGGCTGTGCGCGTATTCCACAGCGTTGCAGACATCGATGAAACGCCGCAGCAGCTTGTGCATTTCCAGCCGCCACTGGTCGTCCTTCAATCCCGCAGCAACCGGTTGATGAAAGGCATCGATCGCCTTGCCCAGATGACTACCCCGGATGAACCGCATTGCGTAATACGGCCGCTGGTCCAGATAGCGGCCCAGCGCGTACACCGGCACGATCCCCGGATGCTCCAACCCGCCCGTGATCTCGCCCTCGGCTACAAACCGGACCTGATTCTCCGGATTGTCGGCCCGATCTGGCCGGATCTCTTTGAGCGCTACGGTCCGGCCGATCTGCTCATCGCGTGCCAGCATCACCTGCCCCAAACCGCCTCGGTCGTGCAGGCCCAGGACCCGAAACCGATCCCCGGCCAACGGACACGGGGGGCCGGATGCTGTTGCCTCGGCTGAAGTTGACGGCTGGGCTGCATCTTCTGTGACGGACAGTGTTGCCGGCAGCTCGGGGTTTGTGGGCTGCGGCTCGGGCAAGAACCTGATGACCAACTGCCACGTCTCGGTGTCACTGTCGCGAAGGGCAGCCAAAGCGGCTTGCAGATCGCCGCCACTTCGTGCGACAAACTGCCGCAGACGCTCCTGCAACAGGGACAACTGAGTAGTTGTTACGTATCTCCGCTCGACCAGCCAAATCCCAAAGGCAGGCGACCAGTCGCGATCCCACTGTTGCAGCCATTCTTCCAGTTGCCCGCGAGCGATGTGCCCCTCCTGGACGACCAGCATCGCCAAGACCAGATTCTCGTAGGCCACGGAATTCGACATCACTCGCCACCCTCACCTCCCGCCGAATCTCCATAGGAAATCCTGGCCGGCTGCTTATCCCAGGATTCGACGTTTTTTCCCTCTCTACCGTGCCAGGCTACCGCGGAAACCTTGTTCCCCCAGTTTTCTCTTGCGAAGACTCCAAATTCGTGCGATTGGACAGCTCGCACCGATTGACGGTCCTCGCCGTCAGAGTATATCATATACTTATCCCCAATCGGCTTCCAGATCAAGGAGTTCCGCCATGAACGCCCGTCTTGTGAACCGACGCCGCAAGAAATTCTATCGGCACGTACGTTTCGAGCCTCTCGAGTCCCGCTGGCTGCTCAGCGGCAACGGTCTGGACGAGTACGATAGGGTCTCGCCCGAATGGTTTGCTACCGCCTTGAACGTATCGACCGCGGCCCCGGGCGTTCGAGTCGGCAGCGTGTCCGGCGCATCGGGTGCGGCGTCGGGATCGGGCGGCGAGCAGTTCGTCGATCGCTGGATCGTCCGCTTGACTCCTGGTGCGACCGGCCAACTCGGTTCGGTCGGCCGGGCCGAGCACCTGCTGGACACGTTGACCGCCAACTTCCAAGTCATCCGCGGTTTAGGCCTGCCCGGCCAGTTACTGCTCCATTCGTTCGCCTCGCACGACGTCGCCCGATCTGCTTTGTCGGCCAATCCGCACGTCGCGTATTTCGAGCCGGATTCGGTCGTCTACGCCCAACGGACGCCGGACGACCCGTTCTATTCCAACATGACCAACCTGCACAACGTCGGCCAATTCGGTTCGACCGCCGGCGCCGACATCGATGCTCCGCAAGCTTGGGCGATAAATACCGGTAGCCCCGACGTCGTGGTCGGCGTGATCGATTCGGGCGTCGATCTCGCGCATCCCGACCTGTACCTGAACGTCTGGATCAACCAGAGCGAGATCCCAGCGGCGACCCGGCAGCAGGTGATCGACATCGACGGCGACGGGCTGATCACCTTCTACGACCTGAACGATCCGGCCAACGCCCATCTGGTCACCGACCACAACGGCAACGGCTACATCGACGCGCTGGATCTGCTGCAAGACCCGCGCTGGGCGGACGGCCGCGACACGGACGGCAACGGCTTCGTGGACGACTTGTTCGGTTGGAACTTCCGCACGGTGGCCGGCGAACCGCTTGCGCCGAACAACCCCAGCGACGTGCTCGGGCACGGCACGCACGTGGCCGGGACGATTGGCGCAGTCGGGGACAACAGCCGCGGAGTGACCGGGATCAATTGGCGCTCGTCGATCATGGCCCTGAGATTCCTGGACGACCGCAACACGGGCGAGACCTCGCAGGCCATTGCGGCCATCAACTACGCCACGATGATGCGCACCCGGTACGGAGCGAACGTGCGGGTCTTGAACAACAGTTGGGGCCAGCCGGGCGGGTTCAGCCACAACCTGCACGCGGCGATCTCCGCCAGTGAAGATGCCGAGATCCTGTTCGTCGCCGCGGCCGGCAACGGCAACGTGTTGGGGCAAGGCTTGAACAACGACCGGACTCCGTTCTACCCGGCCAGCTACGAACTCGACAACGTCATCGCCGTCGCTGCCACCGATCCCGACGACCGCTTGGCCCGTTTCAGCAACTTCGGCCAGCGGTCCGTCCACATCGCCGCGCCCGGGATCGGCATCCTCAGCACTCTGCCCGGCGGCCGCTACGGCACGGCCAACGGCACCAGCATGGCCGCCCCGCACGTGGCGGGCGTGGCGGCGCTTGTCTGGTCGGAAGTCCCCGAGGCAACGGTTGCCGAAGTGCGCACAGCGATCCTGGACGGCGCCGACGGGTTGGCGGAGTTGCAGAGTCGAGTCGCCAGCGGCGGCCGGCTGAATGCGTTCAATGCCTTGGATTCCGAACACTTCGCCCCGACCGCTCGCCTGTTGGAAGCAGCCGACATCCACACCGCGACCGACGCCCCGCACAAGATCGTCGTCCGATACACGGACCGCAAGGGGATGGACGCCAGCACCCTGGGCAGCGGAGAAATCCTGGTGAACCGCCAGTGGGGGCCGCGCGACCAGATCACGGCCACGTTGTTGCCGGATTCCGTCACCATCTCCGGCAATGGAAAACAGGTGAGCGCCACCTACGAAATCGTCGCGCCCGGCGGTACTTGGGATGCGTTTGATTACGGTGAATACGTTGTCTCCGTCGATTTCGACCGAGTATACAACATCAGCGGACTGCCCGTACGGCCCGGCGACCTTGGTTCTTTTCGGGTGCAGATCCTCGATCCGTCCGTCATCTACGTAGACAGGTATGAAGACGTTTCGGAGGGCACCAGTCTTCGCACCGCGATTCGCCAAGCCAATGCGGCCAATGAACCCCGGACGATCATCCTGAACACGGGCACGTACCGCTTGAGCATCCCACCGGAACCGGATTTTGCGGACACGTTTCCGACCCCTGCGAGTTGTGTCGCGGACGCTAATCGACGAACGTGGTCCAACGACACGACGGGCGACTTAGCTGTCTTGGGCGAAGTCACCATCTTGGGCGACGACGGTGAAACAACGCTGGTCGATGCGGGCAGTGTCGATCGCGTGTTCCGCGTCTATCCGGATGCTACACTCAACCTGCACCGCGTCGGAATCAGCGGGGGCTACGTCACGGACGTGAGTGGGGGAGGAATCCTGAGCATGGGCACGTTGAATCTGGATCGCGTGGTGGTGGCCGAGAATCGAGCAGACGGTTCGTCGGGGTTCGGTGGAGGCATCGCACTGTGGGGAGGCGTGACCAATGTGGTCGACACCACAGTTCGAGGCAACGAAGCCAACAGCGGCGGCGGGATGTTTGTCGGCAATGACGCCACGGCAGACATCGCCCGCAGCACGGTGATGACTAACCTTGCCACATCTGTCGGAGGAGCTGTGTATTCCTTCGGCGGAACCGTGCAGCTTACGAATAGCACACTATCCAGCAATGTAACCCAGTCGCACGAACGCGCGATGTACGCGATGCCTGACCGACGTGGCGGTGCGATTTACGCGACGCCAGAGTCGTATGGTTCCAGCCATTCCAGGGCGCTCAGTACCGACGGGCGTTTCGTTGCCTTCCACTCCTGCGCATCGAACTTGGTCCCAGGGGACATGAATGGGGAGGCTGACGTATTCCTCTTGGATCGTCATACTGGAAGTATTGAGCGGATTAGTGGCCATGCTAGCAGCATTCATCCGTCATTAAGTGCTGACGGGCGGTTCACCGCCTTTCTTTCTTACGCGTCCGACTTGGTGCCCGGCGACACATACGGGGTCTTGGGTGTCTTTGTCTTCGACCGTCAGACTGGTACGATCGAGCGGGTTAGTGTCTCAGATGACGGGATAAAGGGCAATGGGCATAGCATGTACCCGTCGCTTAGCGCCGACGGCCGATTCGTTGCCTTCGAGTCAAGTGCCTCTAACTTGGAGGCCGGGGACACGAATGGGGTCGCTGACGTGTTTGTCTTCGACCGCGAAACTCGTGCGATCGAGCGGGTTAGTATGGGATATGAGGGAACCGAAGGCAACGATCGGAGCTTACGCCCATCCTTGAGCGCAGACGGCCGGTTCGTCACTTTCTCGTCTTACGCGTCTAACTTAGTATCGGGAGACACCAACGCAGCCTTGGACGTATTTGTATTCGACCGCCAAACCAGTTCGCTGGAGCAGGTCAGTTTGGGATTCGTTTCGTCGTTGGACCTAAGAAATGTCACTGTTGCGCACAACAGGACATTCGCCGGGGTGGCGGTCTTCGGAAATGTCCGTACACATAATTCGCTGTTTGTCGATAATTTCTGGACGGATGCGACTGGGCGCTATGTGTCTCTCGACGTTGGTAAAGGCGTTGAGTCTCTGGGGTATAATCTGTTGGAATCGGCCGAGGCGTTCACGCCTCAAATCGGCGATCAAATCGAACCGTTTAGCGAAAAACGCATAGGGCCGCTTCAAGCTAATGGTGGCCCTACATGGACACACGCATTGCTGTCGGGAAGTCCTGCCATCGACTCAGCCGATCCCTGGAACTACCCAAGCGTGGATCAGCGCGGAATCCCACGCCCGCAAGACGGAGACGGCCGGAACGGCGATCGCTCAGATATCGGTGCCGTGGAGGCATTTTTTTTGCAACGATGGAAGGGACCGTCTTTCTGGATCGCAACCGCGACGGAAAGCGGAATGCGGATGAACCTGGATTAGCCGGTTGGCATGTCTACCTCGACACAGATGGCAACGGAAGGTACGACCGTGACGAGCCGCAAACCTGGACTCTGTCGGACGATCCCAACACATTTGCCGTGCAAGAGGACGGCCAATTTTCGTTTAGAGGGTTAATTCCTGGCGCTTTTGCAGTTGCGTTAACAGTCGAAACGGGCTGGTCTTTGATGCGTTCCGGTCCGCAACGTGTAAGCGTCGCGGACGACGGCACCCAGGCCAACGGTGGGACCTACCACCCATCGCTGAGTGCCGACGGGCGGTTCGTGGCGTTCAGCTCTCATGCGTCCAACTTGGTACCCGGAGACACGAACAACAGTAACGACGTGTTTCTGTTCGACCGCCGGACTGAAACGCTCGAGCGCGTCAGTGTCGCCGACGATGGTACCCAAGGCAACAGCGACAGCCGTCGGCCGTCGCTCAGCGCCGACGGTCGATTTGTCGCCTTTGCGTCGGCCGCGTCGAATCTTGTCCCGGGGGACACGAACAATGCTACAGATGTGTTTGTGTTTGACCGCCAGAGCCGGACCATCGAGCGGATCAGCGTCGCGGACGACGGCACCCAGGGCAACGGCGATAGTACGGCGCCTTCGTTGAGCGATGACGGGCGGTTCGTCGCATTCGAGTCGAACGCGTCCAACTTGGTGCATGGAGACACGATCGAAAGGTCGGACGTGTTTGTATTCGACCGCCAGACCCGCAGCATCGAACAGGTCAGCGTCGCGGACGACGGTACCCAGGGCAACGGACATAGCGGTTCCCCGTCGCTAAGTGCGGACGGTCGTTTCGTTGCTTTCCGCTCGCTGGCATCCAACTTGGTGCCCGGAGACACTAATGAGAACTGGGACGTGTTTGTCTACGACCGCCAAGCTGGAAAGATTGAACGGGTCAGTCTTACGGCGGATGCAACCGAGGGAAATGCGCCAAGCAATCAGGCATCATTGAGCGCGGATGGTCGCTTCCTCGCCTTCGCATCGCATGCTTCAAACTTGGTGCCTGGAGACACCAACGGGACCATGGACGTGTTCGTGGTCCGCAATCCCTGGGCCGTAGGCGTGGACACCCGTCCGGGCTGGCTGTTTGCCAGCCAAGTGCTTTCGAATGTAGACTTCGGTTTGCTCCCCGACCCCGGCCAAATCCGCGGGAAATTGTTCGAGGACCTGATCCCCAACAGCGTGTATGATCCTGGCGAACCAGTTTTGGAAAGCGTTACCGTCTACCTGGACTTAAACTTCAACGGCCGCTGGGATCCCGGGGAACCGCAGACGCTATCCGCTGCGGATGGGAGTTACAGCTTTCCGGAGATCGAATCGTATCTCGAGTACCAAATTGGCGTTGTGGTTCCCGATGGGTTTTCGCTGGTTACGCCCACGCCCCACGAGAACGGATTCTGGCAGGTGTTTCTGCCGGCCGGTGGCACGCTTGCGGATCGTGATTTCGGATTCCGTCGGGTCGCGCCCGGCGGCCAGTTTGAAAGCGCGGTGATCGAGGGTCGGCTGTTCCGTGACGATAATGGCAACGGAGTGTTCGACGACGGCGAAATCGGATTGGGCGGTTGGACCGTGTTCCTGGACCTGAACGACGATGGCGTGCGGCAGTTTGACGAACCGTGGACCGTGACCTCGACGGAGGATCCGGGATTCTACACGTTTCCCGGACTCGGCAATCGCCCCTACACGGTACGTGTCCTTGCCCAGCCGCGCCATTTGCAGACCGGGCCGGTGGGCAACCTGTTCACCTCGCAAGAGCACACTTTGTCGTTGCCGACCGGGGCGCCGGCTAGTCCGCAGGACGTGATTAGCGCAGACTTCACTGGCGACGGACATCCCGATCTGGCCGTGGCCCTGTACGATCATAACGCGGTCTCGCTGCTGCTGAATGACGGACATGGCCGGTTCGACCAGGCGCCGATCACGATCGAACTGGCGCCCGCTGGACTGCCCACCGGAGCGCCCCGCGGGCTGAATCCTACGGCGCTGGTGGCTGGCGATTTCAACGGCTCGGGTTCGTTGGACTTGGCCGTGGTCAACAGCTCCAGTTCCAACGTGGCGATCCTGCTGGACTTTGACGGCACCGGCTTCGCGTCGAAGACGTTCGTCCCCGTCGGCCTGTTGCCCAGTTCCATCGCGGCGGGATACGTCGCCAGCGAAGACAAAGTTGCTTTTCTGGCCGTGACCAACGAACTGGGTAACACGGTAAGCATCCTCCGCAACAACGGCCAAGGCGTGTTCGCCGCCGATCCGAACCCGATTCCCGTGGGCAACCGTCCGGCGTCGGTCGTCGCGGGATACTTCAATGACGACCCGTACCCCGATCTGGCCGTGGCCAACTACGGGACCCATCCGTCGGGCAGCGACTTGGGCAGTGTGAGTATCCTGCTGGCCGACGGACCCAATGGCTTTCATCCGGCTCAGCCAGCCTGCCCCGTCGGGATGGGACCGGCCAGTCTTGTCGTCGCGGATCTGGACGGCGACGGGTACGCCGATCTGGCGGTGGCCAATTTCCTGTCGAATACGGTCACCGTGTGTGCGGGCGCGGGAGACGGGACGTTCACGGCGGTGGGCGAGCTGTCCGCCGGATCCGGCCCGGTAGACATTACGGTAGCCGACCTGGACGGCTCGGGGCGGCCCGATCTGCTGGTAGCGAATGTGACGTCCAAGGACGTCGCCATCCTGCGCAACCGTTCGTTGCCGGGAACGTTCCAATTCGAACCGCCGGAGAGCCACGGAGTCGCACGGTTCGCCGGCGGGGCGCGCCTGGCGCTGGCTGTCGCCGATTTCGACGGCAGCGGGCTGACCGATCTGGTCGTCGCCAACAACGCCGACCGGAATGTTTCGGTCCACTTGAACACTCTGGTGGCCGGGGCGCATCGAGTCGCCCTGACCGGCGTCGATACGGTCAGCGGGCTGGACTTTGCGCTCAAGCCGCTGAATCTTCCACCCACGCTGGACCCGATCGCGGATCAGACGGTGGACAAAGACGCGGGGGAACACGGGGTGGCTCTCACTGGCATCTCGGACGGCGACGATGGCTCGCAACCGTTGGCGGTCACGGCCGTCAGCAGCGACCCGTCTCTCATCCCTGACCCCGTGGTGGACTACGCGGACGGCAGTTCTTCGGGCACGCTACGGTTCAGTCCGGCAGCCGGGCGCAGCGGCACCGCGCTGATCACCGTGACGGTGACCGACGGCGGGCTGGACAAGGATCTTTCGACACCCGAAGACAACGCGACGTTTTCGCGCACGTTCCAGGTGGTGGTGAACGACAACGACGTTTACATCTCGCCGATCCTCGACCCGCCATCGATCGAACTCAACGCTCCGCAGCAGACGGTGATTGTAACGGGAATCGCCTCGGGCCGCGGGCCGACGCAACCGCTGGCGGTCACCGCCCGTAGCGACCGGGAAGACATCATCCCGACGCCGGCTGTGTCCTACACTTCGCCGGATTCCATCGCCGTGCTGACCTACCAGCCGGTCCAAGACGCTTACGGCTCGGCGGTGATTACCGTCACGGTGATGGACGGTGGTGCGGATGGCGACCTGGCGACGGAAGAGGACAACGTGTTCCGGTCCGAATCGTTTACGGTGGTGGTCCGCCCGCCCAACAACCCGCCGTTCGTTGCATCGCCGATCCCGGACCAGCAGGCCCGAACCACTCGGCCTTTCGCATTCACTTTTGACGCCGATGCATTCCAGGATCCGGATGACGACGACGTGTTGACTTTCACGGCGACTGGCGCCGCTGGGTTACCGCTTCCGGCTTGGCTCGGGTTCGAACCTTCTACGCGCACGTTCAGCGGGACTCCCGGCGTCGGCGACCTGGGGGCATTGGCGATTGTGGTCACGGCGCGGGACAGCGGGGGGTTGGGAGTCAGCGATACGTTCGTCTTGACGGTGCTGCCCGGCAACTCGTGGCACAACCAGAGTAATCCCTATGACGTGAACGGCGACGGCGCGGTGACGCCGATGGACGTGCTGGACTTGATTAACTATCTGAACGCCCATGGCAGCGGTGTGTTGCCCAGCACGCCCGAGCCGCCACCTTATCTGGACGTGAACAACAACGGCGATATCACTCCCAGTGACGTGCTCGCAGTGATCAATTACCTGAACGCGAAGGCTGGTAACGCCGAGGGGGAAGCGGGCGGGCGAGTTTCGGTCGATACGGCAGCCAATGTCGGACTCGCGCTGCCTCAAGCGGCTTGGTCTCCTATTCCGGCGGGCACGGATCGGGACGTCGGTCGGTGGTCCTCTGAACCGGTCCGCGGCCGAACAGTCGAGATTTCCAGCGTTCCGGAACCCGACCGGCTGTTGTTTTTCCCGATCCCGCCACTTGAACAGCGCGAGATCCTTCCATTCTTCAGCGGTGCGACGGACGGGACGGGATCATCGGACGAGTTGGAAGACATTCTGGCGGAAATCGCGTGTGATATCGCCGAGACGCTCTCTCCCAAATCCGCGCTGGCCGGAACAGTCAACTAGCACGGATGGCCATGCCGGGGCACGGATGAGCCGCGAAGTATCGAGCAAGTGGCAAAGCCTGCAAGACCCTGATCCGTGCCCCGGCTTTGCCATACGTGCTATTTTCTTGGGTTGCGGAGCAATTGTTGTTGGAACGAGAACCACTATGTCAGAAAGCCCGTCCTCGTGAGTGAACCGGTGCTAGCCGCCAGTACGGCTAGTGTTCCTGAAACCTTGATCCGCATCCACCGGTGGCTAGCGCCATGCCGCTCACGACCCCGTACCGCAACGACGGCGACTTCTATTGCGTTTGCTCCTTCGCGTCGCGCAGGGCTTCCTCCAGACGGTCGGCGATACCCAGCGGTGCGGCCCAGCGGCGGAGATAGCTCTCGTCCAGTTGGCCCTGAACAAAAAAGATGTCTACGATGTCGCCGTAGTCGCGCGGGCGACCAGCGATCAGTTTCAGCAAAACCAAATCTTCGGGACTGACAAGCCATGCTTCCAGTCCTTCAACGTGAACGCGGACTTTGCGTTTCAGCAACTCCTGTTGGTAACGCGACTCGGCAAGAAAGATATCGATGTCGATGGTCTTCCCACGCACCCATGTTTGCAATCGAACCAACGGCATTCCCGCGACTTCATCCACCCAGCCTCCTTCAAACGCCTCCGGGACCGTGTAGCCAGCCTCCGTTGCCGTCTTGTACAGGTCCGACAGGCGCTCGCGCGGCAGGGCAATCGTGAAATCCACGTCGTGCGTTGGACGAGGCAGGCCATGCGCTGCCACAGCCATGCCGCCCATCAGCACGTACGGAATCCGCGCCCGTTCAAAGATCCCAACAAAATCGCGAAACGGTGCGGTAAGGTCCGTCATAACGGGTTCCCGGTGCGCGAAATCGCGGTTAGCATCCGGCGATTTCGGTCTTCGTTCTGACGACGCAGCAGTTCAAAACGGCGTTCGACCATTTCCGGCGTTCCCGCAAACATCCGTTCCATGTTCGGACGCATCATCTCCAGCGCGATTTCCAGCCGTTGCCCGGGGGTCATCTGTCGGTACGCTTCCAGTGTTTCTCGGCTTAACATCGTTGGCCTCCTCTGCCCCTCCATTCTAACTCGACAGATGGCCCTTGCCCAGATGCGGCCCCTGTTGCAGATTGCGGACAAGAAGGGTGTTTTGGCGTCTTTTCGGGACGACAAATTGCGGGAGAACGGCGCACGGGATTCACCCTCGCCCACGGCAGGTGCTGCGCAAAGGGGGCGGGAGTCGTTTCCGGCTAACGGTCATCCACATGGGAAGCCGGTTGCCCGAAAACGACTCCCGACCCCTTCCGCCGAACCCCTTGACCGTTTCCGCCAGCACCTTGCTCTAGCCGGCATCCATTGGACGGTCATGGCGGCCTTCGTTATACTGACAATTCATGACGTTCGTGGCGGCGTGTTGTGCTTCGGAGCGCTTGCTCGGGTAGGAAGATGAAGGACAAGGAATCTGCAAGTACGGAACAAGCCGGTCGGCCCGGCAAATTGCGCACTTGGTGGCATCCGCTGTTGGTGCGAATGCTGAATCACTTGATGGCGACGGCCTACGAGGTGCGGGATGAAGAACTGGTCGGCCGGATGCCGTTGCGCGTTGACATTGTGCTGATCCGTCGCGAACAAGGGCAGTTGTCGGCCTCGGCAGTTCGCGATTTGGGCGTCCTGGTTCCGCTGTTGAATCAGTGGACGCTCGTCGAATTCAAAGGTCCCACGGATACGTTGGAACCCGGCGACTTGGCGCAATTGATCGGCTGCGCGTTCCTCTGGCACAGCCAGCAGGCAGAACGCGTTCCCCCAAAAGAGGTGAGCCTGGTCATTCTGGCCCCGCGGATGAACGATGCGCTCCGCGAGGATTTGCGTTTGTTCGGCTGGCTTGCGGACCAGCGCGAGCCGGGTGTGTTTTTCATCGAGGGCGGGCCCTGGACCACGTGGATGATCGAGACGGACGTGATGGCCGAGCGGGGACAGCCGGTCTTGTCGTTGGTCAGCCATACTTTCCTGAAGCACCCTCAGCGTATAATGAAGGTATTCAAGAATGTGGGGCAGAGGCCGCTGTTGTATTATGCGCTGCAACAGATTCACCAGTTTTACATGTCGAGAGAGGAGTTTGCCATGCAACACACCGATACGGAGTACCTGGGAGAACTCGAAGAGGACTTGAAAGCCGCAGTGCTCGAGTGGATCCCGCCGGAAGACAAATTGCGTGGAGTGACCCCCGAAGACCTGCGCGGGGTCTTTACCGCCGAAGAGCTACTTAGAAGCTTGTCGCCTGAAGAGGTCATTCGCAGCTTGCCACCGGAGGAACGGCTGCGTGGCTTGCCACCGGAGGAACGCATGCGAGGGCTGTCACCGGAGGAGCGGATTCGGGGGCTGAGCGATGAGGAACTGGAACAACTGCGGGAGTTGCTTGAGCGGAGGTGAGACACCTAACGTCGGCGCGTTACGCGATCCGTCAATCGGAAAACCCGCGAACAAGTAGGAAAACAATCGCCGATGCGAATCGTCATGCTGCATGCTCCACCCTGGAAGATCCCGCGGCCGGGCGAGCGGTCCGAGGCGGCGGATGGGCCTCCGGCCGGGGCGGAGCGTCCGTTGATCCAAGACGCCGACTTCTGCACCATTCCATACGGGCTGCTGTCCCTGGCCGCCCAGGCGTTGCGTGCGGGGCACGAGGTCGAGGTACTGAACCTGAGCGTTTTCCCTTGGGCCGAAATCGAGCAGGTACTTCAGACCCGGCCGGCGGAGTTGTACGGACTGAACTGCCTGACGATCAACCGGCGGGGCGTGATGGCCGTGGCCCGGCTGGTGCGCCAATTGCATGCCGCGACACATATTGCCGTGGGAGGGCCGCACGTCACGGCGCTGCCCGATCAGTTCCTGGCCGCTTGCCCGGCGGTGGACACCATCGTTCGTTGCGAAGGAGAAGCGACTTTTCTGGAACTGATCGAACGACTGGAAAGGGGCCAACCGCTTGCCAACCTGGCCGGGGCCGTCGTCCGGCAGCAGGGCGAGATACACGTTGGGCCGGACCGCGAGCCGATCCGCGATCTGGACGGACTGGCTTCACCGCTTGACTATTTCCGCAGCCACATCCTGATCACTTCTCGCGGTTGTCCGGGACAATGCACGTTCTGCAACAGTCAGACCATGTGGACTCGCCGCGTCCGTTTCCACTCGCCCACCTACGTCTTGGACATGCTCGAAAGGGCCGTGCAGGGACATGGGCAGCGGTTTCTGTCGATCAAGGACGACACCTTCACGGCTGATCGCCCGCGGGCTTTGGCGATCTGTCGAGGCATCGTCGAGCGTAAGCTGAACTTCGTATGGAGCTGCGACACCCGGGCGGATGCTTTGGACGACGAGTTGCTGGTTGCGATGCGCAGGGCCGGTTGCCGGTTGCTGAGTCTGGGTGTCGAATCGGGCTCGCCCGAAATCCTTGCCAACATCAAGAAGCGGATCACGCCTCAGCGGGTGATCGACGTCACGCGTATGGCCAAGCGGTACGGGTTCCAAGTGCGGTTCTATATGATGTGGGGGAACCGAGGCGAAACGGTCGGCACGATCCGCCAGAGCTTGGAGTTGATCGAAGCAGCCCGGCCGAACCAGGTTCTGTTCACCTTGCTGTCCATCTATCCCGGCACCGAGGAGTACGACCTTTTGGTGCAGCAGGGCGCGATCCGCGACGACATCTTCCTGACCGAAGACATTCCGACGCTGAAGTTCTTCCTGGGCGACTCGCATGACTTCCACCAGATCCGGCAGTTGGTCGGCCGCTTCGAGCCGTGCGGGGAGATCTGGTGGTACGGCCAGCCCCCGCCCTCTTCTACTTCGCCCCGACGCGGTGTTCGAGACCGTCTGGAGCGAGCGCCAACCGGAGAAGCCAGCCCCTGTTTAAACGCGGTAATTCCAGTTGGCTACGCCCACGGAAGAAAATGAGGGAAGTCCCGTC
Organism: Planctomycetaceae bacterium; assembly: GCA_007121535.1. Classification (GTDB taxonomy): domain Bacteria; phylum Planctomycetota; class Planctomycetia; order Pirellulales; family Pirellulaceae; genus SKKK01. The sequence continues at coordinate 4,837 of SKKK01000484.1, read as the reverse complement.
AGCACCTAGTGGTGAAGAACGGATTGGTCGAAACGATCAAACGTAACGGGTGATGGGCTATCGAGTGACGTAGGTCCCGAAAGGTTCGCGGTTGAGTTCGGCGAGCAAAGTTCCTCTGGGCAAGCGAATTTGCGGCAAGAGAATTGGCAAAGAAATCTCGTCGCCAGTCCTGCGCGTCCCCACCGTGGAACACCTTGATTCGCCAAGCTGTCCGGTTTAGAATCCGGCTCCGGGACGAAAAGCAGAATTCTTCTTGGATTCCTTTCAGGTGACGCGATGTCCGATGCTCCGATGTCCGACGAACAGCAGCAAGCGTGGGCGCAGTTGGCCGCCGATCTTGCAGAACTTTTTTCCGCAGGACGCTCGCCGTCCGAAGTCACCAACATGCTGGTCGAACAGGGTTGGCCGTTTGACACGGCTCGCGATTTCGTCTCGGATATCCACCAGCAATGGCAAGAGTGGGCAAACACGCCGGAGGGTCAAGCCGCGCTCGCGGAACCGCGCGGGATCGATCTCTCGGAGCGATTCCCCGAACTTCGCCCGGTCAGCCGCGTGCCGGGATTGTTCACGTTCAATGGGATCGGCTTGGCGATCTATGGCGCCCGCGACCACGACGCCGAGACGAACAGCTATGTGAAGACGCATTGTATCTGTTTCGTCTTCCTGCCGATTTTCGCGCTGGGGGCGTACCGCGTGATCCGGGCGCCTTCCGATGGATGGTACTTCCTGGGACGCGAACCGCTGTCGCTGTTGGCCAAGGCGTGGAACATGCTGGTCGTGTTGACCATCATCGGGTTCATCGGCGTCGGGCTGTGGGACCAGCACACGCAATCACCCTCGTACCTGGCCGGCCGGAAGATGGCTCAAGCCGACAAGGCCGCAGCCGACGGCAACCTGGAGAAAGCCGCCCAATGGTATGCCGAGGTCGCTCAGGGTCAAACGCCGCATTCGCCGTCAGCGGTCGACAAACTCTCCGACTTGCTCCGGCAGATCGCCCAGTCTGCGCCTGGCGACCAGACAGCCGAAGCCGTCTTCCGCTGTGCCGTCCAAGTACAGCGTGGACGCGGCGGGCTGCCCGATACGTTTCCGCTGGCCGTGCAGCTCGCGCAGCAGCGTGCCGCCGAGTCGCCGGTCGCGGCGTTGCGGTTGCTGCGGACGGTCGGGCCGTTGCAGCCGGACGACGCCGCCCGTTTGGTCGTGGAATTGCTCGCTGAACATGGCAGCGACCTCTCGCTGGAGTCCTTCGAAGAAGCCTGCCGCATCGCCGTGGAAATCGGAAAATCTTCCGCCCATCGACAAGCGTTGTTTTCATGGGCAGCAGGGCAGGCGGAACGGTTCGCCTCGGAAGACGTCTCCAGCGGCGTCGCTTTGCTGAATGTGATCGCGCCACTCGAAACGCCCGAGGGCCTGGCCGCAGCACTGGACAACCTGCTGGCCGGCCGTTTCGAGACGCTTTCGCCAATCGCTGCCCGGACGACGCTGGAATCCGCCTGGCAGCAGATGCCCGCCGAAGCCCGGCCCGTGATGGCCCAGGCGGCACTCGGCTGGCTGGCCGTTCACGCCGATGCCCGGCCCGGTGCCGCTTTGCAAGTGCTGGACGTGTTGCAGGAGCTGGAGGAACCGCTGGAAAACGAAGTCGAGACAGCGCGCAGGACACTGCTGGAAGCGGTGGTCGCGGTCGATCCTGCCGACGCCGACGCGGCGCTGCGGCTGGCCCTGCTGTTGGAACAGGAAGAAGACACCGAACGTATCGTCGCGCTGCTCATGCCGCTGAGCGACCACTTGGGCGGGGGAGATGGTCCGCGAGTGCTCGGTCAGGCGCTCGCCCGGCAGGGGAGCTTCGACGAGTCGTACGAAATGCTGCAGCCGTGGGTCGAACAGCGACTGGCGGCGCTGCACGCGGCGGAAGCAGCCTACTCGAAGCGATACGAAGAACTTCAGCAGCGCGTGTTGTCCCAGTTACAGGCGGGCAACGTGGCCGGCTTCGACTATCGCCGTTACGAAACCGCTACCGAAGATGGTCGGATCGCGATGATTATGGATCATCTCAACGCGCGGGCAGCGACCGATCCTTTGTTGGCAGCCGCCCGCGAAGGTCTGGTGCGGTACGCGACCGTCGTACCCGTCGCACTCGACCTTGGAATCGTGACCTTGCGACGGGCTCAAAGTCTTTCCGATCCGAACCTTCGCCAGGCCGAGCTTCAGAAGGCGGAGACCACGTTCCTGGCGATCCGCGGCGTCGCTGGTGACGACGACCGGTACCGGCTGTTTCTGGGACAGGTTTACTACTGGTTGGGACGTCAGGAAGAAGGTCGCCAACTGTTCGACGAACTGCTCGAAAGTCAGGAACGAAGTCATTCGGTACTCGTCCAACTAGCCCGTGTCATGCGCGATCTCGGCGCGTGGCGCGACGCGCGTGAATTGCTCGAAGAGGCTTACGCGAAAGCGGAAGAAGACGAGGAAAAACAGGTGGCTGCACATTCGCGGGCCATCACGCCAACCGACTTGGAAGACCGGATCACCTGGTTGAAACGGAGCAACCTGCGAGACCCCTCCGTCCAGGCGGCACTCGCCAGTGCGCTCGGCGACCAGGCCATGCAGCGGGGCGACCAGGCCGAGGCGGCCCGGCACTACCGCGACTCGATCGCGATCTACCGCAAGCTGCCGGAAACGGTGGGCTCGCTGAATAACGGGTCGGTTGTCCTGGAAGCTCTATACAGCATCACGGGTGACCGCGCGATGCTGGACGAGGGCCTGCAGTGGCTCGAAAAGGCTGCCGCACGACTGCCCGGCGACTCGGTTGTCCAAAGCAACCTAGCGATCCGGTTGCTGGAGAAAGGATTCGCCGAACTGGCGGGCGACCACGTCGACCTTCGCCGCCAGCGGTTAACACTGCACTTCGCAGCGTTGAACGCCCTGGTGACCGACGCTGCCGCCATGAGTGAAATGCACCAGCGCGTCCGTGACAACGCCACGATCCGGCGCGCCTGCGACGTACTCGACACAGTGATGGTCCTCGCTCCGAAGAGCGAGCGCGTCTACGCTTGCGCACTTTTGTTGTATGGATATACTAATGACGTCGATGCGCTCCGCGATCTGGCCGAGCGGATCGCAGCGGCCGATCTGGAGCCGACGGAGGCGATCCGGCGGACGCTGCAAGGCTATCAGGAGTCCGAGCCGGACGCCGCCGAACGTTGGGAGCGGGACGTTCAGCACTTCGGTGAACTGGTGGCCGAGTTCCGCGATTCAGGACAGCACGCCGACTTTGCCCTCGCCGCTCGTGCGCTGAACCGGCTGCGGATGCAGCCTGCTGTGGACGATGCGCCGATCGACGCCGACGCGATCGTCGATTTGGCAGAAGAGGCGGATACGAACCGCTCTACCTACACGACGATGATGGCTCTGGTGGAAGCCCTTTCGTTCCGCGGCAACCGCACGCTGGGCGACAACGATCCGGATTGGGCGGCTCTGTGCGGGGAGTGCCAGCGGCTGTTCGATGCACGGACCCTGGCCGCCATCGCGTTGAACCGTTCCGGTCCGCTCGGCACAGCCGCCCGGGAAAACCCCGACATGCAACGGGCCGCCGAACTGACGGCAGCTCGAATCGCCGAGTTCCCCGACACCAGCAGCCCGATCGACTGGGCCTTCCTACGGCACTTGCAGCCCGAGGCGGCAGCACAGGCCGCCGAACAGATCACCGCCGAGAAAGCCCGTCTCGTACATCGCATCAGTCGACAACTCATGCCGGTCAGTGCGACCTACGCACTGCACGAGTTCTGGCAGCAGAGCTTGCTGGGCAACGAAGCGGCGGGCCGCCAGGCAATCCAGTCCGTCCGCGACGCTGGTGTCCCGATCCCCGATGGGTTTTTCGATTGAGTTCCTATCGGCCGGATGGCCCGTCCTTGCTCGACTTCCGTGCTCACTTCGCGGTAAGCATCCGGCCAGGAGTTTCTTGGCAATTAAGGTAGCCTTCCATTGGGGCCGCAACGGGGTCGGGAGTCGTTTTCGGGCAACGATTCACCACATGGAAAGCGGGTTCTCCGAAAACGACTCCCGACCCCTTTCGCCCGATTTCAACAAGAAGCATCTGGCCGGGTGCTTATGCGATGGTCGACCACGCGGCAGCGGGCGTCCTGGGGCCGCCGGGATGATGGCGAACGGGCCGGCCAGGACGACCGCGGATGGTTGTCCTTTCCGCCCGCCCCTTTCTGCCCTCTGCCGCCCTCTGAACCCCCCTTGCCTCCTTGAATCACCAGTTCCTCCCGATAAAATGAATTCCGTGTCTGAAGAGACGAACCTCTTACTTTGTACTAGGTGATTCCATACTATTGTCACCGGATAAGCGGAGGAAACATGCCTGAGTGGAAGATTTTTCAGTGCGTGCTTGGTCTGCTGCTGGCCGCCGTCGCTTTCGCCGCGCCATCGCCGGGGCGGGCAGAAGCCACGCCGATGCTGGTGGAAGAAGGCCGGGCGGTGGCCGAGATCGTGACCGCCAGCCAGCCGGCGCGGATGGCCCGGTTGGCGGCCGGGGAACTGCAGGCGTATATCGAGAAGATCTCCGGCGCGCGACTGCCGATCGTGCAGGAGCCGTCGGCCGGCGCGACCCGGGTCTATGTCGGCGTCAGCGCCCACACAAAGCGCCTGGGCCTGGAAGTCGGCGACCTGTCCGACGGCGCGTTCCGGATCGCTTCCGGCCCCGACTGGCTGGCGTTGCTCGGGCCGGATCGGGACTTCGAGCCGGTCGAGCCCTGGGGCCGGCGCCGCCAGGACACCGAGCGAGTCGACCGCGACTGGGCCGGGATCACCGGCGAGCCGTTCCGCTCGCCGTTCCACTGGT
>SKKK01000461.1 GCA_007121535.1 Planctomycetaceae bacterium | reverse complement strand
GACTGGGATTGACCTCGTTTGTTCGCTCTATCCGAAGCTTACGGGCAGGCCGCGCGCAACGGCCAGACAATAACAACGCAATATCTTGGGAATATCTGGAGGGTGAAGATTTTGGAGAAAGACTGGGAAGAAGCGACTGGCAACGTCACCCTGGATGCCAAGAAGGTTGAGGCCCGGATGAAGGCCTGCGGATTGAGCTTGAAACAGCTCCAGGCCCGTCTGAAAAGTGGCGCGTCTAAACTCGATAAACGAACCGTCGAGACAGCGGTTCATGGTAAGGACTGTCGGATCACGACGGCCGGTCTGATCGCCGAGTCACTTGGATTGGCCGATTACCGGGAACTGCTGCCGGGCCAGTTTGCGGATCTGGAATCGGCGGGAGTGCGGGGCTGGGAAAACCGCTTTGGCGAGTGGCAGATCGTGAAGGTGCTGTCCGTGTTTCGGGACCTATCCAACGGGCTTCAGTGCGAACTCAGCAAAGCGACGAACCGCTTGCTGCCGAACACCTTCGAGACATCAACTCGGGCACTGGGATAGGTTTCACCAAAAAACAGCTTTTCGAAGAAGAAACTCCCCCCAAGTACGAGAATAGGTGGGTAGGCAGTCGGCCGACTGCCGTGGTCGTTGGCCGGTCAGCGTGGTCTTTCACCCCTGTACCACGGTGGATGGCACGCCACCCTCCAACCTAGGGGGCGAACAAGCAGGGGTGAGTAAACAGCGGTCATCATGCGACGACAAAAATACCAGCGAGTTGATGCACGGAAATGGGCGGGGTCTCCGGACGATAGCCTGGAACTGACGGCCGAACCTTTCGAAGAACTGCTATGTCCCGAAGACTTCCTGGAGGCAACGGCCGGCATCGCCACCGAGTTCTTCCATTATTTCGGTGATATCAACAACGCCGATCCCACACGGCCAGTTGTTTTGATGTACCGGTCGTCGTCTAATAAACAAGTCCAAGAAGGCCAGCACGATGACGGATTGGATCAAGCGATCTTGGAACTGCGGCGGTATGGCGTGCACCTTGGCAAAAGGCTCATCGCAGTATTTGATGGGGTGGAATCCGCCAGCATCTACAAGGAACGGCCGCTGCTTGAACAGACGTCCGATTTCGCTGGCGAACATAATGCGATCCTCGTCGTCGGGATGACACGGGAGCGGGCTCTCCGCCACGACGGTTATGATGGGAAAACGAATGGAACAGAACAGCCCACCACAGTCGAGTACATCGAGTTCATGCGAAAGGCCGGGGTACCCGTCGCAACATTGCTCTGTCCTGATACGCCGGTAAAAGGCGTTTCGACAAAACGGGGCATGCGGGCCCAAAGGGCCAAGCCGGCTGGTCGGCCCAAGCAGGCGGTGCCCGAGTTCAACCAAAGGGAATTGCTCGATGCAGTGTTGAAACTCGCGCGAACAATACCCTACTACCTTACGGAAAGGGTGCTGGCCAGCAACCGACGTCGAAAACGGCGTAACCTCCTGTGCTGTATGGGGATACGGGGCAGAGGGCTCGTGTGACGACGAGGCCGAAAAGGTGTGTGTAGGGCCTACCGTCTGAACGAAGCCAATTAATCTTGAACCGATGAATGTCCAAAATGACTGGTAGCATAATGCGAATCCGAGCTGACATGGGCGGAGCTGGTAGTGGCAACTTCGAGGGACGATACGGCAGAAGAACGACCGTCGGAGAATGTTGGCAGTTGGATGCTGCCGAACTTGCCGGGGAGGGGTTTTTTGAAATCGGTAGCGAGGGTTTCTCGTACTGGGTGAATCCTGAGACACGCGAGCCTGTGGTATTGTTCGAGTTTTCAACATCTCTCGGCAGCGACGGCGAACGCGTTTTCCGGGTGTCCTATCGCTGGGCGGACTTCGAAGATTTGTCCATCCCGATCCGATTGCAGACGACACGACCGCACTTCGGATGTCTGCGGGTCTGGTTCACCTGTCCTCGAATCACGGATGGGCTGGTCTGCAATCAACGGGTGAAGAAGCTCTATTTGCTTCCGGGAAGTCCGTACTTCGGTTGTCGAACCTGCCACGACCTGAGGTATCGTCGCCGCGAATCTTTGCAACGGATCGATGCACGAATCGGTCGAGTGAAAAATCAGCTTGAGAAAGACCTCGGTTCGGCCAAGTTTTGAACTGGCGGGGTTTCTGGCCGCATACGTCGTGACGAAGAACACATCCAGATGTTGATCGTGTTACAATGGAGTCAAGATACAGTGCGGCAGAGTTCCTGATTGGTTGTTTTCCGATGGCCCCAGAACACCCAAAGGAGGGTAAAGTGTTCAAATGGCTCGCGAAACTAACGCGTCGAACCGATGCGTCGGCTACCGTTGGGAATACCGAAGCCGTCTGCCCACACTGTAACCACCGATTGGCCAAGAAGCCGGGCCGCAAAACGAAGTGTCCCAACTGTGCCAACTTCATCTATGTCCGCACACGGCCGTCGGATAATCAAAAGGTTCTCGTCACGGAGGAGCAGAAGGAAGTCATCGAAGAGCAGTGGTCAATCGTGAATGGGACGCACGATTTATACCTCGCCGAGCGACGAGCCCGCGAACAGAAGAAAACGCAGTTGTCCAAGCGAACTGGCCGAGCGCCAAGCAAGAACGAGGTTGAGTGGTCACTGCTTCAGGAAGAACTGAAAGTCCATGCCAAGAATGGTAACTCGGGCTTGTATAGGAATTCTCGTTTTCAAATGGCCGAGATTCTTCGAAAGGAATCGAAACTGAAAGACGCCCTGACTCTTTACCTCGAGGTTTGCTATCTGGACCTAAACGAACCGAGAAACACTGGCGGTGAACGCCATCCGCTCATACGCAAGATGTTTCCGCCGTTCTCACCTGACGAAGGACTCCTAGTACTCGATGTGGTCGTGAGGATGTCGAACATTGTTCAAGATCTGGGGATCGGCCCGAGTGAGACCAAGCAAATGTTCGACCCGATGGCCCGTTTACTCAAGACTAGGCTCCAACTTCCCATGAATCCGAACGCAGCTTGGTTGCAGATAGAAGCAGAGTTGTTTGGCGACGCTTCCGAGTAGAACGATACTCATGCATCGCGTATACCTGCCAATCTGGCTGATACACTATGTAATGCGAAATCGAAACAGGTAGGCTACTATGATGTTCAAGTGGCTTCGCGAAAAACTGCTGGGGCGTAAGGTGTTAACCCGTCCGGAAGAGCTGCCGCCGTATATCATCAAGTATTTTGAGGAAGCAACAGAGGAACAGATCGCAGCGGCAGAGGCGGAAGTTTCACGAGCATACCCCCGAAACCCAGAAGTGGCACTAATGTACGCACTTCGAGTATCAAAAATGGTCCCGAAGATCAAGACATTCAAAACGCTTGTGTCCAGATGGAACGTTGCGTCCAAAGGCCCAAGTGGTGTCGTCGGACTGTGTGCAGGGCGAAGTTCCAAGAACTACGACCGAACCTATCAGTTTCTTTCTGATCTGTACGTGAAGAGGTTCCTTGAGTTAGCTCGGGAAACGGCGGACAAGGCCGAAATCACTGCTGCCAAACGCAAGAGTCTGTCTGCGAAACAGAAAGCATATCACGAAGCAGCACGAAAGATCGTAGAGGCCGCAGGCGAAATGTCACTTCCGTGGAACAGGGAAGCATCGCAATGGGCCGAATACCTACGACAGAGGGCCAGGAGCATCACCGATGATTGACGGCCCTCAGACGGCCCCGGTATGCGTCTGGAGGCAGCATGGGGATCTTTAGCCGTCGTCGGCGAACGGCCGCCACAACGCATCCTAGGGGGCGGAACAGGCGGGGTCAGAGACAGGCCCGGTACGTCAAGGGTCGCTGATCATTCTTCCAACCCGACCCGCAGTCGAGTGCCGCTGTACGCGGCTAGCAACCCCCGCAGGAATCTTTCTCCGTCTTCGGCCGTCAGCATTTCGGATTTGCTGTCCACGTCTATTACGGGCCTGCTGATGATGTATTTGCCCAACGGATGATCGGAGATGACAACTCCGTCCCGCATTTCAATCTCACAGATTCGTCGCTGCACTCCGTCGCCTCCGGTTTCGTAAACAATCGCCCTCACCACGGCGTCCTCCCCTCAGCCATTACGGCCAACTCGCCCAAGCTCGACTCGTTGAATATTCTCCAGTTCCCGCCGATCTTCTTCAGGTACTCGGCCCGCTTCCAGAACGAGTCCCGGTTCTCCTTCTATCCCGTGCCGGTTTTGTCCCGCCCGAGCCCCGGAGCCGTCGTCTCCCGGCGTTCCGGACGCCCCCGAGCCGGCAAACCTGCCCAACTCGTCCCGGACGTACTCGCGGGATTTCTCGTCAGCTAGCGTACCCTGCCGCCTCTCGGTCTCCATCAGCATCGCCTCACGGAAGAACAGCAGGTCGTCTCGATCCGCATCCGCCAGGTGCTCGATCCCCTCGGCGAGCTGGCTGTCCGTCAGGCTCGACAACTTTTCCAGCAATCCCGGCATCATTCAGGCTCCCACATATTCGGGTCCATGCCCGTCGCCGCATAGATTGCATCAATCTCGCCTTGAGAAACCTCGGGGTCTTCGTCCTGATCTTCGTCTTGGGTCGACGCCCTTCTCTGGGCTTCTTCCATTCCCATGTCGGATCGTTCTCCGACAAAGTATTCCGTGTCAGATCCAAATATCTTCATGTCTGCACCTCCGGGATTAAGTCCCATACTCTCGGGTTGATGTTTCCGTCGATTATCGCCCATGACCTGACGAAAAGCAACAACCCAAGGGGCTTCGAGCTGCAATAACGCCTTGAAACCTGCCCCCGGCAGGACCGAGCAGGCATATCCCACCAAAGCCCGCCAGCGGGCCCCCAGACGGCCCCGGTATGCGTCCGAACGTAGCACGGGGTATCTTTGGCCGTCGTCAGCGAACGGCCGCCACAACGCATCCTGGCGGCTTTACCGGGGAGACATTTTGGACACGTTGAACGGGTGCGGGAAGCGTGGCATTCTTCGGTTGTCATTGTCCCTCTCACCGACGATAATCACACAAAACGACAGCACATGACGAGGAAAGGCCAGGTGCCGAGATGGACGAGAGAACCCCAGGAACCGAGCCCGGAAAACCGACGCTGAAAGTTGGCATTTACGAACTGTTGATGCTGGGGCTCTGTGTCTACGTGTTGCTTGCCCTGACGACGACAACGTTCTTTCGACTGGACGCGGACAACGCGGCCAGCCGTTGCTGCGCGGCCATGTCCGAGAGTTTCGAGATTTCGTAGGCGCTCCGGGCGGAGAGTTCCCCGCTGGTGACCTGCTCTTGAATCGCTGGTGGCAACTTCAACAGGCACAGCACGCGGCTGACCTTGCTCGGATGGACGCGAATGGCCTCGGCAAGCTGCTTGGCGTTCCAGCCGTTCAGTTCCATCAGTTTCTCAAACGCCTTGGCCTCTTCCAGCGGCTGGAGATCCTCGCGGAGGCAGTTCTCGATCAGTTGTTCTTCCAGAATCTGCGACTCCGATAAGGCTTGTTCGTGAAAATAGCAGTCGATGGTTGTCAATCCGGCCCGCTCCGTGGCTCGCCAGCGGCGTTCACCGGCCACGATGATCCACTTGCCCGCTCCGGCCGACCACCGCACCCGGATCGGGCTCAGTTGCCCCTTGTCGCGAATGCTCTGGGCTAAACGCTCCAGGGCTTCTTCCGCAAATTCCGTCCGCGGCTGGTCCGGGTCCGGGATGACCTGGTCCAGGTCCAACCGGCCCACGTTCCGCAGCGGACTGCGGCCGATGTCCCGTTGCTGGGGCACGGGGCTGAGCATCGGTCTGGCCTCCTGCCGCCTCACTCCCAGCGATTCGTCCAAATGGTCGCCAATAGCTGCCAATCGTCGTCGTGTGTCCATGACCGTCCTACGCTACCTGCCGTTTGTTCGTCTTTTCAGCCACTCGTTCGAGGATTTCCCGGCACAACGCCCGCGTGGCCTGGGCCGCCTTGCAGCGCGGGCTGAAATGGCCCACCGGCTGACGGCAGGCAAGGGCCACCTTGAAGGCCGATGCCTCCGGGATGACCGTCTCCAGCACCAAATCCCCATACAGCGACCGCAAACGCTTCTCGTAAGCCTGATGCACCAGCAAGCGTCTGTTGGCACGTGTCACAACGTGTCCGAGCAACCGCAAACCATGGTTCATCTGTCGGGCGTTGGCCACCGCGGCTCGACCTACCAGAACTCGACATCCAACCCGGGAATCGCTTCGAAATCGCGGCGGTTGCGGGACACGAGCTTGGCGCGTTCGGCCACACATATCGCGGCGATTCGCAGATCGTGCGTCGGCACACGGATCTTCTGCGATCGCCATTCTTGGAACTGTGCTTCAGCGATAGCCGAGTGCGGAAGTACCCGGACTCGTTGGAAATCGCGAATGGACTGCGCCAACCATCCATAAGCTTCCTCGATGGTCAGCGGAGACTTGCCTGCTTCGGCACGTCGTATCGCATTCAGGCGGCCGCGAAGAATCTCTTCGATCACGACGATGGCAACCGATTGCTCCTCGCGCGGAATCGTCGCCGCACGTTGCGAATAACTCGGGTTGCCTGCCAGGATCTCCGTGAAGACATCGGTATCAAAAGCGATCATGGTTCACGTTCCGAGTCGCGCAGACCATAGGCCTCGTCACAGATTTCCCGCAGGGTTGGGTCGTCGCGGTAAGTTCCCGCCAAGTCGGAAACTGCCAGCGGTTCGATCTCGACGAATGTGAGTTCCCCGGTGCGAACGCGCTCCTGAATTGCGGCCCGCAAGGCCGCAAGGGCTTGGTCGCGAGTGGTCCCCACAACCTGTACGAAGGGGGCGCCGACAAGCTGGGCGGTGAACTGTCCTTGACTTGCTTCAACGAAAACCGGGAATGTCATGATCTGATACCTCCACCGTGATTGTACGCAACGACTGACCAGCATTCCACCCAGGGTTTCAGCCGGACCCGAAATCCGGGCCAACTTGGTGATTTGCCTGAAAGCCTCCACGGTCGAAAATCGCGGAACCGAAGAACGCCTGACTGAGCGAGCCCTGGGGATCGGCATCGACCAGCAGCACCTCGAAGCCAAGCTCGGCCAAGCAGCCCGACAGATGAAAACAAGTCGAACTCTTGCCGCAACCGCCCTTCT
>SKKK01000567.1 GCA_007121535.1 Planctomycetaceae bacterium | reverse complement strand
TTCGAATCAAAAATGAACATGCACTCGTAAACGTTTTGAGCCAAACCTAGTCTCCCTGTATCAGCACCTTGCCGTTGTATTGATTCATACATGCCTGGACGCCGCTGCGCACCCAATCGGCCAGCGCATCCACGGCCAGCTTGACCACTTTATCCATAATTTGCCGCTGCTGAGCATCAAATTTTCCCAACACATAGCCCACGGCATTCCATTCCGGTGGCGGGCTATCGATACCGATTCGCAGCCGAGAAAACTCATCTGTCCCCAAGCGACGAATGATATCTTCCAACCCCTTTTGTCCGCCCGATGATCCTTTGGCCCGAAATCGTAATCTTCCGCTAGGAAGATTCATGTCGTCACAGACCACGATCAGATCTTCGTTGGACAATTTGTAAAAATCACGAGCCGGTTGTACGCTCGATCCACTTCGATTCATGTAGGTATGAGGACACAACAGCCAAACCTGCTGGTCCCCCAGCAACGCCTCGGCAACTTCTCCCTGAAACCTCGACCGTGGCGCCCCGCGTCCGAAACGCCGGTGAAACTCGGACACCACCTCCCAGCCAATGTTGTGCCGCGTCGCGACATATTTCCGACCGGGATTCCCCAAGCCCACGATCAACTTCATCGTCGCAACTCCTCTCGAATTCATGCACTCGAGAGGCGGCTAATCCTTCTCCTGGTCTTCCTCTTCTGCCGCGCGGCGAATGACTTCGGGTTCGGCCACTTCGGCTTCCTCTGCCTCTTCTTCTTCGACCTCCACCGCAGACATGCACTGCACAACCACTTCTTCAGCATCCGCTATCATCGTCACCTGTTCGGGCATCGGCACCTCGCCCAATTTGATCGCATCACCCAAACCTAATTCATTGATGTTGATTTCAATTCGTTCGGGCAATTGATCCGCCGCACTTTCGACCTCGATCTCGTGAATCAACTGCTCGGTGATGCCACCCTGACGTGCGCCGGGCGCTTCGCCTCGCAACTCCAGGGGCACGACCATCCGGACTTTTTCAGAGGCCGAAACACGTGTCAAATCGACGTGCAACACGTGGCTGCCGAACGCATCCCATTGGACCTCTCGAATCAAGGCCGTATCGCGGATATCGCCCTGCAATTGGACCATGCGAATTCCATGACGGATCGCCCACTCGATTTGATCCGTCGGCACGGTCAAGCTGACATTCGCCAACTGGTGACCATACAAGACCGCCGGTGTTTGACCCGCTTGACGCACCCGTTTCGCGGCCCTCGAGCCCACTTCTTCCCGAACCTTAACCTGCAGGACTTCCGCCATCGATGGTTCCCCAAAACGTAACTGACCCAATCAAAGTTCATGATTGTCTCACAAAACTTGTCCGTTTCAACCCCAAATCTCATGCAAGCGAAACAAACGCCGGGAGCTATACCAACGGGAAAGACATGGAACGCTAAAAGCATGGTGTGCCCGCTTGGTCGATTGACGGAAGGCCACCGGCCGACATACAATCAACCGTTACGTGGTTTGGTCCAAGTAGCGCGGAGTCGGCGCGAGACGCCTACGGCTTCCCTACGGCATAAGGGTCCTGAATTCGGGAATGATTGCGTGGCTTATCTGAGGGTGGAACGCGGTTCTGAGCCAGGGCGGTGTTACGACTTGAGTCGCGATGAAGTGACGATGGGTCGGCACGACGCTTGCACCATTTTCTTGAACGAAGGGGGGAAGGTCAGCCGCTGGCATGCGGCAATCACCCGACGAGGGAATCGCTGGTACGTCAAAGATATGGGCAGCCGAAATGGCACGTTCCTGAACGATGTTCCCGTCGGGGACCAGCCGCAACTGCTACGCCACGGCGACCAACTCCGGTTGTGTGACATCGTGTTTTCGTTCCACGATGGCCAACCGCAAGTTAGATCGAGTCAGACGACGGCCGCCGGGTCCGACACCCCGGACGACCAGCAGATACCGCCCGAATTCGTCATGGTCGACGAAGGGCCGGACACGGCCACCGCGCCGATTATCTCCAAGATCGATGTCAGTGGCGGTTCGTCGGGAATCTGGCGGTTGACGGTCAGCGCAGAATCACGGCTGGCGGCACTGATCGAAATCACTCGGAATCTGGGGAGTTCGCTTTCGCTGGACGAGGTGTTACCCAAGGTTCTGGACAGCTTATTCAAGATTTTCCTCCAGGCCGACCGTGGGTTTATCGTGCTGCAGACGGAGGACGGGGAATTTGCCGCACCGTGGACCAAAGCGCGCAAAGGCAGCGACGAGGCGATTCGCATCAGTCGGACCGTGGTGCGGCGAGTCATGCAGTCCAAAGAGGCATTGCTGTCGGAGGATGCGATGTCGGAGTGGACGGACATCAGCCAGAGCATCGCCGACTTGCGAATCCGTTCGATGATGTGTGCGCCGCTATTGAATTCCGAAGGCAACGCGCTGGGAGTGATCCAGTTGGATACGTTGGACCAGCGAAAACAGTTTCGACTGGACGACTTGGAACTGTTGGCCAGCGTTGGTGTGCAAGCCGGATTCGCGATCCACAACGCGCAGTTGCATGAACAAGCCCTGCAACAAAAGGCATTGGAAAAGGATCTCGAACTGGCTCGCGAGGTACAGCATTCGTTCCTGCCCAAGCATCCACCTTCGCTGACCGGATACGAGTTCGCCGCCTATTATTCGCCGGCCAACCACGTGGGTGGGGACTACTACGACTACATCGGATTGCCCGACGGCAGAACGGCGATCCTGGTGGCCGATGTCGTGGGCCATGGAGTGGCGGCTGCCATGATGATGGCCAAGGTCTCAGCCGAAGCCAAATACTGTCTGGCCAGCGAAAGCCACCCGGCGACGGCGATGTCCAAGTTGAACCACCGGATCACCATGCTGGGTGTCGATCGGTTCGTGACGATCATCATGATCGTGTTGGATCATGAAAGGAACGAGGCCACGATCGTCAACGCAGGTCACATGGCGCCCCTGTGGCGCCGCGCCGATGGTACGGTCTCGGAACCTGGCGGGGACCTATCGGGATTGCCGATCGGGATTTTGGAAGGCGTCAAGTTCAACCAGACGACGATCCAGTTGAAACCGGGGGATCTGCTGTTGATGTACACCGATGGGGTCAATGAAGCCATGGACGCCAACAACCAGCAGTATTCGATCGCCCGCGTGCGGGACAAGGTCGCCCAGAACCGTGGCAATTTGGAAGAATTGCGGCAGCTTTTGACAGGAGACCTTCAGGAATTTACAGGCGGCGGGCCCCAGGCCGACGATATTTGCTTCGTCTGCCTGCACTACGCCGCATAGGAGCGGCAGATCATGAAGTGTCGGATTTGGGGGCTACGCGACGGGGGCGGGCGTCGTTTTCGGCCATCGTCCAGTCCATACGGGCGGATCAGCTCGGCAGCGGCTTCAAGCGACCCTTGAGATCGGCCGGCAGACTGCGCACGATCAAGTCGACGGCTTCGACGGGCGAGTCGGTAATACGGCCGAATCCGATCTCGTCTTGGGCGAACACGCCCTGATCCATCATAAATCGGCCCCACTTCCGCAGGCCGTCCCAGAATTCCTCGCCGACCAGCACCAGCGGAAACGGGCCGATCTTCTGGCATTGGATCAGCGTGGCCGCTTCGAATAATTCGTCCAACGTGCCCAACCCGCCGGGCATCACGATGAACGCGCACGAGTACTTGACCAGGCAGACTTTGCGAGTGAAGAAGTAACGGAACTCGATGCTGGTGTCGACATAAGGATTGGCAGCCTGTTCGTGCGGCAGCAGGATGTTCAGGCCATAACTGGCGCCCCCCGCCTCGTGAGCACCCCGGTTAGCCGCTTCCATGATCCCCGGCCCGCCGCCGGTCATCGTGGCGAATCCGGCCTTGGCCAGTTCCGCTCCGACCGAACGTGCCAATTGGTAGTAACGGTGATCCTCCGGAAACCGAGCCGAACCGAAGACGGTGACCGCGGGCCCCACCGAAACCAGGGTTTGGAACGCATGCGAGAGTTCGGCGTGGATCCGTTCCAAACGTTGCTCTTCCTTCTCCAGGCTGCGCGTGGTGCCCAAGAATTCGCGGTCATCGCTATCGGGTCCGCCCAACGGCAATTCATATCCGGGCATCCCGACCTTGCTCCAATGCTCCTGCCACTGTCGATCCCAGGCGTCGGCCGCCGTGGTGTTTTGGTTGGTTGCTTGTGCGTCGCTCATAGAGTTCCTTACCCAAAAAATAACTTTCCCAAGGTCGGCAAAAGTCCGGTCACCGCCAAACTGCCGATCCCAATATACCCTTTACGGTCAAACGATGCACGTCCGGGGGATGACTCGCCGAAGAGATCGCCTATAATCAGTAGTCGTGGATTCGTTCCAGGATTGATGCGGACAACCGGAGGTGTTTAAGTGCTTTCTGCTTGTGATCCAACCGGACGGCGGCAACGTGGCGGGTTGCGTTTGATATTGATCGTTGGCCTGATGGTTTTGGGGGGCGATATCCGAGCGGACAAAGCGGCGACGCGGGAGCAACTGGATTACTTTGAAAAGCACATTCGTCCGGTGCTGGTCGACCGTTGCTATTCGTGTCATTCGGCGGACGCACCCGTGCTGCAGGGTGGTTTGCGCTTGGATTCGGCGCCGGCCATGTTGCGTGGCGGCGATTCCGGGCCGCTGTTCAAGCCTGGTGAGGCCGACGACAGCTTGCTGATCGCCTCGTTGCGTTGGGAATCGTACGAAATGCCGCCCGATGGCAAACTGTCGGACGAAGTGGTGCAGCATTTCGTGCGGTGGATCGAGATGGGGGCGCCGGACCCGCGAGTGGATGAGGACGCGGAGGCGATGTCCGGACCCGATGCAACGGCTGTCGCGAAGCATTGGGCATTTCGGCCACCCGTTTTGGTCGAACCGCCGGAGGTTCAAGCCACCGACTGGCCGGCAACGGATATCGATCGATTCATCCTGGCCGGATTGGAGCAATTCGTTTTGAGTCCGTCACCGCCAGCCGATCCGCGGGCTCAGCTTCGCCGGTTATCCTACGACTTGACCGGGTTGCCACCTTCGTTTGAAGAATTGGCCGATTTTGACTCCTCTGATGACGATGCTTACTTGGCCGCCGTGGACCGCTTGCTGGCCTCGCCGCACTTCGGGGAACGCTGGGGACGGCATTGGCTGGACGTATCCCGCTACGCCGATACCAAGGGCTATGTGTTTCAGGAGGATCGGAACTACCCGTATGCTTACACGTATCGCGACTGGGTCATCGCCGCGTTGAACCAGGATATGCCCTACGATGAATTCGTGGTGGCTCAGTTGGCGGCGGACCACTTGGACGACCCGACGACCGTGCCGGCGACGGGATTCTTGACCTTGGGACGACGGTTTATCAACAACCGGCACGACATCATCGACGATCGGATCGACGTGATGACTCGTGGGCTGATGGGGCTGACCGTCTCGTGTGCCCGCTGCCACGATCATAAATACGATCCGGTTTCGATCGAAGACTATTACGCCTTGTACGGTGTGTTCGCCAGTTCTCGTGAACCGCAGGAAGAGTCGGCGCCCTTGCTGTTGGTGGATACAGACAAGCCCTATGAACCGGTGGTCTTCGTACGTGGCAGTCCGGGCAACCGAGGCGACCGGGTCCCGCGGCGATTCTTATCCTGTTTGAGTGATGGTGAGCCGGAACCGTTTTCGCAAGGCAGCGGGCGTCTGGAGATGGCTCAGGCGATCGCCAGCGATTCGAATCCGCTGACAGCCCGCGTCTGGGTGAATCGCGTCTGGATGCACCTGCTGGGAGAAGGGCTGGTGACCACTCCCAGCGATTTTGGCATGCGCAGCGACCCGCCGAGCCATCCCGAATTGCTGGATTGGTTGGCCATCCGCTTCGTCCAAGAGGGTTGGTCGACGAAATGGTTGGTCCGGCAGATCGTCTCGTCGAATGTGTACCGCCAGGCGAGCGATCACGATCCGTACGCGGCCACCCTCGATCCGGAAAACCGCCTGCTGTGGCGTGCCAATCGTCGCCGATTGGATCTGGAATCGCTGCGCGACAGTCTGCTGGTCGCGGCGGGCCGTCTGGACACGACGATGGGGGGGCCCTCGGTCGAATTGACGGAGGAGCCTTTTCCGGTTCGACGCACGGTTTACGGTTTCATCGAGCGTCAGAATCTGCCGTCCTTTTTCCGCACGTTCGACTTCGCCGGTCCGGATACGCATTCGCCCAAACGGCCTTACACCACGGTGCCGCAGCAAGCGTTGTTCTTGATGAACAGCCCCTTCGTGCTGCAGCAGGCGATCGAGCTTGCGGATCGGGATCGAGATCATGCGGGGACCGACGATCAGCGGATCGTCCGTTTGTTCCAACGAGTCCTGGGGCGCGAACCGGCCGACGACGAACTGCAGGCCTCCCGGGAGTTCCTGGCTTCTGCACAGCTTGCGAAGGAGGCAGGCGGGGCAGAGGAAACGGCTCGCTGGCAATACGGGTGGGGGCATTACGACGAATCGACGTCGCGCGTCGTATTTCACAGGCTGCCGCACTTTACGGGCGACGCCTGGCAAGGCGGTCCGAAGTTGCCCGATCCGCAATTGGGCTGGGTCATGCTGAATGCCGGCGGCGGTCATCCGGGCAATCCCCAGCATGCAGCGATCCGGCGATGGACGGCTCCGCGAGACGGCACGCTGAGCATCCGGGGCAGCCTGGAACACCCCTCGGACCAGGGCGACGGTGTGCGCGGCACCGTGGTCAGCGATCGGCAAGGGATGATTGGCCAGTGGACGGCGCAGCACGGACAGGCGTCCACGCGGGTCGAACCACGGGAAGTCCGGGCGGGTGAAACGATCGATCTGGTCACCGATTGCCGGGAGAATCCCAATTTTGACGGGTTCCGCTGGGCGGTTCGGATTCGTCTGGAGCCCAGCGATGATGGTCAACCGCAAACCTGGGATTCAACCGCCGGGTTCGCCGGTCCGGCGCCCGAGCCGCTGGATCGCTGGCAGCGATTGGCACACGTCCTGTTGTTGACGAACGAATTCGCCTTTATCGACTGAACGCAAAGGAGGTCGAACGATGTTTGGACACGATACGCGACTGGAACACTTGGCGTTGACGCGCCGCGAACTGCTGCATCGATGTGGCATGGG
>SKKK01000152.1 GCA_007121535.1 Planctomycetaceae bacterium | reverse complement strand
CCGCTTGTTCCGGGGCCGCTTGTTCCGGGACCGCTTGTTCCGGGACCGCTTGTTCCGGGACCGCTTGTTCCGGGACCGCTTGTTCCGGGATCGCTTGTTCCGGGACGTTATCGTCCGGGACAGAGGCGTCCTCGTGGTCGCTATCCTCCTCGGCGTCCTCGGAGCCGGACGCGGCGGCTTCTTCGATACGGGTGCTAACCAGCAGGCCGGTGCTTTGGACGATCTTCCGCAGTTTGTCTCGCAGTTCGAGATTCTCGCTGTAGCGTTCGGCGATCAGATGGCCGGCGCCTTGCAGGACCTCTTCGACACTGGCCAGCCCCTTCTCTCGATCGACGAATTGAGCCGCTCGTGCGCTCAGATCGGTCGTTTCGGGAGCGGCGATCAGGATTTCCTGTGCCAGCGGCTCCAAGCCTCGGCTGCGCGCCAGATTCGCCAGCGTCTGTTTCTTCGGTTTGAATGGCAGGTACAGGTCTTCAAGACGTCGGAGGGAATCAGCAGCTTCGATCGCTGCCGCCAGTTCGTCCGTCAGCCTACCTTGCGTCTGCAGCGATTTGACGACCTGGTGCTTGCGGTCGACCAATACTCGCCATTTCTGAACGGTTTGCTGTACCAGACGTATCTGTTCCTCGTCCAAACCGCCTGTCCGATCTTTTCGGTAGCGAGTGATGAACGGGACGGTGTTTCCATCGTCCAGCAGTTCTACTGTGGCCTGAACCTTTTCGATCGGCAGATGCACATCACGAGCGACCTGCGCCAGATCTATTTTTTCCGTCGTTTCCATCATGGCCCCGAGCGAGTGTCTTAGGGGACGCCGTACCAAAACATCAAAGAATCGGAAATCTTCGTAGATTCAAGGTCGATTGTCAAGCAACCCGTTACAATCCACGGCGGAATTCGGGTTCAGTCCGAACTTGAAATCCCCGTTGGCTGGCGTAAAATGCGAGCATTTGTTCCATTGTCGCCCCCAGCTTCTGGTGGGTGTTTGTCGACAGGATCCAGCTCAGGTGGCTTGATGCATCGTTTCCCGATGATATTCGTGATGGCTTTGGCTTGCCTTGCTGTGCTTTTGTTTTCGGGTAACCGGACGAACGGTCAGGGTTCTCACGCTGATTTCTTGAAAATCGCGGCAGATGTCGACCGTTCTCCCGTCGATTTGGTGATCAGTCCTTGCGAGTCGTGGTTGGTGACCGTCAACCAGACTTCGGATTCGGTGTCGCTGGTCAGCTTGGCCGATGGTCGCGTGCTGGATGAACAGCCGGTGGGGCGTTGGCCCGTGGCGATCGCGCATTCCACCGACGGCGCCCGCTTGGTGGTGAGTTCGCGGGATTCAAGCGATTTGACGCTGTTCAAAGTGGACAATGGGGTGCTAAAGCCAACGGGGCAGGTTCACGTGGGGTACCTGCCCTATGGTGTGGTTTTGACGGCTGACGGTCGCACGGCTTATGTAGCGCTGTCGGCGCGAAATCAGGTCGTCGCCGTGGATCTGGAAGCAGGCCGCGTGACGGACCGTATCGATACCGGGCGTTGGCCGCGATACCTGGTCCTATCGCCGGATGGTACGCGTCTGGCCGTTGGTGTCAGCGGCGACTTGGGTGTCTCGATGATCGATACGACCGCACGCGAGCTGTTATGGACCGAACGTCTGGGGTCCCTGAACGTCGGTCATCTGATTTTTTCTCCCGATGGCCGTGAGGTCTATTTTCCCTGGATGATCTATCGCCGAACGCCGATCACGCCGGCCAATATTCGCATGGGATGGGTGTTGGGATCACGGGTCGCCAAGATCCAAACGGGGGACGATCCCGCGTGGCAGGCATTGACAATGGATCCGTCGGGCCGAGCCGTGGCGGACCCGCACGGGATCGCCTGGACGCCCGACGCGACGCGAATGGTCGTCACGGCTTCGGGAACCCGCGAGCTGCTGGTCTTTCGTCGCCAGGGTTTGCCCTTCCGAGACCATGCGCTCCACGACTTGATCGATCGTGCGCTGCTGGCTGACAGCGACCGATTCTTTCGTATCCCGCTGGGCGGCCGTCCCATGGCCGTGCGGTCGCTGCAAGACGACCGGCACGTGGCCGTGGCCAATTATCTGCGAAATTCGGTTCAGATTGTCGACTTGCAATCACGGCAGGTCGTTCGCGAAATTTCTCTAGGCGGGCCATCCGAGGCTTCGTTGGCGCGGCGGGGCGAGGCCCTCTTTTTCGACGCGACTCGCAGCCTGGACCAGTGGTACAGTTGCCACAGTTGCCATTACGAAGGCGGTACCAACGCCGTGGCGATCAATACGCCTACCGACGGTTCGCCGCTGACTTCCAAAACGGTTCTGCCCCTCTACCGCTTGGATCGGACCGGGCCTTGGAACTGGCACGGGTGGCAGACGGATCTGCCGGAGACGATCGCCCACTCATTGACCTCGACCATGCAAGGCCCGGCGCCCAGCGAAGACGACGTTCACGCGATGATCGCCTATCTCTCGGAACTCCAGCCACCGCCGAATCCGCACCAACCGTCCGACCCGCAGATCGCGGCCGCGGTCGAGCGAGGTCGCGCGATCTTTCACGGCACTCGTGCAGGATGCGCGTCCTGTCACCACGGTCCGGAGCTGACCGACGGTCGGATCCATGATGTCGGGACCGGCGGCCGATTGGATCGCTTCAGCGGCTACAACACGCCGTCATTGCGAAACGTTTATCACAAGACGCTGTTGCTGCACGACGGTCGGGCGCGTTCGTTGGAACAGGTGTTGACCGAGGCACACCGGCCCTCGAAAGTAGGCGGCACCAGCGATCTGAGCGATGCTGAATTGGCGGATTTGATCGAGTATCTACGGATACTGTAATAAGCACCACAACGCGGAACGTCACGCGACTTGTAAGGAAGAAAAAGCACGACAAAACCGCTCAGCCGGTTTTGTTGCGAAACGTACCGAATCACAATCTTGTGTAGTCGCTCCGCCTTCGGGCGGTTGAGAGAAAGGACGAGCCGATGATTTTGATTTGTAGATCAATGATCTTGGAAGTGTGTTGCCGCTGGACGTTGGCGACGATCGTTGCCTTGGGACTCAGTCGGGGCGCTGGTGCCGAATTCCCGGTTGCTGAACCTGCCGCCGCTCAAGCTGCTGACGGCGCCGTCGCGAGGGTGGGGCATCGAGCGAAAGGATTCGAAGCCGATGGCGTCACCTTTTGCAGTGACTTTCCCAGCGCTTATGTCAGTGAGTACCAACGCTTGGATTCCGGTGCGTTTCAATTAACCATCCGCCCGGAAAACACCCCGATCAACAATAGTGCCTGGTACGCTTTTCGAGTCAAGGCGGACCAACCGCGAACGATCGATGTCCACTTGACCTACGAGAACGGTACGCACCGTTACCGACCCAAGATCAGCCGAGACGGAAAAGACTGGTCGCCTCTGGACGACGGGTCGATTCAGCGGATGGACCGACGCTTGGTCGTGCTGCAATTGGACGTCGATCGTCAACCTCTATGGGTTGCCGCCCAGGAACTAGTCGTGCGCGAGACGCTGGAGACCTGGATGAGTCGGCTGGCTGAACTGCCGTTCGCCGAACAGACCGTCATCGGCCGCTCGGTCGAGGATCGGCCGATCTACCAGGTCCAAATCACCGAGTCCGAGGATCCCGGGCACGTGATCGTCATCGGTCGCCAGCACCCTCCCGAAGTCACCGGATCGCTGGGCCAGATCGCTTTCGTCGATCGGCTGGTCGAAGCGGACGATCTGGCGGTTCAGTTTCGCCGGGCATTCAAGTTGCACGTGGTCGGGCTGGTCAACCCCGATGGCGTCGACCGGGGGTTCTGGCGACACAATGTCCATGGCGTCGATTTGAACCGAGACTGGGGACCTTTCGCGCAACCGGAAACCCGTGCCGTGCGCGACCAGGTGATGCCGCTGCACGAATCGCCCGACCAAACGCTGTATTTGTGGCTGGACTTCCACTCGACTCACCACGACGTTTTCTACACCCAACCGGATGAGGCCGAGACGTTTCCGCCGGAGTTCACTCGCCGGTGGCTCGAAGCCTTGGACGATCGAACGCCCGGGTATTCCGTGCGCCGCTCTAGTTCGTTGAACGATCGACCCACCTCGCAACAGTGGGCTCACCGCACCTTCGGCATCCCGGCGATCACCTACGAGTTCGGAGACAACACGGACCGCGAGGTGATTCACCGCGTCGCCCGCATCTCGGCTGAAGAAATGATGCGGTTGCTGGTTCCCTTGCGTCAACCCGTCGCGTCGACCACGCCATGAAGCGATCATGCTGGGGCGCGAACGCACGGATCAAGTCCAACGAAAGATACGCAAGGCGATCACGAACGAGACCACGCCCCAAGCGACGATCAACGAGATCTCGGGCGCCAGTGACAGCAGGCTGGCGCCCTCCAACATCACACCGCGCAGCGCCGCGTTCAGCGGCGTTAACGGCAACAGCTTCAGTACCGGCTGGACGAACTCCGGAAACCGTTCGATGGGAAAGAACAGCCCGGTGCCGATCCACATCGGCAGCATCACCGCATTCATCAACCCCGAAAGGGTTTCGATGGTCTGTGCCCGGCTAGCGACCAGCAAGCCGATTCCGGAAAATTGAAAGGCGCCCAGCAGAATCAGCACAGCGACCGGCAGGTACCCTCCTTGGCTGGTCACTCCGAACAAGAGTTGGGAAAACAGAATGATCAACAGCACCTCCGGAATGGTAAAAATCAGGCGGCTGGCCATGATTGCCCCCAGGAAATGGCTGCGTTTCATCGGGGTCGCCAAATACCGCTTCAGCAGTCTGCGGATCCGCATATCGACGATGGCGAAGCCGACCCCCCAGAGTCCGCCACCGAGCAATCCCAGGCCGACAAGTCCGGGGACGAGAAAATCGATGTATCGCGCACCGGGCTGATCCAAGGGATCGTCATGAACGTCGACCGCATCCTGGCGACCGGCAACTCGCTGCAACACGCTATCCGCCGCTTCACGGGCCAATACGCTGTCCGCACGATGGGGATCGAATTGGTATCGATAGCCGGAGGGTTCGATCACAACCATCAGTTCCGCTCGGCCGGTCGTCAAACGCGTCCAAGCTTCCTGAGCCGACAAAACGACGGGTTCCAGCCGGCCGTCCGTCGCCAGCGCCTCTTGAATGGTGGCTGCCTGTTCCGATTCGACAACGACCACCACGAAGCCCCCCACCGGTTGATTTCGAAAGGCGGCCCCCAACGCCACGACCAGAATCAAGGGAAACACGTAGACCCAAAAAATCGCCGCCGGCTCCCGCACGAATTCGCGGACCCGCGCTGCCAGCAACGCGAAAAAAGCGTGATGGTTGCGCCCCTCTGAGGCGCGATCCCACGAGTCGTGGTTCACGGCGAGTCCTCCCGTTCGAATTCGAGAGTGCGTCCGGTGAGCATCACGAACACATCGTCCAGGCTGGCATGGCGCGTCGTCAAACTGGTCAATTGGTACGAACGGCGGCTCAGTCGATCCAACAAGGCGGGCAGCACGACATGAGGTTCGGTCACGGACAGATGCACGGTACCGGACTCGTATCGGCACCCGGTCACGGCCGGCAGATCCAACCAGTCCTCGGGCGAGGTTTCCGCCATCGCGCGCCCGGTCAGCGAGAACTCGACCACGTGATCGCCTCCCAATCGAGCGATCAGTTCACCGGGAGTTCCCAACGCAATGATCCTGCCGTGGTCGATAATGGCCACTCGATCACACAGCCGTTCGGCTTCCTCCATGTAATGCGTGGTCAACAAGGTCGTACGGCCCTGGCGACGACAACCTTGGATGATCTCCCACAGTTCGCGGCGAGAATGAGGATCTAATCCGGTCGTTGGTTCGTCCAGGAACATCAACGCGGGATCGCTGACCAGGGCCGTGGCGACGGCCAATCGTTGTCGCTGACCACCGGAAAGGGTCTTGATCCAATGATTGGCCTTGTCCTGCAACGAAACCCGCTCGATCGCATCGTCGGGATCGATCCCGTGGCGATAAAAGCTGCGAAACAACGCAAGCGTCTCGCGAACCTTCAATTTATCGGAAAAACGCGTCTCTTGCAGCGAGATGCCGATCTGTTCACGGATTTCTCGGGCGTGATCCTGCCAACGCATGCCCAAAACTTTGACCTCCCCGCTGCTGGGCGCCAACAGCCCCTCCAGGATCTCGATCGTCGTCGTCTTGCCCGCGCCGTTGGGACCCAGGACGCCCAAGCACTCGCCCAAATGGACCGAAAGATCGATCCCCCGCACGGCTTCGACTGGCGGTCGACCGGGATACGTCTTTCGAAGTTCGGAACATTGGATAGCAAAGGACATTGGCAGGTTACTGTCAGACTCGGAATATGCACCAACGCGAGCATATCCGGAATCGAAGAAAAATCAATGACGGACACTTATGGGGGATACGGACTGTCTCTTGGGTATATATCTTACGACCAAACGCAGTGCAATCCTCCGAAGAAGCTTGCAAGTTCGAGTTTGCGTGGGATACACTCGCGTTGATGCAGGCTGAAATTCACCACTTGGAATCGAACGACCACATCGACTGGAACGACTTTGTTCGCTACCAGTCACCTGATCCATACGATGACTACGGCTGGTTCCAATTGACGATTGGCGCCTCGGGGGTCACTGGTGGCGAACAAGCCAATGCAGGGGGATCGGCGAAGTGGCGCGGTTTTGAAATGGAGAATTGTCTTGTCGCCGCCGCATGATCGGTAGCGTTCGGCCAGAGGAATCTATGCTGCGAAAACTCTTGAACTCAATGCTCGGAAGGACCACGAAGCGGGTGGCGTACGTCCCCGACAGCGAGCAGTTGCCGGGGCTTTGGCCTCGTGGTAAGTCGGAGCACCCACAGCCGAATCTGTCGATCTTGTCGGCAGCGAGCACCGATAGCCTGACGTCGCTCTGCGATAGGTATTGGGATAGCTTTCTCCAGGAGAACCATGACGACAACGTCATCATGGTTCGCGACAGCACCGTTTGCCGGACAGCGCTCGACATCCTCCGCCAACGCGGCGCGGAAGTCGTGGATTGGGCTCGAGAACGCCTCAGGCACCCGGGATACGATGCTCGAGAGGATGCGGCGTACCTGCTTGGGGCGCTCGCCGGAGACGGCCAACTGGGATCGGACGAAGGAGCGGTTGCCGCTGAACTCGCTTTGTTGGCGACTCGACCCTGGCAGGAAGATACAAAGGAGATCCAAGCGAACACTGCCGCCATGAGTGCCTTGCACACGATTGGTGGCGAAGTTTGTCTTGCTACGATGCGACAGATCCTGACGTCCCGGGAATGGGACAACGACGACCTTCAATGGGACGCGGCCTCGATCCTGTCGGACTTGACGGGGCAAGCGTTCATGGAGGCAAGCGATCCCATTCGGGTTGCAAAGGACTGGCTCAGCAGCAACCCATGAACCAAGGACGAACCATCGCGTGTGGCGATGACAGCCGCAGGCGCGACACATTCTGTCAAGATTACATACATATGGGCACTTTCTTTACGCTAATAATATGCACGCTTGGCGGGAGCTAGTGGTCTTATAAGATGGCAATGGACTTAACCAAAAAGGTCGGTCCCCTTGACCCGGCGCCAATCCGCTGTAGGATTCATGACACACCGTTTGTTAGAGTCTCTTTGGTCGCATGGTTGCAACGGGGTCGGAAGTCGTTTTCGGGCAACGCTTAAGAACAGGGCAAGTGACTTGCGCGAAGACGACTCCCGCCCCCTTCCGCGAAATGCGAAACGATTCACTTGCTGGTCCTCAAAGGATTGCCAATGGCCAAGCTTTGCCACGACCGATGTAGCATGCCGAAATCACTAGCGCAGTTGGTTCGAACGATGGTTTTTTCCTCAATTTTCCGTGCTCTCGTCTTGGCGGTGCTGGCCAGCCAAGTGTCTGGCGTAGCGTACGGCCAGTTCGGATCGGCAGCCCAAGTGGACGTCGACGTCCGCCTGTCGGTGGACGCGGTGCGTCCCGGCGATGCTTTCAAGGTGGCGGTTCGTTTTACCGTCAATCCACCTTACAAGATCTACGGGCCGGAACAAGAAGGGCCGTTATTCGCCACCCGCGTGGACGTAGACCCACCGGAAGGCCTGCGTCTGTTGGATGAACCCATCTTCCCTCCCGCGGAAGCGACTGAAGTCGACTACGGCCCCGGTTTCCCCGACCGGGTCTATGCGTTCACCGATCCGGTCGTCACCGTCGTTTTGCACATGGAACGAACCGAGGAACCGATAGAAGCGGAAGACGAGTTGGTTCTTCCGATTCGGGTCACGTATCAGGTATGTACCGACATCGACTGCCTGGCGCCGGTGCGGGACGCGCCAATCGAGGTCACCGTACCCTTGGCCCCGGTCGACGCTGAGGTAGTTTCCACCCACGAAGACTGGTTTGAGGGGCTACCGGACCCGCCCGCTCGTCCGGTCGATGTGGATCCGACGCATGCTGAGGAGCCGGCGCGTGCTGTGGAGCCAACGCGGCCGGACACCTTCGAGGGACTCTGGCAGGCGGGAGTGTGGAGGGCCATCGCCTTTGCGTTCCTGGCCGGTCTCGTGGCCAGTTTGACCCCGTGCGTGTATCCGATGATTCCGATCACGGTCGCGTTTTTTGGCAGCCAGTCCGGCGCGAATGTGCAGCGTCGGGTGTTCTTGGCGATTCTTTACGTGTTTGGCATCATCCTGACGTTCACGATCCTGGGGGTAACGGTCGCTTTGATCGGGAAGGAGTTGGGGGCTCTGATGGGCCACCCCGTGGTGGTGATCGGATTCGCCGCCTTGTTCGTCGCTTTGGCCCTTTCGATGTTTGGCCTTTACGAGATCCGTCCGCCCTCGGCGCTGGTGCAAAAGGTCGCCGGCGGCGGAGCGAAACAAGGCCCGGTCGGGGCGTTGTCGATGGGCCTGATGCTGGGGTTGGTTGCCGCACCGTGCGTGGGGCCGTTCGTGGCCGGGATTCTCGGAATGGTCGCCTCGTTGGCCAGCCAAGCCGATACGCTCGTGCAGGGCGTGGTCATGGGGGCGGCGGGGATGTCTTCGTTCGGGTTGGGCATGGGCGTGCTGTTCTTCGTGCTGGCGGTCTCGTCGTCGGCCCTCAGCGCTTTGCCGAAGGCGGGGCAATGGATGGAGGACCTGAAGCGAGTCTTCGGCTGGGTGTTCATCGGCGCGGCCTTGTTTTTCCTCGACATTCTGATCCCGGCGGCTTGGACCGGCATCCTGTTCGCCGTTTGGAGCGCGGGGTTGGGGGTGTTCCTGTTGCGATATACGGTGTTTCAGCACCTGGCCCTGCGCGCCGTAGCGGTCGGGCTGATCCTGCTCGGGGTGTACCTGCTGACCTGGACGGGCGTGAACACCGGGGTGCTCCGGGGACTGCCCGCAGCGCCCTTCCCCAGGTCCTTGGCGGGCGTGCTGTTCCTGCCGGCGGAAACCATCGACTGGATTTACGACTTCGACGAAGGGCTCAGGATTGCCGAAGAAGAGAACCGGCCGATTCTCGTCGACTTTTGGGCGCCCTGGTGCCGGCCCTGCATCGAGATGGATGCACGCGTCTTCAGCCGGCCTGACGTGGTCGAGGCCATCGAGCCGTTTGTGCCCGTGAAATTGAACGTGGACGTTCCCGAATACTCCGATCTGAAGATCAACACCTTCGGCTCGCACGCCCTTCCGTACTACATCTTCCTTCATCCCGACGGAACGCCCACTGGCGTCGACGTGGAATACGCGGTGTCGGTGGAAGAGTTCCTTGACGCGGTACGCCGGGCCGCGGAGGCATCGGAATAGGAAATCGTCAACTGTTCGAAAGACCGATCGGGCGATCGATGTCCAGCTCCGCATCCCACGGGTCACTGACCGAATCGCATGACGCATCTCGTCGGGACGACGCGGCGAACTCGATCCGCATTCGCGGAGCCCGGATGCACAACCTGAAGAATCTGGATCTGGACATCCCACGCGAACAAATGGTCGTCATCACCGGGCCCAGCGGGTCGGGCAAGAGCAGCCTTGCGTTCGACACGCTGTACGCCGAAGGCCAGCGTCAGTACATCGAGAGCCTGTCGGTGTATGCGCGGCAGTTCTTGAACCAGATGCAGCGACCGGACGTCGATTTGATCGAGGGCTTGCAGCCCACCATCTGCATCGACCAGCGTCCCGGCAACGCGAATCCTCGCAGCACGTTGGCCACGGTGACCGAGATCTACGATTACCTGCGCCTGCTGATGGCTCGGGTCGGACAGGCTTCCTGTTTCCAGTGCGGGCACCCCATCCGCCAACAGTCGCCCGACCAGATCCTGGATTCGTTGATGGGTATGCCGGAAGGAACGAAGATGATGATCCTGGCGCCCCTGGTCCACGGGCGGCGCGGCAAGCACGACGAGGTGTATGCCAGGATTCGGAAGGCCGGGTTTGTCCGGCTGCGCGTCGATGGTGAAATCTACGACCTGGATCAAGCTCCCACGCTATCTGCCCGTCAATTGCACGACATCGACGCGGTGGTCGATCGCGTGATCGTCCGGCAGGGTTCAACATCGCGGATCGGCGAATCGTTGCGACTGGCACTGCGGCACGGGGAAGGGGTCATGACCGCTTGCTATCTGGATACGCAAGCCGCCGATCCCAAACGGCCTCAAGGCGTCTGGCGCGATCGCTTGTTCAGCACGCGATATTCGTGTCCGCGGTGCGATGTCAGCTTGGCAGAACTCGAACCACGCACGTTCAGCTTCAACAGTCCCTACGGAGCGTGTCCCGCCTGTGACGGGCTGGGCTGCCTGGAACAATTCGATCCCGAACTGGTTATCCCGGATCGTTCGTTCAGCCTTGCCGCCGGCGCCGTGGCCCCGTGGAAAGCGCTCACACCAGCCGTCAGCCGCAAGCATGCCAAGCACGCAACGGCCCTGTTGCAGTCCTGCGGAGCCGATCCCCAGACACCACTGGATCAGTTGGAGCCCGCAGTTGTGCAGACATTGTTGGAGGGTGCCGAGAAATCGCCGGGCATTCTGACGATGTTGCAAAAGGAGCTGGTCACCGAGACGAACGAAGAGCGTCTGGAAGCGTTGAGTCACTATCGGGGCTTGGTCACCTGCCCCGAATGCGGAGGTTCGCGTTTGCGTCCGGAGGCCAATTTCGTCTTCCTGGGGCAGAAGAACATCCACGACATCTGCGGGCTGGCGGTGGGTGAGGCCGAGGCGTTTTTCGCGAGCTTGACGGTACCGGACGAATCCCGACCCGTCGCAGAACCGCTGGTCACCGAGATCCGGAAGCGGCTGCAGTTTCTGATCAAAGTCGGCGCGGATTACCTGACCCTGCAACGCGCTGCGGATACGCTCAGCGGCGGCGAATTGCAGCGAGTCCGCTTGGCAACCAGTATCGGCTCGGCGCTGGTCGGCGTTTGCTACGTGTTGGACGAACCATCGATCGGCCTGCATCCCCGAGATAACCAGCGCTTGATCGAAGCCCTGCGAGACTTGCAGCACCAAGGCAATACGGTGCTGGTGGTCGAGCATGACGAGGCCATGATGCGACAAGCCGACCACTTGATCGACATGGGGCCCGCAGCCGGCGCGGCGGGCGGACAGATCGTCGCGCAGGGCACACCCGAAAACGTCAGCAGCAACAGCCATTCGATCACCGGGCAGTACCTGAGTGGTCAGCGGCAGATCCCGCGTCCCGAAAAGCGGCGACGCGCGACCAAGTCGCGTTCGCTGATTTTGGAAGGGGTCACCACCAACAACCTGCAATCGGTCGATGTCACGTTTCCGTTGGGTGTGCTGATCTGTGTAACGGGCGTCAGCGGGTCGGGAAAGAGTTCGCTGGTGAACGAAACGTTGTCCCGCGCCGTCCGTCGCCGATTGGGGCACGCCGTACCCCGACCAGGACCGTTTCGCAGTTTGCGAGGAGCCAACCAGATCGACAAGCTGATCCCGGTCGATCAATCCCCGATCGGCCGCACGCCGCGCAGCACGCCGGCGACCTACATCGGGGCGTTCGACGAAATCCGCAAAGTCTTCGCGGGCACTCGCGAGGCGAAGCAGCGAGGCTTTCGCACCAGTCGATTCAGCTTTAACGTCAAAGGGGGACGGTGCGAAACCTGCCTGGGACACGGGCTGCAGAAGATCGAGATGAACTTCCTGCCCGATCTGTACGTGACGTGCAGCGAGTGCCAGGGGAAACGGTTCAACCGCCAGACCCTGCAAATCCGCTATCGCGATCGATCGATCGCCGATGTCCTGGAGATGTCGATCGAAGATGCGACCGAGTTCTTCGAGAATTTCTCCGCGATTCGACGCCCTCTGCAATGCTTTTGCGACGTGGGGCTGGGGTACTTGAGTCTCGGCCAGCCCTCGACCACGCTGTCGGGCGGTGAAGCCCAGCGAATCAAGTTGGCCGCAGAATTGGCTCGCGTCGATACCGGCAAGACCCTGTACGTGCTGGACGAACCGACCACCGGATTGCATTTCGACGATATCCGCAGACTGCTGGAAGTGCTGGGCCAATTGGTCGACCGCGGCAATACGGTGATCGTCATCGAGCATCATCTGGACGTGATCAAAACCGCCGATTGGATCATCGACCTGGGACCCGGCGGCGGCGCGGCGGGGGGACGCGTCATGGCAGTGGGGACTCCCGAAGATATCGCTGCTGTTCGGGATAACTTTACCGGTCAGCACTTATGCCATCTTCTGGGTGGCAATTCGAATTCCCGTTGATCGGCTCCCTGGCGTTATTGGTTTCCGGAAAAGCTGTGAAAAAGTTGGGACAGGCACCTTGGCGGCCCCTGTTTTCCATGGTTTTCTCAGTTTCCGTTCGGAGCCGGTCCCATTTTTTCACAGCCTCCAGGACCGGACGTAAACACCACTGCACATCGCCGTGGAAAATCGGTACATTATGGCTTCCCCATGCAACAAGGAGATACCATGATTCTGGCGGGTGATATCGGTGGTACGAATACGCGGCTGGCCATCGTTCAGCGGGACGATGGCGGACAACTGCGAATCGTTGTCGAATCCACCTTCAAGAGCGCCCAATACGAGGGGCTGCATCTGATCGTCCGCGAGTTTCTGGAAAGCCGGGACGACCGCCCACAAGCCGCCTGCTTCGGAGTTGCCGGGCCGGTGCATGAAAACCGGTGCAGGACGACGAATCTGAGCTGGATCGTCGACGCCGCTGATTTGGCGGCTGATTCCCACATCCCGCATGTAGCCGT
Organism: Planctomycetaceae bacterium; assembly: GCA_007121535.1. Taxonomy (GTDB): domain Bacteria; phylum Planctomycetota; class Planctomycetia; order Pirellulales; family Pirellulaceae; genus SKKK01. The sequence continues at coordinate 8,506 of SKKK01000152.1, read as the reverse complement.
GATCAATGACTTGGAGGCCAACGGGCATGGGATATCGTGCCTGGAGGAACGAGATTTGTTCGTGCTCAATCCTGGCGATCCCAAAGCCGCGGGTCACGGCGCCGTCGTCTCGCCGGGTACCGGGTTGGGCGAGGCCGGTTTGTTTTGGAATGGTTCCCGTTACATCCCCATCCCGACCGAAGGCGGCCATACCGACTTCGGCCCTCGTACACCATTGGAATACGAACTGGGACAATATTTGACCGCGAAGTTCGGACACGTGAGCTACGAACGGGTCGTTTCCGGACCAGGGCTGGTGAATATCTACCAGTTCCTGCTGGACACCGGGCGGGGGACTCAGCCCGATTGGCTGGCCGCTGAATTGCCGGAGGCGGACGACAAGGCGGCGGTGATCTCCAATGCAGGGATGGCAGGAAAGTGTCCGGCTTGTGAGTGGGCGCTGGACATCTTCATGAGTCTGTTTGGGGCCGAGGCGGGTAACGTTGCCCTGACGTTTATGGCACGTGGCGGCGTTTGGCTGGGCGGCGGGATCGTCGTGAAGATCCTGCCACGGCTCAAGTCGACGCCCCATTTCCTGGACGGGTTCACTTCGAAAGGCCGATTGCGGCGAGTCCTGGAAAGGATCCCTGTCCGTGTCATCCTGAACGACAAAACGGCCCTGTTGGGCGCTGCCAAGTTCGCATATTCGATGCTCCAGGAAGACTCGAGCGACAGTGCTGGACTTTCCCTAGCCTAAACGGGCTACGATATGCAACCACTTGTTACCAAAAGACTTGCGGGCAAAGGCTTACCAGGCCGTGACGCCGGTCTTGAGCCCGCTCGGGCGTCGGTCCAGTGCGCCGCGCACGCCCAACTGGCTGGGTTCGCGCGCGATCTTGTCGGTAAAGATCCGTACGTCTTCCACAATCGGCCTCAGCCGCCGCGTCACCTCTTCGGCATTCGCGACGACCTGGGCGATGCTGACGTACAGTTCGTCGTCATTGACCAGACGCCCGATCGTTCCTCGCCCGTCGCGTAGTGATTCGCTGAAATGAGAGACGTTCGTCAAGGCTCGCCGCAATTCGACCGCACTGCGTTGGATTTCTTCATACAGTTCGTCCGCCCGTTGACCCAAGGGACCGGTGAACTGTTCCAGATTCTCCAGGTTCACATTGGCCCGTTCGCTGACCTGTTGAAAGCTGTCCAGCGTCGTTCGTGCCACAGCCAAGGTTTCGCGGGTTTCCTGAATGAATTTGGGCATGTCCCGCAACGATTGCCGCAGCTCGGCGTTCAATTGTTCATCGCCCAGCAAGTTGTGGACCGCTCGCATCGTGTCGCTTAGCCCGTCCAGAGCCCTTTCCGTTTTTTCCAACAGTCGTGGCACCGCGCCTTCGGTACGATCCAAGGCTGTGTTCACCGAGCGAGCGACCTGGGCCACTTCATCCCCCGCTTTTTGGATTGAAGCGAATGCGGTACTGATGTTCTGCTCGAGGTTCACCAGGACGCGCAACGGATTGGCGGCGACGATCCCATCGGAGATGAAGTCGCCGTCGGTCAACGGTTCCAGCGCCATCCTCTCCTGTTCGGGACTCAAGCGACCGGTGCGATCGATGTCGAACCGAGCCAGTAGTTCGTCGTGGCCGGCAGGCACAAACTCCAAGACGGCGTCGCCCAGCAGCGATCCCGTCCCGATGCGGCAGGTTTCGTTGCGGCGGAGGGTAAAATTCCGATTGATATTGGTGCTGACCAGCACGCCCCCTTCGTCCAGCAATTGCACTCGGGAAACCCGGCCGATCAACACACCGCTCTTGCGTACCGGGGTGTCCACGGTGATCCCCGGCGCCTCGGGAAAACGGATGTGCAGCGTATACTGAGGCTGTAACATCGTCGGCCAAGCGCCGAACAGCATCACTAACACGACGGTGACGATCGCCGAAGCGACGACTACGACACCGACGCGAAACCTCAAGACTCGTTCGTCCATCGTCTACTACCCTCTACCATCTTCCAGCTTGGTCGATCCAGGCCGGGTTTGTCAAGCCGACATGGCTGCCGAGCCACGCAACTCCATCAAACGCTCCCCCGCCTCGCCTCGCACGAACTGTGCGACGCGGCGGTCAGCACAACGCTCCAATTCGCTGGGCGGACCATCGAAAATCATCTGCGGTTCCTCCGGCTGCAGACGCGGCACCGGGCAAATCATCACCACTCGATCCGCTACGCGACGCACCGTTCGCATGTCGTGGCTGACGATGATGCTGGTCACCGAATAGTTGCGTCGCGTTCGCATCATCAGTTCGTTGATCACGTCGCTCATGATCGGATCCAAACCGGTCGTCGGCTCGTCGTACAAAATCAACTCGGGTTCCATGATCAAGGCCCTTGCCAATCCGACTCGCTTCCGCATCCCTCCGGATAACTCGGCCGGTTTCTTCTTCATCACGCTGTCCGGCAATCCCACTTCGGCCAATCGCGCTCGAACTCGATCGAGTATCTCGCGATCGGACATGTTCGTGTGCTGGCGGAGCGGAAACGAGACGTTCTGCCCGACCGTCATGCTGTCGAACAAAGCCGCGTTTTGAAACACGTATCCGCAACGTATCCGTTGGCTGGTCAACTCCTTCTCGCTGAGTTCCGCCAGATCCTGCCCATCGAAATGAACGCTGCCTCGGGTGGGGGCGATCAAACGGATCAATGTCTTTAGCAGCACCGTCTTGCCGCAACCGCTTTCGCCGATCACCACCAAACTTTGACCTCGTGGAATACTCAGGTTGATATTCCGCAAAACTTCTTGCTGGCCGAAACGCACCGACAGATCACGCACCTGGATCAAGGGGCGGTCCAGTTGCTCCTGCGTCGGTGGCAATGCCGTCATCATCACCAGTTCGCTCCTGACATCAAAACAGGCTGGAACCTTCGGGCCAAAGCGTAAAATAAATGGCATCCAGGCTGATGCCCAGCATCAGATCCAACAACAGGATCAACACAAAGGAATGCACGAACGCTGCCGTCGCCGCTTTGCCGACCCCTTCCGCTCCCGCCGTACAGTTGAAACCTTGGTAACAACTGACGATCGCCGTAGCGATCCCAAAAAAGATGCTCTTGGCCAAACCGTAGAACAGATCCCAACTTCCGACGAATTCCCGGGTATTATACAGGTAATGATGTTTGTCGATACCCAAAATCATGACGCTGTAGAAGTAACCGCCCACCACCCCCATGAACACGGCCATCACCGTCAACGCGGGGATCAGCAATACGAAGGCCAGGAAACGCGGAACGACCAGATAATGGACCGGATTCGTCCCCATGCTGGACAAAGCGTCGATCTGCTCGGTAACTCGCATCGTCCCCAATTCCGCCGCCATCGCGCTGCCCACTCGACCAGCTAGCATCGTCGCAGCCAACACCGGGCCCAATTCCCGTGCCAGCGTCATGTTGATCACGGCGCCCAGACGCGTTTCCATCCGGAGTTGCTGGAACTGGAAGAAGCTCTGCACGGCGAGCACCATGCCGATGAACGTTCCCGTCAACGCCACAACCGGCAGACTCAATACCCCGACTTGGTACAGGATGGGCAACAAGGTCCCTCGTCGCGGGCGACGTGACATCAGCCAGTATAGCGTGCTCCAGGCGAAAAGGGCCATTTCACCGATCGCCGAAAACGCATCGATCGTGACTCCTCCCCAGTCGCCCACCCAATCTACCAGGGAATCTCGGAGCCGACCGGACCGGTTCGCTTCGATGGAGGCTGAGTTGGAGAGATTCGACATCGCCAATGACCATTCCGAAAAAAAGCATGCAAAATACACGTTATCACGTCCAATATCGGTACTTCAACCCTGCGGCTTGAATCGATTTTTCCGGAAAAACAGAATGGTGGATCTGGGATAAATGGGGCCACTGTGATTGGTGATGGCTCGGCGCGGGAACGGATCGAGGTGAGGCAGGGAAGTGGCTTGGCATTCGGGGCGCGGTGCACTGAGTTTCAGCAAGGGTGAGCGATGGACGGACGAACTCGGTGGAATCGGGCGAAAGGGGTCGGGAGTCGTTTTCGAGTAAGCCGAGTCGCTTGGCGCGGATGTCCGAAGGGGGTCACTCGTAGCGAAGCGACTCGATCGGGTCTAAACGACTAGCTCGCCGCGCCGGGTAATACCCGAAAAAGATGCCGACGGCCGCCGCAAACAAAAAGGCGATGATGCCGGCCGGTACGGAAATCACGACCTGCCACTCGGAACCGCTGGACAAGGTGTTGATCAGCATGGTCAGGCCCGTCGAAGCGGCGACTCCCAAGGCGAACCCGATCAGCCCTCCGATGCAAGACAGCAGAACGGCTTCGATCAGAAACTGACGTAAGATGTCCTTGGGGCGAGCGCCCACGGCCATGCGGATGCCGATCTCGCGAGTCCGCTCGGTGACCGACACCAACATGATATTCATGATCCCGACCCCGCCGACGATCAACGAGATCCCGGCGATCGAGGCCAATAACATGGTCATCGTGCCGGTGATCATGCCCAGAACCCTGGCGAATTCGTCCGTGTTTTGCACCTCGAAATCCGCCGGTTCGCCGGGATGAATCCGATGCCGCTCAAGCAGCAGGTGCGTAATCTCGTTCTGTGCATCGGACATCTGCTGCATGGATCGCGCCGAAACCATGGCCAGATGCACGTGGTCGAACTCCGATCCTTGTAGCCGCTTGCGAACCGTCGTGTACGGCATCAACACGATGTTGTCCTGTTCCTGACCGAACAGATTGACTCCCTTGGGTTCCAAAACCCCGATCACTTCGAACGGGATATTGGCGATCCGGATCGTCTGGCCCAGGGGATCGCTAGTCTGAAACAGTTCGCGAACCAAGGTCTGTCCGATCACGCAGACTTTGGCAGCCGAACTGACGTCCCGTTCGGTGAAGAATCCGCCGTGCCGCAAGGGCCAATTGCGGACCGTCAAGTAATCCGGTCCCACCCCCCACATCTCGCTGGGGCTCCAATTCGTATTTCCGTAAATGACCTGACCGCCGGCGCGGACCATGGCGGTGGCCGCCATGACCGAGGGACATTCCGTCCGGATGGCCTCGACGTCTCGAGCCGTCAGGCTGGGCATTCCTGCAATTTGCACCCCACCGCTACGGCGGCTGGCGGGTCGGACCACGATGACATTGGTTCCCAACATCTCGAATTGGCTCTGCACCATCTGACTGGCGCTTTGGCCGATCGAGACCATCGTCGTCACGGCGGCGATCCCGATCACCACGCCCAGGATCGTCAACCCGGCGCGCATTTTGTTCTTGGCCAAAGCTCGGATGGCAACGCGAAACGTGAGCATGGTAGGTTCGATCGCCAAAAATAAAGTTGGGGTACGGCCACGCGAGTCCGACGCTGGCAGGCGACAGTTCAATTCCGTTGCAATCCGGTGACCAGCGTCTGGCCCTCGATCAATTCACCGGCGACGATTTCCGTGTAACGATTGTCGTTCAAGCCCGTTTCGACCGCCACCGCTCGAAGCAACTCGCCATCGTCGATCCAGACGTGCCGCTGAGTCCGACGGCGGCGCGCGTCGGCGCGTTGGTCGGCCGAAATCTGCTGCTCGGACGACGCCCTCTCCTCTCGATCCGCGATGCCAGTGCCGTCCAGCAGGCCACGGTCGGATTCACGTACGTGCCCCGCTTCCGGAAAAAACCGCAAAGCAGCGTTGGGGATCTTCAGCACGTCCTCCCGCTGGTCGACCACGAACGACAGATTGGCCGTCATCCCGGGCAGCAGCTTCAGATCCGGATTCGCGGCGGCGACGATCACCGGATACGTGACGACGTTCTGCGTCGTGGTCGAACTGTATCGGATCTCCTCGATCACCCCCGGGAACAGGTCGTCCATGTACGCATCGACCGTAAACTCGACCTTCAATCCCCGAAGTTGAGCCTCGCGAATCAATCCGATATCCGCTTCGTCGATCAAGGCGTGGACGTGCATCTTTTCCCGCATCTGCGGGGCGACGATGAACAGTTCGGGCGTTTGAAACTGCGAGGCCAGCGTCTGGCCGGGGTCGATCTTGCGGTCGATGATGATCCCATCGACGGGCGAACGGATGAAAGTATAGTCCAAGTTGGCTTGCGCGTTCTTCAGGCTGGCTTGGGCCTGCTGGACCGACGCCTTGGCGACTTGCAGTTGAGCCTCCAGCGACATGCGGTTGAACTGCAGTTGATCCCACTCGGTATCGGACAGGAAGTCGATATTCCTGGCCCGCAAGGCTTCGCCCCGCTGTTCGTCGTTTCGAGCCTGCTGTAGCAGAGCCTCAACCCGCTGGACTTCCGCCTGGCGCACCTGCAAAATCGCAGACTCCTGCTGGACGATCGCGTCGTAGATCGCCGGATCGATCCGCGCGAGCAGATCGTTCTCCCTCACTTCCTGGTTGAATTCCGCCGGTAATTCGACGATTGGCCCGGAGACAAAAGCGCCCACCTGAACCGACAACACCGGCTGGATCTGCCCCGTCGCATTGACCACCGCGACCAGATCGCCACGGACCACCTGGTCCGTTCGCCATTCGGGCCGATTGCGCTGCCGCCAATAGTCCAGGGCCGGGCGATAGGCAGCCGCGACGACCCCACCGATCACCAGCAGGACGATCAAAATTTTTACAAGCAAACGCATGGAGTTGCCGGTTTGACCCGTGCCGCTACAAAAATTCAGTCAAGAACACCTGTATAGAATCCTAGGGAAATCGCTTCGATGAATCAAGGACGAATCCACCGCCCGAAATAACCGATCTAAGGTTCCACTTCCTGTTCCTGCGAATGCAGCGACGACCATGCCAAGTCGATATCCGGAGTGTCCTGGACGATCACGCCATCACGTAAAGCGATGATGCGCTTGGCATTCCGAGCGATCTCGGGATCGTGCGTCACCAGGATGACCGTGATGCCGTTATCCTCGTTCAACCGCTGAAACAACTCGATCACTTCACGGCTGGTCCGCGAGTCCAGGTTGCCGGTCGGTTCGTCCCCCATCAGCAACGACGGTTCGTTGATCAAGGCCCGTGCAATGGCCACTCGCTGCTGTTGGCCTCCCGAAAGCTGGCCCGGGTGATGCCCCAAACGATCCCCCAAACCGACCCGTTCCAACATGGCGATCGCTCGCCGGCGGCGTTCGCGAGCCGATACGCTGGCAGCGTACAAGAGAGGCAACTCGACGTTTTCCAACGCCGAGGTGCGCGCCAGCAGATTGAAATTCTGGAAAACGAAGCCGATCCGCCGGTTGCGGATGCGGGCTCGGCGATCGGCCGTCAGGTTGCCAACCTCCTCGTCCGCTAGTCGGTAACTTCCCGATGTGGGGCGATCCAAGCACCCCACCATGTTCATCAAAGTCGATTTGCCCGAACCTGACGGACCGACCAGCGCCAGGTGTTCGCCCTGATGGATATCCAGCGAGACGCCTCGCAACGCTTCGACCTGCACTTCGCCCAAATCGTAGATTTTCCGGATATCTCGCAGTTCAATCAGGGCCATAGAAATCCGAGCCTCGTCGCGTTCATCGCATGCGAACCGATGCATGCTCAGCAGCATTGCACATCACCCCTGAATCTATCATTTGCCAGAATGGTTTCCTATGGCAAAGCACCCGGCCAGGGGTTTCTTGGTTTTCCCATAAACGACCGACTGTTGCCGGGATGGCAGACTGGTATCGGCCGCGCGATTGCCAGCAGTTAATATGAGGGTAATTAGATGTCCCATTCAAATCGGCACGGCGGCGCGAACGTGGACGGCTCGGAATGGCTAGATGATCCAGCAGCCAAGCGAACAGTTCTTGTGACGGCGCCCCGTAGAATCTCTCAGCCGCAGTCGTCCCATCCGGACGGCGAGCCAGATAATTGTGCAGGACCTTCAAAGCTTGCAGCTTGCGCAGCTTGAAACGGTGCAAGGCGTGGTGCTTCAGCGAAAGCTGGCCGTTCCGACCTTCCACACAGGAACTGCTCCGCTGGAACAAGTCCGCGCAGAGTTGCGCCTTCTGCTCCAAGTCGGCCTGCATTTCGGAGGGCATCGTCCCCCAAGGACCGGCAGGCGAACGGGCTCGCACCAGGATCTCCCGGGACAAGTCTCGCAGGTGCTGCCGCTGGACGGCCCCGGATACCTTTCCCGCCGCTTGAGCCAAGTACAGCCCCGGAATCAAATCCTGCCGCATCCATTGTTGGATCGCTTCCGGCAAATCCCAGAGGCGGCACAAAACACCGATCATCGTCCAGAAAAAGGCGATCGTGGCCTTCATGGGTTCGAGAAGACTCTCTTGGCAGTTTCGCGGCCGATCGAAACGCGAAAACAGATGAGGCGTCAGCCGCTCGGGAAGCGGCTGAAACCGGCCTGCCTGTTGGCACGATTCGGCCCACTGGATCAGCATGTCGTATTGCCATTCTTCCGACAGTCCCCCAAGCCATTGCCAGTGTCCGTTGGCCCGTACGATAGCGACGACATTGGCCAGATCGCAGGGGCCCAGACATCCGCTGATGGTCAATTGAATGGCTTGATTCAGCT
>SKKK01000083.1 GCA_007121535.1 Planctomycetaceae bacterium | reverse complement strand
GGAAATTCAAGTCGTTCCGTCTGGGGTGCTGGCATCGTATATTTGCCTTTCATGCCAATAAGGAAAATCTATCGGGTCCATGCGCTACCAGGACTCGGTTGTAATTGTCGTCCGGCAGGACTCTTACGGAAAGTTCGTCAGGCATCGGTGACTCCGATCGTATGTTTGTTGGAAGTCGAGTTCCCAGTGCACGGACAAGCCGTGCCTCAATCCGCCGGCAGGGCCTGGTGGTCGTTCAGTGCCCAGTCGTATCCCAGCCAGCGCACGGTAGGGCGGATGCCGGCCTCCGAATCCGCCGCCAAGCTCTGGTAGATCAAACGGCATGACTGTCCGGTTGCAAAACCTGTCCAACCAAAACTTCTACAACGTACGGTCGGTCGTGCCGCCTGTTTCCGAGCAGGAAGAGATCGTCTCCTTGGTTGCGTGCGAGTCAAGTCGCATTGACAATGTAATCATCTCTTCGATGCGAGAAATTGCGTTGCTCCAAGTATACCGCACCCGTCTGATCGCCGACGTCGTCACCGGCAAGCTGGACGTGCGGGAGGCGGCGGCACGGCTGCCCGACGAAGGTGATGCAGACGGCGAAATCGGCGACGATCTGCTCGAAGGCGACGAAACGGGCGACGATGCGGAACTGGACGCCGACGCGGAGGAGATCGAGGGGTGAACGCGGGTCAGACACGTCGGACACGTCGGACAGGTCAGACAGGTCAGACAGGTCAGACAGGTCGGACGGGTCGGACGGGTCGGACGGGTCGGGCGAACAGTGCGGGGCCAATAACTGAAAGGGAGCATACCATGAACGCCGATGACACGCCGTTACTTCCGCATGGGGGGTACCGCAAGCTGCGGAGTTATGCGGTGGCCCAGGCGATTTTCGATGCGACGGTGGTGTTCTGTCGGCGGTTCCTGCCGCACGACCGGCGGACAACCGACCAAATGGTCCAAGCGGCGCGCAGCGGCGTGCGGAACGTCAGCGAGGGCAGTGGCGCTGCGGCGACGTCGCGCAAAAGCGAGATGATGCTTACGAACGTGGCCCGCGCGAGTCTGAACGACGAATTGCTGCCGGATTACGAGACCTTCCTGCGGCAGAATGGCATGCGAGTCTGGCCGAAGGATTCGCGTTTCGCGCTGGCGATGCGGGAAAGGCTGCGTCACGATCGCGTGTCCGATCTGCCGCCCACGCCACCCGAAAAGGTTCAATTGACCGGATTGGCCGGTCTGGCCGACTTCGTCGGCAAAGCCGACCCGGAAATCGCCGGCAACGCAATGATCTGCGCAATCCATCAAGCCGTGTACCTATTGAAACGGCAGATCGAAGCCCAAGGCCGCCAGTTCATGCAAGACGGCGGATTCACAGAGAAAATGTATCGGCAACGGCAAAAAGCACGCCAGAAGCAGAAGTCCGACAGGTCTGACAGGTCTGACGGGAGGTACCCATGACCACAGATGCCACCGAAAAGGGGCTCGAAGCGCTGATTGTCGGTCACATGACGACATCGGGTTGGATCGCCGGCAAGCCCGCCGATTACGATCGGGCCTACTCCGTGGACCTGGCACAGCTTCGGGCGTTTATCGACGCGAGCCAGCAGCCGCTGGTCGAGGTGTTCGAACTGGACGATGACGGGCCGGCGCGGTGGAAATTCCTGGCTCGGCTGCACGGCGAAATCACCAAACGAGGCATCATCGACGTCCTGCGGCAAGGCGTCCTGGTTTCTGCCGTTCAACGTGGGCTACAACGACGGGGCGGGCAACCCGCCGAATCCGGATGGACTGAAGACCGACTACCTGTGGAAACGCATCCTGACGCCCAGCGGCTTGACGGACATCCTGGAGAACGACGCGCAGATCGTCGAGCAGAAGGACGACAAGACGGGCCGCAAAAAACGGACGCAGATCTGGCCCCCGCTATCATCAACTGGACGTCGTCCGCCAATTGTTGGCCGTATCTCCCGAACAAGGCGTCGGCCACCGGTACTTGATCCAGCACTCGGCTGGCAGCGGCAAATCGAATTCCATCGCCCGGCTGACGCACCAGTTGATCGGGCTGACTCACGTGGCCCCGTCTCTCCGAGACGGGGACCCCGAGTCTCGGAGAGACTCGACCACGTGCGACCAGCCGGTCTTCGACACGATCATCGTGGTCACCGACCGGCGCATCCTGGACCAGCAAATCCGGGACATCATCAGGCAGTTCGCTCAGGTCGGGGCCACCGTGGGGCACGCCGAGCACTCGGGCGACCTGCACCGTTTTCTGGCCGGCGGCAAGAAGATCATCACCGGAACCGCAACTGGATGTGCTGTCGAACATTTTGAAAGCGTTCAACGACCAGTTCGGCAACATCCCCTGGACCGACGCCGATCGAGTCCACCGGATGATCACCGAAGAGATCCCCGCCAAGGTCGCCGCCGACACGGCTTACCAAAACGCCCGGAAGCAAGAAATCAAAGGAAAACGCTGAGAATGTGGTTCTGCTGGGATGCTTCCCATCCTATGGCCGACGCGTCTCCCAGCGGAGCTTGATCTCTTGCATCCAGCAATACAGCACCGGGACGACGAACATGGTCAGGACGGCGATCGTCATCCCGCCGAACACCGGGATGGCCATGGGGATCATGATGTCCGAGCCGCGTCCGGTGGACGTCAGCACCGGCAGGAGTGCCAACAGGGTGGTGGCGGTGGTCATCAGCATGGGACGAATGCGGCGGCGTCCGGCTTCGACGGTGGCGGCGCGGATGTCGGCCACCGACAACGACGCCTCCTGACCCTCGGGCGCGCGGCGGCGTTTGAGGCTGTTTTGCAAGTAGGTGATCAACACCACGCCGTCGTCGCTGGCGATGCCGAACAAGGCCAAGAACCCGACCCAAATCGCCACGCTCATGTTGATCTCGTGCATGCCGAACAGGTCCCGCAGATTGACCCCGAACACCGCGAAGTTGAAGAACCAGGGTTGGCCATACAGCCAGATCATCAGGAATCCTCCCGCCCAGGCGACCGCCACGTCGCTGAACACCAGCGCACTGGTCACTGCCGAGCGGAACTTGAGATACAGGACCATGAAGATCAAGAACAGCGCCAGGGGGACGACCACGGCCAGCGTGCGGACGGCTCGGAGCTGTTGCTCGAAGTCCCCGGCAAAGCGATAGCTGACGCCCGTCGGCAGGACGAATTCGCCGGCGGCAATCCGATCGTCCAGATACTGGCGGCATGCTTCCACCACGTCGATGGGAGCGAAATCGGGGTGACGGTCGAAGATGATATAGGCGACCAGGAACGTATCTTCGCTCTTGATGACCTGCGGTCCGCGTAGGTACCGGATCTCGGCCAATTGTTCCAGCGGGATTTGGCTGCCGTCGGGCGTGGGGACCAACACCCGGCCCAGCGTTTCGATCTCGTCGCGCAGTTCCCGCAGATAGCGGACGCGAACGGGGAAGCGCTCGCGGCCCTCGACGGTGGTCGTGACGGTCCGCCCGCCGATGCCTACTTCGATCACGTTTTGCACGTCTTTGATCATCAGCCCATAGCGGGCGATGGCCTCGCGATCGATGTCGATTTCCAGGAACGGTTTCCCGATGACCCGGTCGGCCAGCACGGCTTCGGCCCGCACGCCGGGCACCTCTTTCAGGAACCGTTCGATTTGCAGGGCGACGTTCTCCAGGGTTTCCAGGTCGGGCGCACGGGCGACGACTCCCATCGGGGCTCGCATGCCGGTCTGCAGCATGACCAGCCGCGTTTCGATCGGCTGCAGCTTCGGGGCGTCGGTGGTGCCGGGAATGGCGGCGACCCGGGTGATTTCTTGCCAGATATCATCCGCGCTGCGGATGTGGTCCCGCCATTGGCGGAAGGGGCGGCCGAGTGGATCTTCGATCAAATGGCCGTCTTCGTCGCGGACGAACTCTTCCCTTTCGGCATCGTACCGGAAGCGGAGTTGACGGCCGGCAACGTCGGTCACGTACTGGGTCTTGTACTGGATGATCGTTTCGATCATCGAAAGCGGGGCGGGGTCGAGCGGGCTCTCCGCCCGCCCCAGCTTGCCCACCACCAACTCAATCTCGGGGATCTGAGCCAAGCGCCGGTTCTGGTAGGTCATCACTTCCATCACCTCGCCGATCGAAGCATGCGGCATCGTGCTGGGCATCAACAGGAACGAACCCTCGTCAAGCGCGGGCATGAACTCGCGTCCCAGGCCGGGGAAGGTATCGCGCAGCGCGGTCCAGGGGCGCGTTTCCCGGATGCGGTCCGGGTCGAGCCCCAGCATGCCACCGGCCGGCGGGATGAAACCGAACACCCCCTCGAACCCCAGCCAGATCATGACGCCGGCAAGTACCATCGCGGTCGGCAACGTGAGAAACAGCTTCTTGCAGGCCAACGCGCCGCGGAGGATGGGTACGTAGATCACGTGCCGAAACAGTTGAAAGAATCCCAGCAGGACGGCGATCATACCCCCGACGAAAATCAAGTTTCGCGACATTCCCACTTCACCGCCCAGTGGCAGCCACTGGGACGTCAGCAGGACGCCCACCAACGCCACCGCGGCCGCGATCGCCAGGAATGTGCCGAAGCGGTCGAGGGCCGTCGGGCTGAGCCAAGCAGTTCGCTCGGCATACGCTCGCACCGGCCGGGTCTCGACGCCCAGACGATACGCGGCCAACGCCACCAGGATCAGCCCGGCCCACCAGGCAACCGTGAATCCCAGTATGGCCCCCGCAACCAGCAGGCCGACCAACAGCAGTCGCCGCACTTGCCGCGAGTCGATCCGCCCGGTGAACAAGGTATAGGCCATCGGCGGGATGACGGCCAAGGCGACGATCACCGCACCGCCCAGCGCAAATACCTTGGTGAAGGCCAGCGGCCGGAACAGTTTGCCTTCGGAACCCATCATCGCGAAGACCGGCAGGAAACTGATGATTGTGGTAATCACCGCGGTGACCACGGCCCCGGAGACTTCGCCGGTAGCGTGGAACACCACGTCGCGCCGGTTGTCTTCCGGGCCGGCTTCCTCAAGGCGCTTGAGGATGTTCTCCGCAACGATCACCCCCAAGTCGATCATCGTGCCAATGGCAATCGCGATTCCCGACAGCGCCACGATGTTCGCATCCACGCCGGCCTGCTTCATGGCGATGAACGCCATCAGCACCGCCAGCGGCAACACGGCGCTGATCAGCAGGGAACTCCGCAGATGCGTCACCAAGACGATCACCACGATGATCGTGATCAGGATCTGTTCGGACAAAGCCGTGCCCAACGTGCCCAGCGTTTCATGGATCAATCCGGTGCGGTCATAGAAGGGGACGACGGTCACCTGGCTGATGTTGATCCAATCCGGCCACTGGTCGCGGGGCGTGCGGGTCAGCCAATCCAGCCATGCCGAATGGTTCAACTCGGGGCTCGGCGTTTCCGCACGTTGGGGTTCGGGTTCCGGGTTTTCCGAGTCTTCATCGTTGGCTTGGGCCTGATCCGTCGGAACAGCTTTCTTCGCAAGCAATTCCGGAAAATCGGGGTCACCGAATGCCTCGAATCCGTGCTCGGCGGCGAAGTTCTCCACTTCCTTGCGCGTGACACGGCGGTACTCGATCACGGCTTTGCGGGGCAAGCCCGGTGCAAACTCCTCGATCTGGGCCTTGACGTGTTCGATCGCCGCCAGCGGATTGTAACCGTAGCGAACCGTCACGATCCCGCCGACCGCCTCGGCGCCCGCCTTGTCCAGCACGCCGCGCCGCAACGCCGGTCCCAGCGTCACCTTGCCCAAGTCGCGAAGACGGATGGGGACGTTGTCGTTGACGGTGACAACCGAGTTTTCCAGATCGCGGATGCCCTGAAGAAACCCCAACCCGCGGATGATGTATTCCACTCGGTTGACTTCGACCGTCCGCGCTCCGACGTCCAGGTTCGACATGCGGACGGCTTGGAAGACGTCGTCCAACCCGACGCGGTGGGCTCGCATGGCGTCCGGGTCGACGTCGATCTGGTACTCTTGCACGAACCCGCCGATGGAGGCCACTTCGCTGATCCCCTCTGCCGAGAGCAGCGCGTACCGCACGTACCAGTCCTGCACGGTTCGCAGCTCGTACAGGTCCCAGCCGCCGATGGGACGACCGTCCGGATCGTGGCCTTCCAACGTGTACCAAAATACCTGCCCCAAGGCGGTGGCGTCCGGGCCCAGCGCCGGCTGCACCCCTTCGGGCAGCGTACCTGCCGGCAGGCTGGCCAGCTTTTCCAAGATCCGGCTGCGCGACCAGTAGAAGTCGACGTCCTCCTGGAAGATCACCGAGATCGTCGAGAAACCGAACATCGAGAAACTGCGGATCGTCTCCACGCCCGGAATACCCAGCAGCGAAACGGTCATCGGGTAGGTGATCTGGTCCTCGACATCCTGCGGGCTGCGGCCAGTCCATTCGGTGAACACGATCTGCAGGTTCTCGCCGATATCAGGAATCGCATCGACGGGAACGGGATCTCGCGGCAAGCCCCACAGGTCCCAGTCGAACGGCGCCACCATCACCCCCCAGGCCACGATCAGCAGCACCGCCAGCACGACAATCAGCCGATTGTCCAGGCAGAAGCGAATCACGCGATCCAGCAGCGAGAGTTGGTCGGAGTCGTCCATGGTGAAATCCAAGTGTCGAAGCTCAACTCCCGTGACGATGCTCGTCCGGAGGATCGGCGTCCAGATCGAACTGTTCGCGCACGCGGCGGAGGTCGCGAGCCAGACTGTCCAACACGCGGCGAGCGTCGCTCAGCCGTTCCACCTGCCCACCCTCGACGGCGTCATTGCCCAGCAGCATGTGCAGTTCGTTCCAGACCATGCGGGCGTGGCCGGTCAGCCGTTCGCCTTCCACCTGATCCAGGGCCTGGCCGAATTGGCGGAACGACTCGCGGATGTGCGGCACGTCCTCGCGGCGAACGGCCCACGCCACCTCGGCAGCGGCCTCCTCGAGAGCGCGGAGCTGTTGCGCCACACTCGCCGGTACGGGCATCGGGTCAGCGGGCGCTTCCGGCATGGCTTCGTCATGATCATGATCATGGTCGTGGTCGTTGCCATGATCATGGTCGTGATCGTGCCCGGCCACCGGCCCGCCCTCCGGGCTGAGCATGCTCGGCCGCGCCTGCAGTTGGATCGCGCTGTCGATCTTCATATTGC
>SKKK01000667.1 GCA_007121535.1 Planctomycetaceae bacterium | reverse complement strand
GGTGGGCGGTGGGCGGTGGGCAGTGGGCGGTGGGCAGTGGGCTTCTGGTGTCTCTAGCTCCGTCGTGCTGTGGCTCTGTTCTCTGTGGCTCTGTTCTCTGTGGCTCTGTTCTCTGTGGCTCTGTTCTCTGTAGCTGGCGTACGCCTACGGCTGACGGTCAAACGGAGGTGATCGGTTGTCAGTGGGCGGTTCGTGGTTGGGGGCGGGGCGATCTCCGGAAGCGAAGCTCGAACAACGAAGAACGAAGAACGAAGCACGAAGAACGAACAGCGAACAACGAACAACGAACAACGAAGGATGCTGTTCTAGCGAAAGCTCCAGCGGCGTTTGGGGACCTTGGGGTGTGGGACGATCAGACGTTGGCTTTCGAAGATGGCCAGGGGATGATGGTAGGTCAATCGTTGGGCGACGATGGGGCTGGTCCAATGGGCGATCAGATCATGCGCGGCGGCCAATTGCGGAGGGCGGGTGGTCAAGCTATGACCATCCGAGGCGACAAGATGAATCCAGTCCCGGGCGATCCATTGTCGCAGTTGACGCTGTACCTGCGGCTCGCGACTCAATACTCCATCCGCACAGGCTTGCATCAAACAACCGCGCCGAATCCAATCGACCATCAAGCCCGGCTGAAACCACAATGGCCGATATCGCTCGGGATGAGCCAGGATCGGGCGGACTCCTTCAGCCACCAACTCGGCAATCAACGATCCAATGTCCAACAACAAGCCGTGGGGCATTTCCAGCAGCAGGTAGCGGGCGGCATCGCCTACCGAGACCAACCGGCCCGCTGCCCAATCGTCCATCAGTTCCGCACCGATCATCACTTCGCCGCACGGTAGCACCCGGACCGAAATCCCGTCGTGATCCAGTCGCTGTTGAAGCTGCTGGGCAGATTCAAGGATTCGGTCGCGAGTGGCATTCGGCCAGCAGGGATTCTGGTGTGCGACGGCCAACACCCGGGAGACGCCATCCGCGCGGGCCGCCCGACACATCTCGATCGCCGAATCCATGTCCGCCGGACCATCGTCCAGGCCGGCAAGCAAATGGCAATGCGTGTCGATCAAGGGGAGCATCGGCAATGGGCGGCGGCTATCGCTTGCGGGTCGAGCCGTTGTCTTCGGTCAGATAAGTCTTCGGCTGGACGTCACGTTTCGCGGCTTTACCATCATCATCTCCGTAGCTGTACCCATAGCCATAGCCGTCCCCGTAACCATCGTAGCCATACTTGCCGTAGCCGTAACTGTAGCGATACGAGCCGTAGCCGTAGCTGTACGACGTGTAGCCGTAGCCGCCGTATTGTCGGCCGCCGTCAACGCCGTTGACAACGATTCCCATCGACGTGGCCCCGACGTTGTCTAAAATCTCCAGGGCCTTCGTCGATGCCTTTCGGGCACTCTTTCCCAAACGGATCACCATCAGGACCCCGTCGACTCGCGGTGCTACCGCCAGCGGGTCGGTAACCGCCAGAACCGGCGGGGTGTCGACGACTACATAGTCGTATTTTTCCCGCAGCATCTGCAGCAGCTCTTCGAAGCGGCTGCTCGTACAAAGCTCGGCAGGGTTCGGTACTCGTTCGCCACAACTTAGAACGGACAGGTTGTTGATTTCCAGCACGTGAGTGGCATCGGCCAGTTCGATTTCGCCGTTGATCACGTGACTCAGACCCGGGCTGCGCGGCACTCCCAGGATCTTGTCCATTCGAGGACGCCGAAAGTCGGCGTCGATCAACAGGGTGCTCTTTCCCGAATCGGCGATCGCGACGGCCAGATTCGCGGCCAGCGTGGTTTTTCCATCGCCCGGGTGCGGGCTGGTGACCTGCATCACTTTGCTGCCGCCGCCTCGGATGCTGAAATAAACCGACGTGCGAACCGATCGATAGGCTTCGGACACCCGGCTGCGCGGCTGATGAAACACACGTAGGGTCTGGTCGAATTGGCCGAGCGTTTGCTCCTTCTTCTTTTTCGACGACTGAACGATGGCCGGGATATGGCCGATGACCGGCAGACCCAGCGAATTCTGAATATCTTCGGGGTTGCGAAAGCGGCGATCCAGCGAATCGACCAGGAACGCGAGTCCCAGTCCGGCGAGCAGGCCCAGGATCGCGGCTGTCGTTAAACTGCGATTCATATCCGGAGCGACTTGGACACCACGGCCCGGCGGGTTGATAATCTGGGTCTTGATACTGCCGAGATCCATGGAGACGCCGATTTCTTCGAGTCGCGCCACCACAGCATCGAACATTCGCTCGCGGCGAGCGATTTCGCCGCGGAAGTTGGCGTCCTGGACCTGGAACCGATCGATCCGTCGCGCCTCGTCGCTCTCGTGATCGAACAAGCGGTCCAATGAGGCGATTTGTTCTTCGTTCATCTTGATCAATTCACGAAGCGAATCGAGATAGACCTGGTAGAAGTCGCGCGGTTCGCGGGCGCCGTTTTCTTCGTCGGGCACTTTGCCCAGCAGATGTTCGCGAGTCAGATCGATCCGCCGCCGCAGCGCGGTGACTTTGGGATGATCCGGACCGAAACGATCCAGCAGCATTTGTTCTTCCAGCAATTGGGGGAACAGTTGGTCATCGATCGACAGGCGACCACCCTCTCCCTGTCCTCGTTCTTCGCGCATCTGGCCAATCATCAGATTCAAGGCTTCGCGGCTGCCCCCGCGTGACAACGCCGCCTCGACCGCCTCAATCTTCGCCAGGGTGCGGAAGTTCTCGACCTGCAGGGCGGATCTCATGCTTTCGATCTGCTGCAACCGGGTTTCGTGAACGTTTCTGCCCTCGCCGCCCAGGTACAGCAGTGGCGCCTGATCGCGGAATTCCTGGTACAGACGCTGGGTTTCCATGATCTGTCGGTCTAACACGTCTTTGGCCTGCGTAATCAAATCGACGGTTTCTTGACTGACATTCTGATGCGTTTCGCCCAAAAACTCGCGATACGCGTCGATCACCGCCACCAAGACCCTGGGGCATTCGTCGGCGTTGTCGCTACGATAGCTGAACGTGATCAAATCGCCGGTGTTTCCCGACTGAGCCTCTACCGTCAGACCGCGAATGATGCGTCCGGCCGGGTTCCCCGAGCTTCGCATCGAGGGCAACGCGCCCAAATCGTGGTTTTGGATGGCATTGCTGATGATCACGGGGCTGCGCAAC
This sequence comes from Planctomycetaceae bacterium, assembly GCA_007121535.1. Classification (GTDB taxonomy): domain Bacteria; phylum Planctomycetota; class Planctomycetia; order Pirellulales; family Pirellulaceae; genus SKKK01. The sequence continues at coordinate 4,010 of SKKK01000667.1, read as the reverse complement.
AGTTCTTCGTGAATTTCGTCATAGCGCGTTTGCGGTTGTAGTCCCGGAATAGGCAAGTTGCTGCGGTCTCGAACGATCAGCATCCGGGCGCTCGATTGAAATTCCGGCGGTTGCTGCAAGAAGTGCAGGTAGCCCAGTCCCAAGCCCACAATAACGGCCAGCAGCACCAGCCATAGTCGGCGCCAGATAAAGCCCAGGAAGGCCCATCCACTTTCCGACGACTCGGCGCTGCCCGAGAATTCAATCGGTTGCGCGGCAGGATTGTTGGAAGCAGCATGGTCTTTCATGTTAGGTCCCTTCTTCGGGTTCGCTGAAAGCGGTTGTTCGTTGGTCGGGGTTCAGTAGAGTATTGACCGATGGCGATTCCAGCGGTGCCTGGTTCATCATTGTACTGATCACACCAAGAAATACCTGGCCGGTGCTTACGGTTGGCAAATGCGGTTACGGAGGGTGACGAACCGCATGTCATTCTAGCAGGTATGCCTCCGTGAAAGAAGGGGGGGCGGCGCGCACTCCGTTCTCTTGGGTGGCATTCACCCCAATTGTTAGGCGGGTTGTTTTCATTCAAAAGGTCAGGTGCGTCGTTTCGAGGCGGTCCGGTCTCGAATCAACTCGCGCAACAGCGCTTGATATCGGGGATTTTCCGGCTCGAATTCAAGGCAGACTCGGGCATGCTGCTGAGCTTCCCGGGTTCTGCCTGCATGATGCAAGGCGATTGACAATTGGTACCGCCATGCCGTTTCTTCCGGTTGTAACATGACGGCTCGGGTCAAGTGGGTGACGGCTCGATTCCCATCCTTTCGCAGCATCGCGATCCGCCCCAGGTAATAGTTGGACGGACCATCGTAGGGGCCGATCGCATGCAACAACCGTTCGGCGTGGTTTAGCAGCGACCGGCGAATCGGTTGATCGACTGGCTCGTTGAAGCGACGCACAGCCACATCCAGTATCCATGAGGCGGAATCTGGCACAAGGGAATCGATCCAATAGGCCAAATCCATACTCCCTCGCGCGACTTGAAGGATCTCATCGAACTGTTCCGGCGCCAACGTCAGACTCTGCTTCCACGTCGCGCACGCTCGATCGATACGACCGGCCTGAAGTTCCAACCAGCCGCAACGAGTCAAGGTTCCGGGCTGCGATCTGGCGGTGATCCGAACCCGCTGGAGGTCCTGGCTGTTATCGAAATCTTTCAGAAGCAACACCGTCAATTCGGCTAACATCAGATGCACTTCGGGCACCAGCGGACTCTGGCTACGAGCCGAACGCAAATGCATGATCGCTTGCGGCAGGTTCTCGAGAACGGCGGCGGAGGATCGAAACGTTGCTAATGGCGAGTCCATTTGCCGGGCCGTCCATTGCTGGATTCGACCGTACAACCGATTTGGCTCGGTGGCTGCCCAATACGGCTGGTCGCTGACCGGGGTTTCCGATTCCTGTTTCATTGAATCCACCAGAGCAACTCGCATCCGCGTGGTCCAAAGCTGGGCCAACCGGCGCCGCACATCGACTTCCCGGCTGTGCCCGCGGGCCACTCGAGTCAGTTCGGCGATCGCTTGATCCAAGCGTTGTAGCGGTTGTGGCTGTTGCAGATCCAGTTCGGCCGAAGCGTCCAGGGCGGCTTGCGCAGCCGCTTCGCGATGCACGTGAGCCGAGCCGAGCATCAGCAGGAATAAAGCTGCGGTACAGGCAGAGGCCGCAAGCGGTCGCAGTCGCGGGAGGCCGATCCACCAGGTGGGGCGTCGCATGGACGGGGAATCGAATGAATTCAGATGGCCTTCCATCTTCGCCGCTCGTCCGCAAACAGCGCCACAGATCGTCGCCAGCAACAGCATGTTGGCGGGCAGATACAGTCCAAAATCGAACAGGCCATGAATGGCCTGACTGGCCAAGGCGAACACACCGGCGATTCCCAACGCATAGCTCCACGGATCTTGGGTCGTCAGCAGACGCCAGCAGGCGGTCGCCACCAGCACCAGTCCTGCCACCAATAGCGCGATGCCCGGCGCCCCGGCCTCGACCAACGTTTGCACGTAGATGTTCTCGGCATGGTAAAACCAGGACGCGGACGGTTGTTGTTGATACAAGCGAAACGCGTAACGGAACGTGCCCAGGCCACTGCCCGCCGGCATCAAATGGCTGGTGGCATCCCATGCCTCGGACCACAACCACCAGCGCCCGTCCGCGTCGCGAGCCTGTTTGTCCAGCAGGGTCGCAGCCCGATCGATCACCGTGTCGCTGCGCCCTGCATGGTCGATCAGCAACGCGCCCAGCGCGACCGGCAGCAGCACGGGTCCCAACCAGCTATGTCGCCAGCGTCCGGCCAAAGCGACGGCAACTAGCGTCACGGCCGAAGCTCCGATCAGCGCGACCATGCCGCCACGCGACAGCGAGCTGAACACGCCCGCCGTAATACAACCTGCGGCGATCAGTCCCGCCGTGGTGGAAAAATTAAGATTTCCTAGAGGCGCCAGCAGGTCGAGCAACCGTTGGCGAGCGACGGCCAGCCACGAGGACGAGGCCAGGGGATCGGAGGCCGGCGATCGGCGGGGGATTCGATGATGCGAAAGGCCGTGGGTTTCATGCACCAAGCCCCACACCATCCAAGCGATCGCACAGGCCAAGCACATGTTCAGCATCCCGGCCGCGTTGTTGCGATTCACATAACTGGCAAACGGGGCTCCGCCCTGACTCAACGGAATCGACCAGAACAGCCGGCCATCGTACGTCAGTTGTTGGACCAATCCGAAAAAGGCCAAAGCGGCACCGTTGATAGCCGCGGCCACACCGATGATCGCCATGGGGATGCGGTCCGCCCCCACAATGGCCCCCAGCAGGAAAGCGGCAGCGGCCAAGGCCAGCATGTAGAGTTCTCGACGAGTCGACTCGGGGTACAGGCTGATCGAATAACTGGTGCTATCGATCTGGCCGGCACCAGCCGCCGAGGAAGTCGAGAGCTGTTCCCACCAGCCAAACGTGCTTGGCGAAATCGTGCGATGCAGGCCCGCGTTTAGCGGCACGGTCTGCAAAAAAACCAAAACGATGGCCAAGACAAAGATGCCCAATGTGACAGGCAATTGGCGGATCGAAACACTGCGGGTCAGGCTGAAGCACCAGCAACCGAACATGGCGAGCATGGCAATCCAGAAGAAGCCTCGTTGTGCATTGGGGCCTACACCACCGATCAGCCAAGCAGGTAGCACCACCAACAACACGGTCAAAACGGACAGACCGCCACCCCACAACCCACTGAAATCAGCGGTCGTTCGCGAATCTTCCGCGCCACCGGTTGCCCGATCCGGTTCGCTTTGTCGGCCCTGCGCCCAAAAAACCACAAATGTGTGCCTCGTTTGGGAATACTCTGTTCCATGGAGCATCCGTTCATCAAGCGATCATGCTCGATCGATCCGTTACCGAACGTGCAGAAAAACCAAGTCAAGCACTCGGTTTTCCCGTGTGAATCACTGCCAACGAACGTCCTGCCATCAAATTACCACGTCCATGGCATTCTGTAAACGATTCAGCCGTAGCGTTCATGACGAGCTGGCATGCTTGGATTCCACCTCTTCATGACCGCCTCGGGAACGGCGACGAGAATGGCCGTTGTCGGATCGGTGCAGTCTGATCTTGAGAGCAGCCAATTCGCCAGCGACAGACCCATGGCGATAACCAATGAAATAGCCGGCAATCATCCCGATGACCAGCAGCACCGTGCCGATCCACATCGATTGCTCACCCACGTCGTTGCCCTCCCCGGCCGATGCACCGAAATAAACCACCCACAATGGCGGTTCTTATATTGTACCAAAAGAAAGGCGGGTGGAAAAGTCTCCCTTCCCCCCGCCTTCGCGTACTTCTTGGCTCTACGGCTGGAACGGACTGGCTGGCGTAGCTGAGTCAGAACCAGCGGCAGCGCCGACCGCAGCGCCGATTCCAGCGCCGAGCAACGCTCCGCCTAGTCCACCGGCACCCCCCCCGGCGCCACCCCCACCGCCACCTCTGCCAGTGCC
>SKKK01000032.1 GCA_007121535.1 Planctomycetaceae bacterium | reverse complement strand
ATCTGTTGGCCTCTCCGAATCTGCTGGAGACAATGTGTCTGAAGGAGGCACTCGGCGAGCGAAGCACAGATCGACGTGGGGACGGCCGCAACGCTCAGCCAAGCTTGTTCCCCCGACCTGACGCCGATCGGACTGCCCAACGAATCAAGGAATCCACGAATTCTCGGCCGCGATTGATTCGCTGACACAAGAAACAGCAGGCCGCTACCGGAATGTGCATCATCAAGAATTCCCTTGCCCGACATTCGCTTGCCCCCCCAGATCTGCGTGTTTGAGTCTCGCAATAGACGCGGCCGTAGGTAATCGAGAGTACGTCGATCAGTTAAAGTCGCGTGGGAATTACGCGAATTTGCGACCGGCGATCTCAATCTGCCTGCTCAACAAGATCCTGTTTCACGACGACCAGGTCGCTCACCATCGATTCCGGCTGGTAGATACGGAACACGGGGTGGAAATTGCGGATTCCATCGAGGTACACACGTTGGAACTGACGAAGTATAATTTGAAAGAAGAAACGATTTCCGGTGCTTCGGAGATCGAGCAGTGGGCGTTTTTCCTTTTGTTTGCCGACCAGTACGAGGCGCAGCGGTTGCGTGAATTATTGCCGGGCATCGAGTTTCAGCAGGCGATATCCGTGGTCGAAGCGATCGCGGAGAAAACGGAGGATCGGATGATGTACGACCAGCGATTGAAGGCTCAGCTCGACTATCAATGGGGATTGGACAGCGCGCGAGAAGAGGGACGAGAAGAGGGTGCAGTGATCGGAAAGATTCAGATACTCCAAGAGCTACTTGGCGACGAGTCGATTTCCACTGCAAGTCTGCGCGAACGAACAATCGGCGATCTGTCCACCATGCTGGCCGATCTGCAGCAGCGTCTACGATCCCGCGACTCCTGACCGAGCGACGTTCGGGAGGCACCGTCCTGATTCCCATTCGTTCGTTGCCCCGACCTGTCGCGGCAACGCGTTCTCGACCTTCGACGACGAGCTTCCCCCGCACTTCGCAGGGCCCGCGCCCTGCCCTCAAACAAGCTGCATGGAAGACACCCGTCCGGGGTCCACCCTGCGGTGCTCGAACTGGCGGCGCGGCGGGCGGGAAAGAAGGAAGTCGAACCGTTCGTGGGTTCGGTGGTTGCCGAACGTGCTTCCCAGCGGAACGATGCCACCAAGAAATATCTGGCCGGGTGCTTAGAAAGGGTGGCTAGCGCCATTCCGCTCAGTTATTGTCTTGCCAGTCCCAGATCGTCGCTTTCCTCCGCTGCGCTGCCTTCGATCGACTCGGATGCTTCCAGGCTGGGCGACGTTGCAGCGGTCGGCGCTTGTCCGGTCCATGGATCGATCGTCACCCACCAGTGGTGCATGTTGGTTCTCGCGCCATCATAACTGACATCGGCATGGATCAAAAGTCGTTTCGGCGTTTCGGGATCGTATTTGCCAATGATCTCGTTGGCCGAATAGCAGTCGCCCCCACCCGGCGTCTGCTGGCGACTCATCAGCACGATGCCTTCGTCCCAATGGATGCCATCGGTGGACGAGTACAGCACGAAGTTCCCCGGGCCGGGATCATCCCCGACCCGCTCGCGCTGGTAGCTGCCGCTTCGCCCGTGGATGAAGTACCACTCGCCCAGTTTCTCGGACAACTGCATATTGCGGATGCCTTTGGCAAAGTGGCTGGTACGCACGTCCGACCACGTATGTCCACCATCCGTGCTGATCACGTAAGGGATGTTCTGTTCTGCGGTCTGATCGTCTCGGCGATGATGGGCCTGATACGTATAGACGATGATCTGACCGTCGTCCAACACGCCAGCGGCCCAGTAGTAATCGGCGTCTTCGAAAGGCAGGACGCTTCGTCGCTGGAAGGATTGCCCGTTGTCCTCGGAGACCCACAACGTGTGTGGCCCACCGGGACTCATGTTTGACGTGCCTCCTCGAAACACAATGAACACTTGGTCGTCGTACACGAACGCGGTGTTCAGCGTCATCGAGATATCATGCACGGTGGCGGCTTCGTCGAACAAGTGCGGACCATTCCATGTGTGTCCGTGATCGTCGCTCAGGAAGTAGACAGGCGCCTCTTGCTTTTCCCAACGGGCGTTCGCGTAACGCATCAGGGTGGCGATCAACGTCCCGTCGGGCGCCGTGATGACGGAAAACACAATGGCAGAAAACACGTCGCCGCCGTCCCACATCCGCTTGGAATAGTCGAAAACGACCGGATCGCCCCAAGTCAATCCTCCGTCCGTCGAGCGGCGATACTCGGACCATCCCGCGACGCTGTGGCCTCCCCAGTTCTCCGCCCAAGTCACACTGTAAAAGGCCAGGATGTCGCCGTTGCGGCACTCGGTCAACGTGATGCCGCCGTGCCCGGAACGATTGTCTTTCTGCTGATCCACAAACAACCGGCCCGTGTTCGGGATGTCGGCAGGGTAGACGTAGTACGGTTTGGCCTCGGCAGCCCGCGTCGGATCGAATGCGGATCGAGCCTGTTCGAACCCCAACACCACAACCCATTTTCCGAACTGGTAGGATTCACCGGCGGTTACTTGCTTCTGGTACGCGAACACGCGATCGATCGCATTGCTGCCGAACAACTGGAACAGATCCTGCTCGGTCCGGGCGAAGCCCTGTGCCTCGAGAGCTTCGATCTCGGACGCCGCACCGGGAATCGCCTGCGGCGTCAACAGTATCAAACGGCCGTCCTGCACCACGTCGAACCGAGTGGAATCAATCGAGCTTCGCAAGAAGCGTTCGCCCTGTAAGGCCGGAGGACACTCGGCCAGCCGGTAGCTGCGGTCGGTAAACAGCATCGCGTTCGGGCGGAACCACATCACCTGGGCATCCGCTTCTTCACGAACTTCGATCACTGCTCGCGGCGACGCTTGGATCGGGTTCATCCCCACGATGCTTGCAACAACCAGCATCCCCAAAGATAAGAGGGGGTTCGTAACGCCGAATCGGTTCATGTTCATCCTCCCTTGGCATTGATGTCGGGTTGTTAAAAGTCAGCCACCTTCACTGAGAAGAAGCGTCTGGCCGGGTGTTTACCCGGATGTTTCCTGCGGGTGGGGGAAAATCCATATCCGATGCGATGTAGTATCCGGGATGAGGCGGTTGATTGTAAGCCGTGTTCTGCCAGGCGATCGCCACCCGGTACACCGGGTCGTGCATCAGCGTCACCAGCCGGTGCGATGTCGGCATGGTGGTGGTGTACACCCGCAAGTGCCGATTATCCTCGGTGCGGAAGATCACCTCTTCGCGCCAGTCCCCGAACAGATCGACTTGCAGGTTCGGATTCGCCTTGGTCCCGTTGATCGACAAGGCACCCTCGGCATCCAGCAGCCGGATGCCCCGTTGTTGCTTGACGCTCCACTTGGTGATCCGGTTTCGATCGAGCAGTTCCCTCGATAATTCCCCGTCCCACCAGATCACGTGATTGATGGAATTCGGAATCCTGCCGACCACCTGACCATGCAGATCGAACAGTCCCAGTCGGGATGCGGCCCAAAACTTGAAACCCGGCACTTCCGCATCCAGCTCAGCCGCGACCCCGCGTCCTATGTCTCCCGGTCTTCGCACGTCGAACAGGAACTCACCCGTGTCGGCGTGACGGAGGGTGACGCCATAATCGCCCACTTCGTGCGGCATAAAGATCTTGGGGATCGGATCGCCTTTGACCATGTGCGTTGCGTGCAACGCGTCGCCATGGCCGTAGCCCGTGGTGTGCATCCCTCGCCCATCGCTGGCGATGACGGCAGACCCGTAAACGATATCGTGCCGGCCGTCGTTGTTGGCATCCACGACGGCCAGTTGATGATTTCCTTGTCCCCGCCATCGTCGATGATTGTACGGCGGCTGATCGGTGTCGAAGATCCAGCGACGATTCAACCGGCCGTCGCGCCAATCCCACGCAGCCAACACCATTCGAGTGTAGTAGCCTCGGCAAAAGACGGCACTTGGCCGCGAGCCGTCCAAATAGGCCACCGCCGCCAGGAAACGATCGACGCGGTTGCCGTAGTCATCGCCCCAAGCCGAAACGTTGTCTCGCGGGGGGACGTAATCCACCGTCGCCAGTTCGGCCCCTGTCCGCCCGTCGAATGCGGTCAGGTATTCCGGGCCTTGCAGGATGTAGCCTTGTCGATTTCGGTACCGCCGCTGGTGATCCGCATCGGCCGCCGGTCCTTGGCTCAGGAATTGACCGGTTCCGTCTCGGGTTCCGGGAGCCGTCTTGACCATCAACTCTGCGCGGCCGTTTCCGTCGAAGTCATAGACCATGAACTGGGTGTAATGGGCGCCGGCTCGGATGTTGGGCCCCAAGTCGATCCGCCACAGATGGTTCCCGTCCAACGTATAGGCGTCCAGCAAGACACGGTCCGTGACCCCTCGGTGGGCGTTATCTCGGGCATTGGACGGTTCCCACTTCAACACGATCTCGTAGTGTCCGTCGCCGGTCAAGTCTCCCACCGAGGCATCGTTGGGCGTATATACCCCGCCGTGCAGACCGGGGTCGGGGCGTTGCAGCGGGATATCGAAATAGCCAGCATGCTGACCCTGCGTCCGGTGGATCATGCGAGCGGGCTCGCTGGCCGCCATTTCCCGATCGTCGATCAGGGCGGTGACCGTGTACGTGCTGTGAACAGGGGCGTGTCGATCGAGAAAAATCGTGGCTTCGGTGATCGGTTCCTCGTTGATTCGCCGATCATCGCGGTAGACGTGAAACACCGTGTCACAGGGCTCGTTCCCCAGCAAACGCCAGCTCAAGTAATACCCGTCGCCTTGACGGACGGCGATCAGCCCACGTTTCAGATCCTCCACCTGCATCTGCGCGGGGGTCTCGGATGGCAAGCCGAAAAGGATGATCGAGCACGCCAGGCTGACGAGCACCACCGTGCAAATTCGCGATTGTCGTTCATCGTTCTTCATCCGCTTGAGTATAGCAGGATTCGTTTACGACTGAAGCGCCGTCCGGCATCTTGCGGGAGACCTTCGGTCGGCGGTTTCGGCGGGGTCAGAGACCTTTGCCTTTGAAGTTGCGCGTAGCCGAATTCCCGAGAATTCGTGGCGTTGGCGAGCGTGGCGTCCTGGTCACGACCGCCCGAATTCTCGGGAATTCGGCTACTTTCCGCAGCAATGCGCAACTTCAGAGACCTTCGCCGAACACGGGGCAGGGTCGGAGACCCTCGCCGAACTCGGTCGGCGCTTCGCAGTTTCCACTCGGAGCCAGTGTCGTTTTTCAACAAGCTAGTGCGTTGCCCGAGTTTGACGCGAGGTCGTTCCCGACTATGATGGTCGACCAACGTCAGCCAGCCCGAGCAGCAGGATCCGCTATGCCGCCTATCGTTATCGATCGCCTGGACGATCCACGCCTGGACGTTTATCGTGATTTGAAGGCCCTGCAGGATCCACGGTTTCGATCGTGGTTCGTGGTCGAAGGCCTGCTGGTGACCGAGCGTTTGTTGGCGAGTCCGTTGCGGGTGGCTTCCGTGGTTTGCGAGCCGCGTTTTGTCGATCGGCTGTCGGAGCAGATGAGCGATTCGATCCCGATATACGTACTGAAGCGGGACGAGATCCATCGGTTGGCCGGTTTCCATTTCCACCGGGGCGTGCTGGCGTGTGGCCATCGCCCCGCTTGGGCGGATGCCAGCCACTCGACGATTTTCGCCGATGCTCGGATGACCTTGGCGGTCTGCATCGGTATCCAGGATCCGGAGAACGTGGGCGGAATCCTGCGGACCAGCGCAGCGTTGGGGGTCAAGGCCGTCTTGCTGGGGCCGGATTGTGCCGATCCGTTTTCGCGACGAGTGGCAAGGACATCGATGGGCGCCAATTTTCGCGTTCCCGTGCTGGCGCCGCAGGATCTGCGGAGCGAGCTGATCCGCTTGCGCCAGCAGCATCGCGTGCGATTGGTCGCGACCGTACTGGATGCCACCGCCGAATCGCTCGGTAGCCTTGAAATTCCCGAGCGGGCCGCGCTGTTGTTCGGCAGTGAAGGCTGGGGGCTGGATGCATCCTGGATCGAATTGTGCGACCGGCGAGTGACCATCGCCATGGAACCGGGCGTGGATTCCTTGAACGCCAGCGTGGCTGCCGGAATCTTCCTGTACACGTTCACGACCGGCCAATCGGTACGATGACGGAAGGCGAGAAGTAGTCGCGTTTGCCAGCGCGTGGAAATCCTGCACTCCGCCGAATGCAGCGTCTCGAAGACCAAGTCCACGGGCGACGGTCTTCGACGCGACCGACCGGCGGCTAGCGCCTTGCCGCTCACAGGATCTGGACACCGACCGGCGGCTAGCGCCTTGCCGCTCACAGGATCTGGACACCGACCGGCGGCTAGCGCCTTGCCGCTCACAGGATCTGGACACCGACCGGCGGCTAGCGCCTTGCCGCTTACGGGAACTGGACACCGTGACCGGGCGTTGAGGGATAGATGCAGCGGCCCTGTTCGACGCGGACGCCCGTGGCGATATCCTGTGCCAGCAGCAAAGCGCCGTCCATGTCCACGTAGTCCAGCAAGGGCAAGAGTTGGGCGATGGCCGAGATGCCGACGGTCGACTCGGTCATGCACCCCACCATCACTCGCATTTGCAACTCGCGAGCCCGCTGGATCATGCGGCGGGCCGGGGTGAGGCCGCCGCACTTGGACAGCTTGATGTTGATGCCGTGAAAATGGTTGACACAGCGGTCCACGTCCGCCGGGATGATGCAGCTCTCGTCGGCGATCACCGGCAGGACACACCGATCATGCACGCGGCGCATGTCTTCCCAGCACTCGGCGGGCAGCGGCTGCTCGATGAATTCCACGTTCCACTCTTTCAACGCTTGCGCGTTCTCCAACGTTTGCTCGGCAGTCCAGCCGCAATTCGCATCGACTCGAAACACGGCGTTCGTATGCTGGCGCAACTGGCGGACGATCTCCAGATCGTGGTCGGTTCCCAGCTTGATTTTATAGATCGGCCAATCGGGAAACTCCTGCATCTTGCGGACCATCGTCTCGATGGTGTCGATGCCGATCGTATAGTTCGAGACGGGCAGTTGATGGAGGCTCAGGCCCCACAACTGGTACACGGGTTGGCCGAGCCGCTTGCCCCACAGGTCATGAGCCGCCTGGTCCAGCGCACATTGTGCGAACGGATGCTCGTGCAACGCAGGGTACAGATCGTCCCATAGTTGGGCCGGGTCGTCGATGTCACGCCGCAGCAATTCGTCTTCGACCGAAACCAACGCGTCGGTCATCGTCCGGATCGTCGCCCCGTAATAGGCGTTGGTCGTCGCTTCCCCATAGCCGCTGACGCCTTCTTCTTCCAATTCGACGATCAAGGTGCGTTGGACGGCGATCGATTCGCGGGCGATCGTGAACACGTGGCGGAGCGGCAGATCGAAGGTGTGCAGTTTCAGTTTCATGATGGGATCACGCGAACTGTTTCTCCCGTGCGGCTTTCAAGGCCAGCACGGCCTGGGCCAGCGGCTCGGCGCCGTGGCGAAATACGTCGCAAACCGGCAGGCCGAACGAACGGCTGATCTCTCTCCGCTCCATCTCGGCCGTCTCTTCGCTCACCAAACGGCTGTTCATCGCCACGCCGATCACCGGACAGGGGCGGCGGATGGCAGCGGCGATCTCGTAGAATCGGCGGATGGTGGACAGCGGCGGCAGCGTGATGTGCGGCAGGCCCAGCGGGCTGGTGCGGCCGATCTCGTAGCACAGGATCATGCCGTGCGGCTGGCAACCGTGAAGCAGGCCCAGCGTGACGCCGGAATACGACGGATGAAACAGGCTGCCCTGGCCCTCGACAACCAGGACTTCGTGATGCTGGTGGTCCAAGACCAGTTGCTCTGACGCGCCGCTGATAAAGTCGGCCACCATACAGTCGATCGGGTATCCGTCGCCTTCGACCACGATGCCCGTCTGGCCGGTCGCCCCGAATTTCGCATCGCAACCGCCGGCCTGCAATGCCTTGGCCAATTCGACGCTGACGACCATCTTGCCGCAACTGCAATCGTGCCCCACCGTGTGAATCCTGAGACACTTCTCGTTGAACCCCTCGGCGCGGGCGATCCGCTGCAGACGCTGGTTGCGAACGTCGATCAAGCGAACTTGATGGCGGCTGGCCAGCGCGGCCAGTTCGGGATCGTCGGCCAGGAAGTCATGCATGCCCGACACCACGTCCATGCCGCGCTCGATCGCCTGGACGATGATCGCTCGCCAAGCCTCGGGCAGAAGCCCTCCCGGATTGGCGATGCCGATCAGCAACGTGCGAGCCTCGGGGGCTTCGGACAGACGACCGATGATCGGAACGTCGCCCACCGCCAGCAGATCGCGGCTGGTCTTGCCGGCGTGTCCGGCGTCCAACAGCGCAACGACCTCGTCGGGGCAATAGCGGATGACACACGATGCCGTCTTCGCGCGGATCGGATTGGTTTGGCCCTCGGTCAGGATGACGAATTGTCGATTCATGGTGAACAATCATTGATGGAAACAGAAACGGGGCAGGCTACTGGCGGGTCAGCTCATGGAAGCGATCCAGTAATTGTTGGGTGATCGGGCCGGGGCGGCCGTCGCCAATCCGACGGCTGTCCACCTTGACGACCGGCACCAGTTCGGCCGCGCTGCCGGTCAGAAAGCACTCGTCGGCGATGTACACGTCATGTTTGGTCAACGCGATCTCGCGAACCTCGATTCCAGCCTCCTCCGCCAATTCGATGACAACGGCTCGCGTGATGCCTTCCAGGATTCCCGCGTCGATGGGCGGAGTCAGAAGCTGACCGCGAGTGACCAAAAAGATGTTATCCCCCGTGCACTCGGCCACCTCTCCACGTTGGTTCAGCATCAGAGCCTCGACACACCCGGCCTGCAAACCCTCGATCTTGGCCAGGATGTTATTCAGATAGTTCAATGACTTGATGCGCGGGCTGAGCGCCGCGGGGTGGTTGCGAATCGTGCTGACCGTGATGATCTCCAAGCCCTTTTCGTAATACTCTTGCGGGTACAGGCTGATCAAGTCCGCGATGATGATCACCTGCGGATCGCTGGTCCAGTGAGGATCGAGTCCCAAGGTTCCCGCACCGCGGGTGACGATCAGCCGCACGTATCCGTCGGCCAATTCGTTCGCCTTCACCGTCCGGTCGACGGCGCCGGCCATATCTTTCATGGACATGGGGATTTCCAACCAGATCGCTTTGGCCGAATGCCACAACCGTTCCAGATGATCCTGCAAGCGGAAGACTTTGCCACCATAGATCCGCATTCCCTCGAACACGCCGTCCCCGTACAGAAGACCGTGGTCGTAAACACTGATCTTGGCGTCCTGCTTGTCGTACAGGCGTCCGTTGATATAGACCTTGACCGACATAGTTATTTCTGATGGTATTGGGGGGGTGCCGATTCAACCGACACGCTCGACCAGCCCTTCCACCAGACGAACCGTTCGATCGGCCATGCCCGCGATGGTGCTGTCGTGCGTGACCATGATGATAGTCAGGTTTTGTTCGCGGTTCAAGCAGCGTAACATCCGCATGACCTCGGTACCCGATTGCCGATCCAGATTGCCCGTCGGTTCGTCCGCCAGCAGCAACTGAGGCGCGGAGACCAAAGCCCGAGCGATCGCGGCCCGCTGCATCTCGCCGCCCGAAAGCTCCTTAGGCTTATGGGTCAATCGATGCCCCAGACCGACCATTTCCAGTAACTCCGTCGCTCGACGAACGTGATGGTGTCGACTCCACCAATAACCAAGGATCCCCTGGCCAATCATGCTGGGAACCAGCACATTCTCCAGGGTAGATAACTCTGGTAGAAGGTGGTAGAACTGGAAGATCATGCCGAAGTATTTGTTGCGCAGGACGTCTTTTGCCTTCGAGGGCAGGTTGTCGATGCGATTTCCTTCAAAGTGAATTTCGCCGGCATCCGCCTCGTCCAGGGTACCCAGCAGGTGCAACAAGGTGCTTTTTCCTGAACCGCTCTGCCCGACGATGGCCACGAACTCGCCTGGTTGGATCGCAAAGTCGACCCCTTTCAACACGGGGATGATCAGCTTGCCTTTGCGGTAGCTCTTGTACACGCCCGTCGCGCTGATCAAGGCAGCGTTCGGATCGTGTTCGACGGCAACGGCTGGTTGTTCCGAACGTTCGATCGCGTCGACCGCTTGCAGACTGTGCAGCAAATGCCGCCGCGACGCGCTGCGCGAAGGATGGGATTGCGGGCTCAAGACAGAATGTGTCATCAGATTTTCCTTGTCCCTGATTGGACGTTCATTCGTAGCGCAAGGCTTCGACCGGATGCAAACGGGCCGCTCGCAGCGCGGGCAGCACACTGGCCAACACCGCGATGGCCGTGGCCCCGATCAACACCAGCACGACCATCTGTGGTTCGATCTCTGTGGGAATTTCCTGGAAATAATAGACCGTGGGATCAAATACCTCACGGCCCGTCAACCATTCCAGACCGGCCGCGATTTCGTTGATGTAGTGCACAAACAGCAGTCCCAGCACCATCCCTACGCCCGAACCGACGGTGCCCAGCGAAAACCCGTAGCTCAGGAAGATGCTCATCACGCCGCTGCTGGGAGCGCCCAGGGCTTTCAATACGCCGATATCCCGCGTCTTTTCCACGACGATCATGAAAAAGGTGGCCAGGATGCCGAATCCGGCGACCGCGATGATCAAGAACAGCAGGATGTTCAAGATCGTCGTCTCCATTTGTACGGCGGCCAACAGGGGACCCTGCATGTCTCGCCACGTCTGAATCCGATAGGCGTATTGATCGGCCGGGAAACGATCCATCAGCCGGTCACGAGCCTGAGCCAGATTGGTGCCCGGCCGTAAACGGATCAACAGAGACGTGGCGCTGGTCACGCCGGTTTCCGGATCGATCATGCCTCGCAATCGCTGCAATTCCTCGATCGGCACGAAAGCGAACGTGCTGTCGTATTCGCTCATCTTGCTTTCGTACAGATCCACCACGGTGAACCGTGCGCTCTGCGCCGTCGGAGCATGCCCGGACGGTGGGGACGTGGGAAAGGTCAGGTTGACGTCGTCACCCGGTCGGCAGAGGAAATGGTCACGCACCTGGCCGTCCGGGTCGCGGTGCCGGACGCTGGCGATCATCAAGCCCAGGATGACCCCCGTGAACTGCTCTTTCGCCTCGTCGAAACGCTCCGCTTGCTGTGGTTCGCCGTGGGTGGTCGAGTAGGGATCGGCCGGGATCGAGCTGTACGGATCGCTGGGGGGAAACATCCCCGCCAAATCCGCAGGCAGCGGTTCGCCCCTAGCAGCCTGACGGCTGGTCTCGATCTGCCGCAATTGGTCTTCGAACGCCCGTTGGTATTCGACTCTCAATCGCCGGTGCTCCCAGCCGGATTCGGGAAGCCGTTCGTCGTAACCGTTTTCGCGCAGCAGAAAACTCAGTGCCCGGCGGTTTTCGGGGTGCAGCAGATACTGGCTGAAGTCGCCGACGTCGGCGTACGTTTCCTGGTCGATCCCGATCAGATTCACCTGTCGAGTGATCCACTGCCCACGCACCTGAAAACTGAGCATCGCCGGAACCTGGACCGTGGCAGTGATCCCGACCAGATCGTCTCCCAGGACTTTGCCGATCTCGTCCTTATGCCACTGGGCGTCCGGCAATCCGCCCAGACTGACGCTCTCGAAAATCAAGTCGGACAGGATGCCGTGCAGACGGCGGTGCATCTCCAGGCTGAAGCCGGCCATGACGCTGTTGACCACGATCAACGTGGCCACGCCCAGCGTCACACTGATGATCGACGCCAAAGCGATGTAGCGAGTACGGAGGTATCGCCACGAGAGAATCAGTTTGAACATGGCCAATCCTTTGGCAGAGGTTCGTTCGGTTTTCCAAAATTTCCAACGACGGGCCGTCATCCTCGGGCACGTCAGCTCAACTTTTCGCGGAACTGCTCTCCGGACGCATCAAGGGGAACAGGATCACGTCCCGGATCGTCGGCGAATTGGTCAACAGCATCACCAGCCGATCGATCCCGATCCCCAGGCCTCCCGCAGGCGGCATTCCGTGCCGCAAGGCGCGGATGAAGTCGTGGTCCATGCGAGCCATCGAGTCCTCTTCGGGCATTCCGTCCAATTGCGTCTTGAACAACTCCTCCTGCAAATCCGGGTCGTTCAGCTCCGTGTAGGCGTTCGCGATCTCCATGCCATGGATGAACAACTCGAAACGCTCGGCGATCTGCGGCTGATCCGCCTTTCGCTTGGTCAGCGGACAGATGCTGGCCGGATAATCGATGACGAAGACGGGCCCTTGCAAACGGTCCTCGACCTGATGCTCGAACACCTCGTTCTTGATCACATCCGGGTGTCGATTGGCGATTTCCAATCCCAACCGTTGCGCATACTCCCGGACGCCCACGTGATCGTCGGGTGCGACGCCCGTCGATTCCTGAAAAAGCTGGTCGTACGTTTTGCGGGCGAACGGTGGGGTAAAGTCGATCTGCTGGTCCCCGTAGGGCAGTTGATAGCCGCCGCCGATCGCATCGATGGCGTCGGTGATGATCCGTTCGGTCAAGTCCATCATCGTTTCGTAGTTTCCAAACGCCTGATAGACCTCCAGCATGGTGAATTCCGGATTGTGTCGCGGGCTGATGCCTTCGTTGCGGTACACTCGACCCAGCTCGTACACCCGCTCGATGCCGCCGACCAGCAATCGCTTCAGATGCAGTTCCAGGGCGATCCGCATGAACAGCGGCATGTCCAGGGCATTGTGATGCGTCAGAAAAGGTCGAGCGGCCGCACCTCCGGCAATCGTGTGCAACGTCGGCCCCTCGATTTCGCAAAATCCCGCCTGAGCCAAGGTTTGCCGGATCGACTGGACGATCCTTGTCCGCTGCAAGAATCGCTGGAGAACCCCGTCGGAATAGGTCAAGTCCAAATAACGCATGCGCTGACGCAACTCGGGGTCTTGTAATCCGTGATGCTTTTCCGGGGGCGGCTCGATCGATTTGCAAAAGAAATGCAGCTTCTCCGCCAGAATGGTCAGTTCGCCCGTCTTCGTCCGCCACAGTTGGCCGTCGACACCGACGATGTCACCCAAGTCGAAGTTTTCCGCAAGTTCGAAGTCGGCGTCACCCACCTGCTGTTTGCCGATGAACAATTGAATTTTGCCCGTCCAGTCCTGGATATCGACAAAACGCAGCTTGCCCGCCTTGCGCTGCAGCACGATCCGTCCCGCCGCACGGACTGCAGGCCCCTCTAATTGACCTGGGCCTTGCTGCTGGAGCCACTGGCGAAAGTCCAGATCCGGCTGGCCATCGACGTCGGGAATTTCCAGGTACTGGCCCGCCTCACTGCGAAACTTGATCTCACCAGCCCGAGCCCGGATATCCCCAATGTGAGTGCGTTGATCGAAACGGCTTCCCCAGGGATCGATTCCCATTCGGATGATCTTGCGCAATTTATCGCGTCGCGCCGATTCGTGAACTCCCGGCTGGTCAGGTTTGGGGTTGGCTGGTGAAGGCTGCGACATGAGTCTCCGATGTTCGACCGCAGTCACTGAAGGGGGATCGGTTTATTCTCAATGGGTGACGCTCAAAGCGACGTATTCTAGTGAAACTACCAGCCGGGTCAATGTCAGTCGGCGCAAGCGAGAAAGCCGTTCCGCATGGGCTGTTGAGACGGTACCTTCGAGCATGGTATGATTGCAAAGGTTTTATCCGTGACCGATAAGCACCCGGGTGCTTACGACACCAGGGTTTGGCCGTGCGATCTGGCAGTCCCTTTACTTTCTTGGAGATAATCGATAATGCCGCGTGGAAAAACATTCGACAATGTTGCTTTGACGATCGGCGAGACGCCGATGGTCCGTATCAACCGACTGGTTCCCGAAGATCATGCGACCGTATTCGCCAAGTGCGAGTTTTTCAACCCGTTGAACAGCGTGAAAGACCGGATCGGTGGGGCGATGATCGAAGCGGCCGAGCGCGACGGAACGATCAACCCGGAAACGCATATCATCGAACCGACCAGCGGCAACACCGGGATTGCTTTGGCCTTCGTTTGCGCGGCGAAACAGTATCGTTTGACCCTGACGATGCCCGAATCGATGTCCGTCGAAAGGCGGATGCTGCTGCGAGCCATGGGGGCTCATCTGGTGTTGACGCCGGCAGCCGATGGGATGAAGGGCGCCATCGCCAAGGCGTATGATCTGGTCGAACGTGAAGGGAATGCCTGGATGCCTCAACAATTCGAAAATCCGGCGAATCCGCAGATCCACGAACTCACGACCGGGCCGGAAATCTGGGAGGACTCGGGTGGCAACATCGATGCCATTGTGGCCGGTGTTGGTACGGGAGGAACCATCACAGGGGTGGGGCGATACATCAAGCCGCGAAACCCCAATTTCAAGGCGATTGCGGTCGAGCCGAAGACTTCGCCCGTGATCTCAGGCGGCCAACCCGGCAAGCATCGTGTCCAAGGAATCGGTGCGGGGTTTGTGCCGAAGAACCTGGACATGTCGATCGTAGATGACGTGATCCACGTCGAAGACGAGGACGCATTCGAGTGGGGAAAACGCTTGGCGACCTACGAAGGCATCGTGGCCGGGATCAGCAGCGGCGCCAATATGTGGGCAGCGGCTCAAGTCGCAGCTCGACCGGAATTCAAGGGCAAACGAATCGTAACCGTCATGTGCAGCCTGGGAGAACGCTACCTTTCCACGCCCCTGTTTGGTGGTTTGGCCGAGTAATTCCGCTTGAAAGCAACGAGGTCGGGTGTGGCGTGTTCAGTTTGTGTTGGCCTGTTAGCAGGTTCTACGTAGAACCGGAAAGAGACGTGACGTGCATTTGCCGACGCCTGACCGAATCGGCGTGATCGTGGTCGACCACGGGTCGCGTCGCGCCGAAAGCAACCAGATGTTGCTGGACGTGGTGCAGATGTTCCAGCAGCGCAGTGGTTATTCGATCGTCGAGCCAGCTCATATGGAGCTGGCCGAACCGTCGATTTCGGCCGCTTTCGATCGATGTGTCGCTCGCGGCGCGGAAATGGTGGTCTTGCACCCTTATTTTCTGCTTCCTGGAAAGCATTGGAGCGAAGACATTCCCGCGTTGGCTGGTCAAGCCGCGGAGAAGCACCCCGGCATTCCTTTCTTGGTCACTGCCCCGTTGGGCCTGCATCCACTGATGGCCGAAATCATGCAGCAGCGGATCGCTCGCTGCCTGGAACGATCACAGGGGCACGCCGACGTATGCGAGGTCTGCCAGTACGCCGACGCCTGTTGTTCCATCCGGCGGCCGGGCCTCACGGGAGCGCACGCCGATCGGGCATGATGCTCGGCCGATTCCAGCGTTACACCGGGTCGGGCAGCTCGTAACCCTTGCGCCGGGGCCGATCGAGGAATAGATTGGCTTCCGGGCTGTTGGTGAACCGCTCGTTGACGGCGTCCCACTTCAAACGCTGGCCGGTTTCACCCGTCAGTTGACTCACCCAGCGGGCGATGTTCATCAGGTGGCAGACCGTGGCGGATCGATGACCGATCTCGACGTCGGCTACCGGATCGCGGCGCTCTTTGATGCACTGCAGCCAGTCGTTGTGATGGTTCGTGCTGCGATACAGTTGGACTTCGGGATCGCTCAGCGGCTGGTCGGCCAGCTCGGCCGGATCGGATTGGAAGCGGCCTCGCGTGACGGTGATGCTGCCTTTCTCTCCGACAAATCGCACGCCGCTGTTGCCGGGCCCTCCGCTCAACTGCATCTCGATGTCACCCGGGTACTTCATGTAGACTTGCGGAGCATTGACGCCGCGATGCCGACCACCGGGCGCCTCGGGGGTACTGTCCAGCGGCGTGAACGGCTCGCCCTCGGTCCACACCTCCTCGGGGCCGCTGTCGTCCATCCCCAATCCCCATTGAGCCATGTCGAGCCCGTGGCTGCCCCAGTCGGTGACTTCGCCGCCCGAAAACGGTCGTATGGAAACCCAACTGGGGTTGCTGCGGTTGTCCCAGATGACAAAGTTGAAGGGCGGCGGCTCGGCCGGCCCGCACCAACGATCCCAATCCAGGCCCTCGGGGATCTCCTCTTCAGGCCACACGGGTTCCATGGGGCTGTGGTAGTTCGAGGCGAATACGTGTGTCAGCTTGCCGATGGCTCCGTTGCGGACGTGCATACAGCCGTTGTACTCGCGCGAACCGGATCGCTGCTGGCTGCCCGTCTGCAACACGCGGTCGTACTTGCGAACGGCTTGCACAACGCGACGGCCTTCCAGGATCGAGTAGGTCAGCGGCTTTTCGCAGTAGATGTCTTTGCCAGCCTGGGCCGCGTGGATACAGTTCAACGCATGCCAGCCGTGTGGGGTGGCGATGATCACCGCGTCGATGTCCTTCTGGTCCAGCAATTGGCGATAGTCTTGGTAGATCCTTTTCGCACCGACCGACTCGGCGACTTGTTGCGCTCGAGGCAGGTAGATGTCCGAGATGGCGGCGATATCGCACGAGCGGGAGAACGAACGCACCAGTCCGCTGCCCATGTTGCCCACGCCGATTCCACCCAAGACGATACGGTCATTAGCGCCGCGCGCCGACGCAGGAAGAATCCATGGCGTCAGCATCGCTGCCGAGCCGGTGATAATGCCGGCTCGCAAAAAGTCTCGTCGATTGACTGTCGAACTCACAACCGTTCCTCCTCGCTTTGGAACAATCCGATCGAGCATTTCCCACAGACCCGGGCCGGCGCGAGCCCAGCCGCTGATCCGCAACCGCCCCTAATCTAACACGCCCGGATCGACACTGCAAACAGGTTGTCGTGCTTAATCCGGCGGACGTGAGGGACCTTCTTGATTTTCGGCGACGCATCCTGCATAATGAACATCGTGCGACTCCAATCTCGGTTGGTGACAACCAGGCCAGTCATTGGCCTTACAATCCGCCGGGGAGGAGTCCCGTCTTTTATGCCGCCCAGTCAGCCCACCTTGCCAGAATAACTCGCAACTTCAAAGACCAGAGCCTAAGTATCCTCCCCACCAATCCCCCCCAGGAGAAGACGAACATGTTTGCGAGAATCCCCACCAACAAAATTCGACGATGTCTTTCCGGACCACGATACGGTGTGATAGCAGTCGGGTTCGGTATCACCCTGGTAACCTTGGCGATGAGTGTTTGCGAACCAAACCACTTGGCAAGCGCCGCGTCACCCGAGAAGGAAGTGGTTCGCTACAGTGACTTCGGCGCCAAGGGCGACGGGCAAACCGATGATATCGACGCGATCGTGAAAGCCCATGCGCACGCCAACGAGCACGGGTTGCCTGTGAAAGCCGACGACGACGCCACCTACTACATCGGCGGAAGGAATCGTACCGCCGTCATCCAGACCGACACGGATTTCGGTACGGCCGCCTTTATCATCGACGACACCGACGTACAGGACCGGCGCGCTCACGTCTTCCTGGTGAGTTCCCGGCACGAACCGTTCCGACTCAAAGGAATCACGCCCCTGAAGAAGAACCAGGAGAAGATCGATGTCTCGCTGCCGAGCGCCTGCCTGGTAATCGCCACGAATTCCCACGTACGACGCTACATTCGTTTCGGGCCGAACCAAAACCAGGGCTCTCCGCAGACGGACGTCTTCATCGTCGACAAAGACGGTTCGGTCGACATGGACGCTCCGATCATCTGGGATTTCGACCGGATTACGGCCCTCACCGCTCATCCCATGGACGACACGACGCTGACCATTTCCGGAGGACGTTTCACCACCATCGCCAATGCGGCCGAATCGAGATACACCTACTACAGCCGGGGCATCGCGATTCGACGCTCGCACGTTGTGGTGGATGGGCTGGAACACTACGTCATCGACGAAGGGGACCAAGGGGCGCCCTACAGCGGTTTCATCAATGTCGCCAACTGTGCCCACGTGACGGTGCAAAACACCGTCTTGACCGGCCGGAAAACGTACCGGACGATCGGTTCGGCGGGCGTTCCCGTGTCGATGGGCAGCTACGACATCTCGCTCAACCGGGCGCTGTACGTTTCCTTTGTGAACTGCAGCCAGACCAATGACATCATGGATCGCACGTATTGGGGAATCATGGGATCCAATTACTGCAAGAATCTTGTTTACGACAATTGCACCTTTTCCCGTTTCGATGCCCACATGGGCGTTGCCAACGCGACCATCCGCAACTCGACGCTGGGTCATCAAGGCATCAACGCGATCGGCACCGGGACGTTCACCGTGGAAAACTCCACCATCTACGGCAGGACCCTGATCAATCTGCGCTCCGATTACGGCAGTACGTGGCAGGGAGAAGTGGTGATCCGCGACTGTGTTTTCGTGCCTGCCGGCGGCAGACCGGTCCGAGCCAATCTGATCGGCGGCTCGTATTCGGGCCAGCACGATTTCGGCTACACCTGTTACATGCCGGAACGCATCACCATCGACACCTTGCACATCGACGATTCGAACCATCCGGCGAACTACGAAGGCCCCGCCATTTTTGCAAACTTCAATCCACGCATGACCGACGATTCTTACGTGGAAGAATTCCCGTACGTCATCACCAAGGAAGTCATTCTCAAGAACGTCACCACCGCCAGCGGCAAAGCGTTGCGGTTGAGCGATAATCCGTTCCTGTTCCGAAATGTAAAGCTGACCACCGATTAGGCTTTGTCAGGCATTATTTTCCGTGGGGGATCTTCACGATCCGGTTGCAGTGGGGGCATCGTCCCTTCTTGCCCGCTGTGCCGGGCGGGGTGCGGACGGGTTGCCCGCAATGCGAACAGGCGAATTCGATCGGTCGAGCATCGTGAACGGCTTCGCCCGAGCGACTCGGTTCCGTCTTCGCTGCGGTGGACGTTTGCTTGGGGATCTGCACGATGGCGTGGCAGTTCGGGCATTTGCCCTTCTTGCCTGCGGTGGACGCCGGGGTGCGGACGGGCAACTTGCATTTCGGGCAGGCGAATTCGATCTTGTCCGAACCGGGGGTCGATCGCGCCGGCGAGGCGGTTAAGGGTACGGCAGAACGCGGCGGGCTGGGCTTGCCGGTCGACACCACAAGGCGTCCGGATTCGCTGGGTACGCCGCCCGGTCCGACTCGTAAATAGGCCTGCAATACCTGACCGAAATCCTGCATCGACGTGAAACGCTGCGTGGGATCCTTGGCCATCGCCTTCAGACTGATCGCCGAAATGGCCGCATCCAATTCGGGGCGATGCTTGGCAGGAGGCGACGGTTGAGCGGTCAGGATTTGCGCGAAGATCTCGGCTAACGAACCGACAAAGGGCGGGCGGCCCGTGATCAACTCGTAAAGGATCACGCCCAGGCTGTAGATATCGGTCGAGGGCCCCACGGCGGCCGTGGGGCCTCGAGCCTGTTCGGGGCTCATGTACGCCGGCGTCCCGACCACCTGGCCCGTCTGCGTCTGATCCGTCTCGACCACGTAGCTGCGCGCCAGCCCGAAATCCAGGATGATCGGTTCGTTCCGCTTCTGGTCCATCATGATATTCGACGGTTTCAGGTCCCGATGGATAATTCCCTGCTCGTGTGCTTCGCTCAACGCCGCCGTCAGTTTCAAGAGGATGCTCGCAGCCGTCTTCGGGGGCATCGGATGTTGGGTGCTGAACAGTTTGGACAGGGGTACCCCATCGATGAACCCCATGACGATGTAGTGGTTGCCATGCAATTGGCCCACGTCGTGGACAGGGCAGATGTTCGGATGATTCAGCTTTCCGCCCGATCGCGCCTCGCGCAGGAACCGAGCGACCTGCTCTTCGGTTTCCAAGATGCCGCGACGATGGATCTTCAACGCCACGTGCCGGTCCAATTGCGTATCGTAGGCCCGAAACACTGTGCCGAATCCGCCGCGTCCCACGATCTGTTGCAATTCGAAACGTCCGAATCGCATCGGCAATGCATCTTCGTCGATGTCCAGAACGGTGATCGTCGGCGCCGGCAATGGCGATTCCGGGCCAGATAACCTGGGTGGGTCCGCAGCGGGGGGTTCGCTCACGTCAAGAGGTCCTAATTTCTCCGATTCGGACATGGGCGAACTCCGGGCTCTTCCCTTCTGGCGAGCGACGATCAACGTGCGGTGTCTTCGTATAGAGGTAAGTATCGGTAGTAGACCTCCAAAGACAACAGATTCATCGTCGTCACGTACAATCGGCCTGCGTGAGGCGCCCAGCGATCGGGGACGGGACGCCGGGGATCCCAGCTACCGGCCAGCGGACCTTGGCGGATCTGGTGGTTGACCAACAGCGGGTGCAGCTTGCCATTCCAAGCCTGCCAATAGTCGCCGCCCATGTGGAACATGACCTGCGTGCCGTAGTACCAGTAATAGGTGTCTCGTTCCGGATTGCGCGCGGTGCCCAATTGAGGCAGGTTTTCGCCCAGGTATTCGGCGCCCCGGATCATGTTTTCGTGATCGCGGTGCCAGCCCAGGTACAAACGCATCAGCAACCCGACCGACGTCATGGTCGTACTGGGACGCCGGCCGTGCCGCTGTTCCGGTGTATCGGGCGCGAGGGGATTGTACACGTACAGATGGGGATCGGCCGAGCTGGCTTGAGATTTGTCCAACCAGCCGCGAATGCGATCGTAGGCTTCCTGCGGTACATCGAGGTTCGCCAGTTCGCCGCTCTTGAGAGCCATCATGGCCCAACCCGTGACGGAGGTGTCGCTGCCGAATTGCGGCGAGTAGCGCCAACCGCCGCGCTCGGGATGCTGGCTGTCCACCAGGAAATCAAGGGCATTCTGAGCCGGTTCCCGCAGCGCCGGATCCTGCGTCATCCCGTAGGCTTCGGTCAACGCCAAGGCGGCGATGCTGTGGCTGTAGATCCAGACGCTGCGATTGGATTCGTCGTCCAACGGCAGAAACAGATCTCCATCGGGCCTTTGGTTGCGGATCAAGTACTGGATCCCGGCATGGACCGTGTCAGCGTACTGGTGTTGGCGATGCGTGTAACCGGCGCCTTGAAAGGCCAACAGGGCCAGTCCGGTAGCTGCCGTATCGGCGACCAGCACCGCCGATTCTCCGCGGCTTTGCAGGCTCCAACTGCCGTCCTCCAGTTGGACTCGACTCAGGTACGCCAATCCCAGCTCGATCGCCTCTTCCGTCCTGGGTGGCGGTGCCCCTCGATCACCGTAGCTGCCTTCGCCCGGGACGCGATCCATGCGTCGCTGGAATGGTTCGGTGGCCACGATGGCCGCCGTGCTCAGATCGGGCCGACCGCCCGGCTGTTGACGCACGAAGCGCGCCGTAGAAATGTGAACCTGGACGCTGTCGGTCGCGGCTCGGCGATGGTTCAAGCCTGTGTCGGGGGCAGGTTCCCTCCCAAGTCCACCGGGACCAGCCGGAGCATCGCGATCCACGGTCAAACCGGCGTTGACGAATTCTCGGGACACGGCCAGATCCTCGGCCAAGCCATGCAGCGAATGATCCACGTTGGCTGCCAAAACGGCTTCATCGGTGGTTGGTGCGGGAAGATCGATGGAACTTGCAGCGGTGGACGAATGCGGTAAGCTGTCGGGGCCGGAGCGTTCGAATGGCAAGCTGGTTGGTGCTTCCAAGTCGATGGTCGGTCCATCTTCGGTGCTGGGCGAGGCGGAGCGCGCCCCGAGCCTGGCGCCGACGGCCGCGATCGATTCGGCGTCGTGTACCGCAGGATCAGCGGTCGCACCTGGCGGCCCCAAAGTCGGCGGCAGGTTGGCCCCGCCCGCCAAGCGCCGGGCTTGCAGGCCCTGAGCGGCCATCGCCGAACCGTCCGGCAGGCCGCCGGATTCGGGCATCCCGGCGATCTGCAGTGTTTGGGCGCGCACATCGGCATCGATGGACGGTCCCCGGGCGCTTCGCGTCGGGGCTTGAGTTCCTCCGCCGATGTCGGGCGGACCCGGAGCCGCGTCGACGGCCTCGGCCCGTGTGATCTCGGTAGCCGCCAGTTGTTCCGCATGGTCCGTCGACGGTGCGGCAGGCGAAGCGGAATCGCCGCTGCCTGCGGGTCGATGGTCTATCGGAGTTCGGGTCAGCGAACTGGCCGCCGGGCCGCTGATCTCCAAAGGTTCGGCCGCCGGATCGGCGATCGCGGCGTCGGTCGGAATCGCGGCAACCCGGGTCTGGGTGGTCGGTGCAGCGGTTGGGCTGGGGGTGCGTCGTGGCGGGCCGCTGACCACGTCGGCGATCGGCGGTCCTTCTGGCATGGTCTCTGCCACTGCTGCCGGGCCGATCCTGGTTTCAGCGATCGGCGACGCCGTGGCTTCGCCGGGATCGGCGACCGCAGCCGACCCGCCGCGAGCTTCGGCATCTCGTTCCGGATCTGCCCGAGCGATCGAGACGTCGGCGGCTGTCGCCTCCGGTTGCGGCTCGTCACCAGCGACGCCGGCCAGTCCCGCCAGATCGACCGTCGTCGGAGTGCTGGCGGCAGCCGTTTGCTGGGCGGCTCGAACCAAGCGTCGCCGCCGTTCTTCTTCGTCTTCCTCGTCGTCCCGGGTACCGCCGGCCGTGGGGTCGCCAGGTGCTGCTTCGGCCAATTCGGCGCGAGCGATCGAAGCATCCGCGACCCGCAACGCCATGCTGACCTCGACGGGCGGTCCTGTTGCGTCAGCTCGAGACGGCCCGCCTGCGACCGGCTGGATGCCGCCAGGA
Source organism: Planctomycetaceae bacterium (assembly GCA_007121535.1). GTDB lineage: Bacteria > Planctomycetota > Planctomycetia > Pirellulales > Pirellulaceae > SKKK01. The sequence goes on along the minus strand of SKKK01000032.1, from coordinate 29,020 downwards.
TCGGCCCGTACCACGGCGGTCGGTGGCAGCTCGGTCTGCGGCATCGGCGGCTGGCCGCCTCCGGAACTGGGCGGGGCCGTGGGCACGTCGACAACGGTAGGTTCGGCCAACGCGGCCAACGGGGCGCCTCCCACGCGTTCGGACCGAGCCAGTTGCGGCGCATCGATCTCGAAGCTCAACAGCGGCTGGCCGCCCCCGCTGGCACGACCGATCTGGCCTTCGGAGACGATTTGCGTCACGCCCAAATCGACTTCGGTGGCCCCGCGGTCAGCCGTCGTGGGACCCTCGACCGCCCTCGCGTCACTGCGGCGTTGGACCGCCGTGGCGCTGGCCGCAAGTTCCTCGGTACGATCGGCGGCCACGGTGGTGGGCGCTGCCGCGATCGGGTCGGCGGGCAGCGAAGCGCTGGGCGCCGAATCGCCCGCCAACGATCGCCGGACCAATGCCGGGGCTGCGGGCGAAAGCGCGGGGCCTTGCGGAGTATCCTGCATGGGTTCCGCGCGTCGCGCCGAGGCGGATGCGGTCATCGAAGGACTGTCTTCGGCGGGCCGAGCGCGGTCCAGGTTGCGGCCCGCGCCGACGCCCGCCGTGCCGGTCATCGATCGGGAAAGGGCAAGGCGAGCCGGTTGAGCCGCCGGATCGCCAACGCCTCGATCCGCCGTGGCGACCGCCGGACTCTCGACCTCGGTCGGCGATGCGGCCAGTGGAGTGGTCAGGGTCGCGCGCGCCGGTCGAGCGGATGGCTCGGCCGCCGGGGTGACGCTGGGCACGGTACTGGTTTCCAAGCGAGGTGGTGAGGGACGCGCGATTTGCGTGGTCGTTGCGGCGATCTGCGATGGCAGCGGCTGCTGGCTGCGGGAAGCTTGCGGCCCGTCCAACGGCTGCCGCGCGACGGTCGCGGATGACGGTCGCGGCCGATCGCTGGGCGCCTGACTGACGGCCAAGTTGGCGGGAATGTCGGCCTGGACGCTGGTGTCACTCGGTAGGGCTGACGTGGATTGGCGTCGAATCGGTGCGCTGATGTTCGCCTGAGCGATTTCGGACGACTCCGGCGCGAGTGGCAAGCGGGTGGCTGCCGGTGTCTGCGTGGATGGCTCGAAGCGGCTCTCCGACGCCGGCGATCCGGCAACGTCGGTGGATGCTGCTGCGGTGGACGCCGGGTCACGTGGTGCCTGGCGGCGCACTTCGGTTGGGCTGGGGACCGGATCGGCGGCCGATGGTCCACTGTCTGCGGCAGCCACCGCCGGCGGGTCTGAAGCAGCAGGCGAGGTTTCCGCCGCGGGGCTCCAAGTCGTCACCGGCCGACGCGGCGTCGTGGCGGGGGCGCTGGCTTGAATCGCCGGTGCCGGTTCGGTCCGAGGCGTCGCACGAGCCGCTGCGGTGGCAGACGCAGCATCCACCGCAGTATCGGCCGGTGGCGACGGTGCCGTTCGCGCTGTGGCGACCGCTTCCGCATCAGGACGCTGGCGATCGATCGGTGCCTGACGAGCTTCCAACTGGGCCGCCGGACCGCTGCGATCGGTGGCATCGGTCGTCGTCGCCGGCGCCGGATCGGGAAGCTCGGCGACTTGCATCGAAGGCGCCTCTGCCGTCTCGGTGCGCGGGGTGACGCGAGCCCGTGGGCTGGGGATCGCGGTCGGGGTCTGGGCCACCTCCGGGCGCGACGGGGCCGGTGCTTGTCGCGACCGAGGCTCCGGCGGCGCGTCGCTGGCCGTGTCCGGGACCGGTTCGGCGCGCGTCGAAGCGGGCTCGGGCGCAGCCGTCGCCCGGCGTCTGGCCAGGGTGGTGCTGGGCTGGAGTTCCTGGTCGCTCGTGGCTCGAGAAACGGCGGGCTGATCGGCCAGGTCGACGACCGTGCGAGGCGTGGTAAGCGGCTGCGCCACCGGTCGCCGGAAGGTCGGTGTCGCCGATTCCTGCGTGTCCGGCGAGGGCTGGTCGACGCGTCGCGACATCTGCACAGCCGGGCTCGGCGTCTCGGCCGATGGTTCGGTGACGGGCTGGCGAGCCGCCAATTCAGCCTCGGTCGGCTGGCGTTGCGGGGCGCTCTTGCGGGCCTGCATTTCGACGGATCTCGCGGGAGCCGGTCGATCGGGCACCTCGACCGCCTGGCTGCTGGGCAGCGTCGGTCGCACGTCGCTCGTGCGTCGGCTCCATTGCGATCGATGGTCGCTGTACCGGGGGGTCGTCTCGGCGATCTGTTCCCGGCGGATCTCGTGAGGACGTGGATCGGTTTCGGGTTCAGGAACCGACCCGGGGTCGGGTGGGGTCGGCTGCGGCTCGTCCACTTCCTGACGCACCATCGGTTGGCTCGGTTGTTCGGGCTGGGGAGTGGGTACCGGGACGGGCCGTTCGAAATCCGGACGTTGTTGCTCGGGCCGAGGGATCTCGACATAGTCGGGGACCGTGACCTGTTGCCGGTTGTCCGCCAGATCCCGCTGCATCGCAAACTCTTGGAACCGCGAAAAGATCCACCAATCCAACGTGGCCACCAGGAACACGGCGTGCAGGAACAACCCCAGCAAGATCGCCAATTGCATGCTGCGCCGGAACCGTCGGTGGTCCAAACGCCATAGGGCCGTTCCCAAACCGATCGTCCCGATCGCGATCAGCGCCACCCAGGCCGCCGCCTTGATCGGCCAATGGGGATCGTTCGCTTCCAGCCGTACCAGCACGGACCCCATCAGGAAACCGGACAGAACGCACAACGCCAGCAGCACCGGCCAAAGCTGGTCGTCGAACGACGGCCGGGTCGGCAATTGTTGCTTGCGAATGATTCGTCGGGTTTTCGCCATATCAGCGGGTCTCGCCGTCGATCGTCAGTTTATAGTCCAAGATTCCCACTTTGTTGCACAGGTTCATCACCAGCACCGCGTAGTCCAGTTGGACGCGTTTGTCCGCCCGGATAATCACCGATTGATTCACCGGGTTGTTCGCCACCGCCTGCCGCAACACGGCTTCGACCTCGTCGCCGTTCAAGGTTTTGCCGTCGATGAAGAAATTGCCTTGATGGTCGATATTGACGAACAGCTCACGAGGCTGGACGGTCAGCGGCCGAGCCTCGCTGGCCGACGGCAGCACGACATCCAATTCGCGGTCTTCCTGAGCGAAACGGGTCGCGACCAGGAAGAAGATCAGCAGCAGGAACACCACGTCGATCAACGGCGTCAGACTCAGGGTGCCCAGCGCTTGTCCGCGTTTCAATTTCACTGCCATCGTCGCACGGGTCTCCGGTCAATTGGCCGCTGCCGAAGCAGGACGGGGGGCGGGAGGGGGTTGGGGGGCGACAGGCGGAACGCCTTCCTTGGGTTCATGCGATTGGTGGCTGAACCGCACTCGGCCTTCATAGCGTTCAACTTGAGGTAACAGACTGAACAGCAATTCATCGATCCGATGGAACATGTTGGTGATGCGACCTTCGAAATAGTGCGCCAAGATGGCGGCGGGAATCGCCACGGCCAACCCGCTCAGCGTGGTCACCAGCGCCACGTAAATGCCCTCGGCCAGATAATCGGCCTTGTTTTGGCCGGGCGCCAACTGCGTGGTATCGTGAAAGGCTCGGATCATGCCCCACACGGTCCCCATCAGCCCCAACAGCGGCGCGACGGCAGCGGCCAGGTTCAACCAGCGCACGTTCGCGTACATCCGTTCCGCTTCGCGTTCGCTGGCTTCCGCCACCGCGTGCTCGACTTCCGCGTGCGGACGCCCGACTTTCAGCAGCATCGCGCGGATCACATTCGACGCGGTGGACGGGAACTGCTGGCACAGCCGATACGCCTGCCGGGGATCGAACCCGCCCTGATGGCCGCCCAATCGACCCAGATCCGAGATCAGCTCGCGCGGTAGGACCTTTTCCTCGCGCAACGCGATGAACCGCTCGATCGTGAACGTCGCCACCAGCAGCGACATCAACAGGATCGGCACCATGAACCAGCCGCCTTTGACGATCAGGGTAAAGACATTGATGCCCTCCAACGTCTGGCCCATCGTCGCTGGCGAATCGTCCTGATCCGTTGGTTCATCGCTGGCGGGAAAGTCGAAGTCTCCTTCGTCAACGATCTGCGCAGAAGGACCCGGATCGTCCTGGGCAGCCAGTCGAGCGGGTGCGGTCACGTGCAGGCTTGTCAATGCGGCTGTCAGGATGACAGCCAGCCCGCAAAAGGCAATTCTTCGTGGGAGCACGTGGTGTGATGGCGAAAGCATCATGAACCGAAGGCCTCATGGACGGAGGGAAGGCGTTACAACTTGGAAAGCGCCTGCAAACGCGACTTCGCTTGGTCAGCGAGTTCGTGCTCGGGGTGCCTCTCGACGACGTACTGGTAGAATCTTCGCGCGTCGGCGATCAGACCGGGGCGGTCCGTCGCGGCAGCATCTTGGATCTGGACTTCCGAGCAACGAGCCGCCTCGAAGGCCGCCTTGGCCTGCCACGGTTTGACGTCGTCAGCAGCCGCGTCGCCACCGAATCCGAACATCACTCGCTGAAATTCCCGGATCGCCGCGCGATAATCCCGGCGGGCAAAGTGCAGTTCACCGATCATGAATCGGGCGCGAGCCCCCAACGATTCTCGTGAACCTTCGGCCGCCAGGGTAAAGTTCTGCATCGCGGATTTTTCGTCGCCCAGATTCTGTTGGGCGTAGGCCAGTTCGTACCGGGCCTCGGGCACGTAGGGCGATTGGTCGTAGCGGCTCAACAGCCGCTCGAAGAACGAAACGGCCTTCTCCCACTCCTTCAACTGCGAAGCCGATTGGCCGCCGTGCAGCAAGGCCAAGGCAGAAAATTGAGGCGACAATTCGATCTCTTCCAGCGCTTCGTAGGCCGCCAGCGCCCGGCGGTAATCTTCCAGCCGGAACAGGCATTCGGCCTTCATCAGCGCCGCATCGGCGGCAAGATCCCCGGAAGAATGGGCATCGGCCTGCTCGGTGAATTCGGCCAGAGCCTGCTCGTAGTCGCGTTGCTGGAAGTGCGACCATCCCAGCTTGTAAAGGACCTTTTCCGCCAAGTCCCCTTCGGCGCCGGCGGACTTGGCTGCCGCGTAGGACGCCGCAGCCTGTTCGTACTGCTGCTGGTCGTACTGCGATTCCCCCACGTGGAACCAGGCTTCGGCTGCCAGCGGACTGTCCGGCGCTTCTTCGGCCAGACGGCGGAACCAGGGCAACGCTTCGGCTTGCTGCGTCTGATCCTCCATGGATCGATACGCCCAAGCGATCTCGTAGAGCACCTTGTCGCGGTGCGCGTAATCGGGATTGGCCTGTAGCAACTGCTGCAGCGTCGACACAACCTCGGGCCATTGTTCGGACGCCACTTGGGCCAATCCTCTTTCGAACAAAGCGTTCGACCGATCCGTCAATTCGGGTTCGGTCTCCAAATAAGCATCCAAATCCTGGATGGCTTCTTGGAACTGCCCTGCCTGCCGACGGCTGATGGCTCGACCATAGAGAGCATCGGCGGTCAACTCGTGTTCGGGATGATCCTCGATCAATTGCGAAAACAATGGGATCGCCTGATCGAACTCACGACTTCTCCAGTGCAACCAAGCTTTGTGAGACAGGGCGAACGGCGCAAACAACGATTCGGGCCACTTTGTCAATACCGCTTCGTAAGCGGCCATTGCCGTGGATAGATCGTCTTCGTCGCTGGCAAATTCGCCCAAGCGGAAGTGGGCTTGATCCAATATGCGGCTGTTCGGGAAATCGGCGATCAACTTCTTGAGGGTTTCGACAGCCGCTGCGCTCTGACCGTCCGCTCGTTGCGCACGTCCCAGCAACAACATCGTCTCGTCGGCCAATGGGTATCTCGGCGAAGCTTCCAGCGCCGCCGACAAGGATGCGATCGCTGCCGAAAACGCTTCTGAATGAAACTGGCTGGCCCCGATCAGATGCTGCGCCTCGGCAAGCATCTCCGGTTCCTCCAGACGCTGGATCAGGGGTTCTAGTGTGGAAAGGACCTCGGCATACTTTTGCTGCACGTACAACGTCGACGCCAAGCGGATCGTCCAGAAGTCAAGTTGCGCATGATCGGAGCGTTCCTGAATCAGGCTGCGATACGCCGATTCGGCCTGATCGTGACGACCGAGCAGCCGGTCGCTTTCCGCTCCCACAAATCGCACGTCGGCCACCAGGCTGTGTTCGGGAAAATCACGCAGAAATGCGTTGACAAGGTCTTTCGCCTGCTTGTACTGCTTTAGCTCCATCGCGGCGAACGCCGCTTTGTACAGAGCCTGAGGCGCCAAATCATGCTCGGCGTGATCCTTGGCCACCGCCAGATAGATGGGTAGCGCCTTCGCTTGTCCCTCGGGCAGTTCGTAATACGCATCCGCTTGATCCATCTTCAGATCGACCAGAAACGGGCTGTCGCCCGCCGTCTCCAGCGCTTGTTCGGCCACCTCCAGCGCCCCTTGCGGATCGCCATCTCGCAAAGCAATGCGGCTCAACCAATGGGCCGATTCCAAAGCAACCTCGCCACCCGATTCCAAAGCTGTCTGGAACCATTTCGCCGCTTCCTCGAACTGGGCAGCCCGATAAAAGCAGCGACCGGCCGCCAGCACCGCATCCGACGCGTATTCAGATTCGGGGTAATCCGTCGCCAGCTTGGCGTATAACTCAGCAGCCTCGCCCAACCGGTCCAATTGCACCAAGGAAAAGGCTTTTCGGAACAACGCTTGATCCGCGAAAGCGAAATCCGGCAGAGCTGCCAGTTCTTCCAGGACTTCCACCGCCTCGGCGTATTGTCCGGTACCAATCGTCGTTTCCGCCTTTCGCAGGCGGATTTCCGGTACCAACGGGCTGTCCTCAAATTCTTTCAAGAATCGGTCATAAACTCGACCGGCATCCTCGTACCGCTGGAGTTCTTCATACGTTCCCCCCAGAGCGTAGAGCGCGTCGGCTCGCAGCGCGGACTCCGGGTGGGCTTGGACCACCCGAGCATAATGCGCGACCGCCTCCTTGCGATTTCCTTGGTGATAATGCGATTCGCCGAGGAAGAAAGATGCCTGGTCCGCGTATTTTCCGTCTGGGAACTTCTTCAACAGGGTGGAAAACGACTCGGCGGCCTGTGCGTACAGGCTCGCGTCCCCCTCTTTCGCCAAGCTGTACTTGCACCAAGCGAGGTTCAGGTAGGCATCCTCGATCGTGTCGATGTCGGGATGTTCGGAGATCACCTGCTGGAACGCGTCGACCGCACGATCGAATTGTTTCAATTGCCGCAGGCACACGCCCAAATAGTGTCGTGCTTTCCCTGCCAAAGGGTCATCCGGAAAACGCTCCAAGAACCGTTCCCATTCTTCGGCGGCCAATTCGAACGCATTATTGTTCTGGAAATTGGCAGCATCTCGATAGATCAGAATTGCTTGGTGAGAAGACTTTGCAGGCTGGGCGTTACTCTGCCCCGTCAGGTGAGGCAGGGCTAGACCGAGCAGAACCGCTGTCAACAAAACGACGAATCGACGACGATACTCCATTTACGTTATCCCTATCCTCTTGTGCTTTCGGACCAAACGCCTCTGCCCCCATTCGTCATAAACCGACCAGACTATTGCGATCGATTCGTTCAGTGTATCGGGGTACCGATTGGTTTGCAAATAGACGATGACGAGCACGAGTGAGTCGGAGGGAAGGCAAAAGGAACTGGATTGTTGACGCTTCGTTGAATATGATAGTCAAAGGCGACAGCATAATTGTCGCGTGGGGCTTCGTTTTTTCTTTTCGATGGTCTTTTGAGCCAGTGATTTCTGATGCAGGACCAAACGGCTTGGAGCCTTAATCTGGGGCACTGGTGGGGAGTTCGTGTGCGATTGCATGCGTTCTTCCTAATCTTTGCCGCCTGCGCTATACTCCTAAAATGGTGGTTTGTCAAACATTCGGCGGCACTCGATTGGATGGTCCCAGTCAGTCTGGTGATACTATTTCTAAGTGTTCTGGTCCACGAAGCAGGGCACGTCTGGGCCGCTCGACGCCATGATGGCAGATCCAATATCGTGGTTCTTGGCCCTTTGGGTGGCATGGTTCCCGTGCAGGTGATCGGGAACGCTCGAGCGGAATTCCGCGCGCAACTGGCGGGTCCGTTCGCCAATCTACTGAGTTGTGTCGTTTGCGCCGCTATTTTATGGGGTATAAACTCTAGTGCTTGGGGGTTATTGAATCCGCTATTCCCCGTCGATTTATCGACAGGATCGATCACACAAGTAGTGCTGAAGCTGACGTTCTGGATCAATTGGACGTTGCTGCTGATCAACTTGATCCCGGCCTTTCCGCTGGATGCAGCCTTTGCGATGCGATCGTTGATCATGGATCGATGGCCGATGCTTCGTCCCGATCAAGCGTCGTTCATCGTCGTTCGGACTGGCCAGACCCTGGCTGGTCTGCTGGCCGTCGTCGCGGTAACTGTACGATTTGACGAGCACGAAGCTTTCGTGCCGATTCGTCTGTCGCTGATCGCCTTTGCCATCCTGCTGTTCCTCGCTGCCCGGCAGCATCGACATATCTCAGAAACGGATGATTCGGAACCTCCGCTTTTGGCGTATGAATTGACTGCTGACTTGGATGCCTTGGAACGAAATTTGCGGGAATCGGGCCACCTGAAGTCCGGTCCGTTGCGGCGTTGGTTGGCTCGACGGCGCCAGGTCCGTTTGCAACGCCGGCAAATCACCGAGCTGGAAGAAGAGCAGCTTGTGGACGAGATTCTTTCGCGACTGCACCAGTCGGGAATGCAGGCACTTTCGCAAGAAGACAAGGCGTTGTTGAATCGCGTCAGTATCCGTTACCGCAATCGCCAAGATCTTTAATGTCGCAGCAAACCCAGCCCCCGTTCGGCGCGGGTCTCCGACCCCGCCGGAACCGCCGACCGAAGGTCTCCAGTAGCGTCGGCATACGCCATATTTCTTGGTGGAATTGTGCTAAAGGGGGCGGGAGTCGTTTTCGGGTAAGCCGGTTCTCATGTGGGCAATCGTTGGCCGAAAACGGCTTCCGACACCACTACGTCCCCTATGCAAGGATAACTCATTTGACAAAAGACTCCGGGCCGGGTGCTTAGCGGTCCACTTCGACGGCCCGCCGCTGGTCGTGATGGGCGTCAGAGCCGGTCGAGGGTGTCGATCCAGCGGGCTAGGGTGGACAGTTGCGTTTCGCTTAGCTGGTTGACGTCGCCCTCCAGTTCTTGGATCTGGACCGGGTATTTCATTCCTTCCAGACTTTGAACTTCGGTTTGGATGCGTTTGGCGAGTTGCGATTCTTTCGGGTAGGCGATCCAGATCGCCAGGCGTTCGATCGGGTCGTTGGCTGGGAACTGGATGCGTGCGGGAAGCGGTGAATCGATCGACACGACGCCTCGAATCAGCTCGCGATGACCGATCGCGGTCAGCCAAGCCATGGCGCCACCAGCCCGAGTCCCTTGGGTGACGATCCGGGTGCGGTCGACGTTGTAATTGGACATCAGATCGTCCAGCGATTTGCGGATGAATTCGAGCTCGGTGGGCTGCCATCGCGCCGGGTCTTCCGGTTGCGGCGCCAGCAGGATCAGATCGTACTGGCGACAAAGCTCGCGATATCGCTGAATCAATTCGTCCCGGTCCCATCTTCCGGGTTCGGTCAGCCAGAGGACGACCCCATGCGGCACCGCCGGGTGATAGGTTTCGGGCACGTAGGCGAAGCACTGATTGCTCTCTTCGGGCAAGCGGATCTCGATGCTTCCGACCGGCGGGCGTTCGCCTTGCTCCCGATCCGTCAAACGATGAGCGGGGGGCAGTTCCGCCGGGATTTCCATCGGAAGGCTGCTCAAACGAACCTGCATGTCCAACGTCTGATCGGCTCGCAGCACCCGGACCTGGATCTCGCTTTGCGGTTCATGGTTGGCCAGCACCTGCAATGCGGCCGAAATCTGTGGAACGGGTGTTTCGGCCAGAGTTACCAACCGATCGCCGACCTCGATCCCCGCTTCTGCTGCGGGGCTGCCGGAGTAGACGTACCGGACCATGATCCCGGGTTCGGGGTCGGCGTCTCGCATCGGCAGCACGCCCAGGAAGGGATGTTGATAGGGTTCCAGCTTGTCGGCCAGTTCCAGCGTCAACTCGATCTCCCGATCGTCTCGACGAACGACCAACGCGACTTGATCTCCGGCGTAATGCCGGCCGATCACGTGTCGCAGTTGGGCTTGGCGAACGATCTCGTTCCCGGCGGCCTGCACGATGACATCGCCCGGCTGCAGCCCGGCGTCACGGGCGGGCGATTTCGGCTGGACGGCGGCTACTTCGGCGGGCAGCGAGTACAGATCCGTGCCTTTCAGATTGATCCCCATCACACCCGGCTTCAGTTGCTCGCCGCGTTTCAGTTTGTCCAGATGCGGCCAGATATCTGCCAGCGGAACGGCGAATCCGATCCCGGAATCGTACCACTCGGCGCCCGCCACCTCGTCCTGCCCTTGAGGCGACAAAGGGACCAGCACTCCCAGCACGCGTCCCCAGATATCGATCAAGGGCCCGCCGTAGTTGTTCGGCGAAACCTTTGCGTCGGTCTGGATCGCTTTGCCCCAGATGCGGTCTCGGGCGCTGAGCAACCCGACCGACAGATTCGGATGAGGGGAATCGAAGGTTCGGCCCACGGCGATCGTCCATTGGCCTACGACCATCTCGTCCCGAGGGACGATCGGCGGCACGATCAATTCTTCCTCCGTCTCGATTCTCAGCAGCACCAGCATCCGGGCTCGGTCACGGCCGACAATCTCCGCAGCGACCCGGCTGCCGCTGGGCAACGTCACCAGGATCGTCGTCGGTTGTTGGATAAAGTTGAACGCGCTGGAGATCACGTAGCCGTCCTCCGAAACGATCAGCCCGGTCGTCGGTCCGGTTCCGACCAGCACCTGACCCACCCGCTCCAACCCGCCCACCGTATCGACACGGACCACGGACGGTGCCACGGCCTGGACGGCCGCCTGGATGGCGATCTGTTCCTGGAGTCGGACATCTTGTTCGGCCCCGTTCGATGCGGCGGCCAACACAAGCAGGGCAAGGCTGCCCAGCGTTTTCGGCCACGCGGTGGGCGTCTGTAGGTTGGGACTCTGTCCCGACCGGGTCGGGTCGGAGACCCAACCTAAGTTGGTTGCGGCCCAAGGCCGCGTTGGGAAGGACGAGCAACGGCGATGTGTCATGGGAAATTCTCGATTGTGCGGTTTCCGTCTTTACGAAAGCTCGCTTCAAGGGGCTTGCTGTACCGTGATCTCCAAGAGCTGGATTCCGCGCTGGATCGTCAGGTGCAGAGGATCGATTCGGTCGATGAAGGACAATTCATCCAGCAGGTTCTGGCGCGACGGCGCGACGCGGCCATTGATGAACAAGATCAGATCATCCGGCTGCATCCCGACGTCAGCCGCCGGCGATCCACTGACAACCGCGTCTACAAAAGGCGGCGTGTTCGGCAGGACGTTCGGAATCAAGCGGACGCCCAACAACCCCAAGGTCCAGGGTTGTGCCGGCTTGGGGGTCTGGTCGTCGACCGACCGCGGCAAGGTTCGTCCCGCCAGAATGGCCTCGACGGAATCCGTAATCTGATCGATGGGCACCGCGTAGTTCAGCCAAGTGTTGTTCAACGTGCTGCGCAGCTCCTTGCCCAGGATGCCCGTCAGTTCCCCGCGCAGATTGGTCAGGGCGCCGCCCGCTGCGCCGGGATTGTTGGTCATGGCGTCCAAGACGTAGACCGGGCCGTCGTACGGTGTCTCGAAGGCGCCTCGGCGCGCGGCCAGTTGCGTCTTCATGGCGACGTTTCCGTGTTGGACACTGGCCGGTTCATCGCCCATGGCCACGCCGAACAGGTTGCTGAACGCCAGTACCCGATCCCCGATCTCCAGATCCTCCGCCAGGTCCAGCGAGAAGTACGGCACATCCTCCTCGACGGGAACTTTCAATACCGCGATTTCGATGCGAGGATCGGCGCCCAGCAACTGGCCTTGCAGACGGCGCCCGTCGGCCAGCGTCACGGTGATCAAATCGGTATCCAGCACGTAGCTCCAGGAGGTCAGCACGTGACCGTCCGGCGAGATCAGAAAGCCGCTCTGATATGCCTGGAGCCCGCGCAGGCCCCCGGCGCCGTAAATCTTGGCCATCTTGGGTTGCACTTCGGCGACAACGTCTGCGAACGAAGTCGGATCGGCGGCTGGTGCGGTGGTCGTCACCCATCCACCGACCAGAACGGCCGCTGCCAGGATGCAGCAGACCGAGCCGGGACGCCGGGACGTTGACGGAAATCGAGCGGCGTTGAAGGTTCGCATCGGGGAGGTACGGTTCATGAGGCATCATCCGGCTTGGCTGCGGGATCGATCTCGTCCCAGTTCAATTCCATGACCGTTCGATCACCGTAGCGGACGTGCATGGCATGCGGCCACTGCCGCCCGTCGATTTCGCGGTAATCGTGAAAGTAGACTTCGCACGGGTCGACTCCCGAATCGGGAAACATTTCGATGGCGACCAAGTGACCGGAATCCGGTTCAAAGAAGAAGTGCGATTCGATGACATCATGCACCGCGACCAGTACATCGTACAAGCCGTCGTATCCGGGCAGCGGTGCGGTGCCCAGGTAATAGACGTCGCCGAACTGCAGAGGCCCCAGGCGAAGCATCCGTTGCCACACGTGCAGGGCGACCAGCAACCCGCCGCTTTCGGGCGGGTCGAGTTGTTCGCCCAGATCACGCGTCAGGTCGACCTGGCCCATCTGACCGGTGAAACGGCCGGTGACTTGCTGGTCGCCCAGCACGACACGGACCTCGCCGCCTTCGGCAGGCGCCGCGCGAAGCGCCCAAGTCTCGCCCGTTTCGTCGAAAGCACCGTGGGCGGTAAAGGCGTTCCACACTCGGTCACGATGCAGTTCGTTGAAGTAGTAGTTCGCGTAACCGGTTCGCGGTTTGATCCACGGCTGGACGTGCTCCGGGATCACGGCTTCACGCTGGCCCGGATGTCCGGGGATCGGGATGCGGCCGGGTTGGGGCCGGATCTTCTTCGGCAGCGGGACGTCGGGGATCTCTTCCTGTGGAGCCCGGGGTTGGTCGCCGGGCGGGCCTCCAGGCTGTTTCGGTCCGGGTTTGGGTTTGGGTTCGGGCATCGGCAACGGAACCCCGGCGGCTTTGGTCAACAGTTCCTCGCGGCCATGGACGCCCATCAAACGAACGTACACGTCGTGCCGTTGGCCGTCCAGGCGAAAGCTGAGCGGCACGCGCCAGTCTCTGGGAAAGATGCCCAACGTGTTCTTGAATCCGTTGGCGGTGGTCACCGGTCTGCCGCCAAAGGCCAGGATCTCCGCACCGTATCGCAAGCCGCGACGATAGGCGTCGCTGTCTTCCAGAACGTCCGTCACAATGACGCGACCGTCCTCGTCGCTGGAAACGATCGCTCCCAGCGTCGCGTGGTCGACGATGCGACCGCTGTGCAAATAGCCCATAAAGTTCTTGATCTGGTTGATCGAGATCGCGTAGCCGACGCCCACGTTGACCCTTCCACGCTTTTCGAACGAGCCGCGACCGTTGATCCCGATCAGCTTGCCCTGAGCGTCGAACAGCGGGCCGCCCGAGTTGCCGGGATTGATCGATGCGTCGGTTTGAATGCAGTCCGCATACTCCAACAAGGTGCCCGCCGGTGGTTGGTAGCGGTTGACTCCCGAGACGATCCCAAACGTCACGGTAGGTTGAAAATCGGTCGCCAGCAGAAACGGGTTGCCCACCGCAAAGCACCAGTCGCCGACGCGGACCTGATCGCTGTCGCCCATCGTGGCATAAGGAAAATCGTCGCGGCCCAGCAGTTTGATCAGCGCCACGTCGCCGGTCGGATCGATGCTGACGATCACGGCGTCGTACAGACGGCCGTCCGGCATGCTGCACTTCATGTAATCGCCCGCGGGTTTGGTGACGTGAAAGTTGGACAAGGCATAGCCGCACGGCGTGATGACCACTCCGGATCCGCCTCCCTGCCCCTCGTTGGCGAAAATGCTGACGGCAGACTGCATGGCTTGCTGGATGACCTCGATCCGTTGCTGCTGGGCGTCGAGTACCGGTTGGGGAACGTCGATCGCGCCCGCCGGCATAGCGGTCAGCAATCCGAGAACGACGGGGACGATCGCTCGCCCGAACGCCGCGATAACGCCGGTCCCATTCTTCATTTAATCAGCCTCGCATCGCATAGATTGAGGTGGTCGGCGATGTCCATCTGCTCGCCGAAATCCACCAGGATCGTCAAGCGTCGAATCCCCGAGATGTCCAACTCGATCGGAAACGCCTTGTCGCGCCCCGACACGGGCCGGTTGAGTAATTCTCGCCCATCGCCCGAGATCACCAGGTCCACGTGCCCGGCGTCGCCAACCGCGTCGTCGATTCCGGCCACCGCGTGAAAGTATCGAAAGTCCTCGGTCAAACGAAAGGTGATCTCGGTGCGACTGGTCAGCGCGAGCCCGCGACTGTATGCCACGCCGTCCAACGTCATCGGCCCGCCGGTGAACGACTGGTCACGCCGCGGCCCGAACAATCGATCGAGACGCTCCTGCGGCAGTTGGGAAGCCACGAACGAACGCCGCTGGACGGATTCGGGCTGCAGATCGCTGAGCCAGACCGTGTTGCCCGACGAGAAATCCAATCGCTTGATCCGGTCCATGGGAACCGTGACCGAGACGCCCGTCGGCGTCGTCCACCGGATGTTCGCCCCGTCCAAGGCGAAGGTTTGAACCATCCACCGCGCCCCGGAAACATCGATCAACTGGCAGACTCGCGGTGGCAACTGGCGAGCCAACGGGTGATAGTACAGCAATCCGTCCAAGCGCTGACGATTGGCTTCGATGGCGTCGCCGTCAAGTTCGAAGATGACCACGTCGTCGCTGACGTTCGCAAGAACCCCCTCCAAAAAATCGAGACTCTCCTGACGACGGATCACGACGACATCCCCCGCATGCCTGTCGCTGACGATATCCTCCCACTGCCGGGTCAATTCCGGCAAGGCCGAATGATCGCGGAAGCGAACCGAGCGGATCGATCGGGTCCGAATCTCCAGTTCCGGGCCACCGATCAATCGGATTTCCGCGACGCCGTTCGACACTCGATACCGATCGGCCACCAGCTTGGACCCGTCGATCAATTCGATCCAGACGCTTGTCAGCGACCCGGCGGCCTCGGCCTGAGCCACGGGGGTGATCTCCCAGAGCCGGGACCACGGCAGACGCTCGGGCTGATCGTCCCTTTGAACCAGCAAGGCATCGTCCTCGACGCCGACCCATCGAGCTTGAAACGTCGGTCCGGTGATAGGCCGGATGTGAACGTCCACGCCGGTTCCCAGGATCAATCCGATCAGCAACGCATGATTCATCATCATCAAAGTCATTGATTTCCGTCTCGCGCCAGTTTGCGAAAATACTCTTCGATCACTTCGCGGTAATGCGATGGCAGGTCCTTCGCGATCTGTTGCAACGCTTCGTGGCGTTCTCTTGGCGGCAGATTGCCCCAGTTGGCTCGTTGCCCCAGTCGCCGCGGATCGACTTCGCCCGGCCCGGTCTCCCCGCCGGGCATGCTATCGGGAGCAGGCGTCGAAGAGCCCCCACCGCCGGCCGCAGCCGCAGCCGCAGCCGCTGCTTGCTGCATCTGCTGTTCCAGGTCCTCGATCATTTTATCCAGCTTGGCGATCACCTCGTCCTCCTGCTCGCGGACTCGCGTCCCGGCGCGTCCGAGTCCCAGACGCCGTTCGATGTCGTCCATCAACCGAGCGACCTCGTCCAGCGAATCGGGTTGCAGTGGCTGGATATCCGCTTCCATCAACACCGCGACCGTCTCGTACCGCCTTGGGATCTGCCCCCGATTCTCCAACAATCGACCGATCACGTGCAAGCATTCGTCCCGCTGAAGCATCCGGTGATGTCCCACCCCTTGATAGAACAGCAGCGTCGCCGGATCCAGCACCTGCTGCGGCTGCAGGTCTTCGATCAACGCCAGCGATTCATCGTACAAGGCGTGTTGCGCCAGCCAGCGTCCCATGTAAAGGCGCAAATGAGATTGCATCCACGCCGGAAGGTCGTCCGATTCCAGCAGTTCCCAGTGCGGCATGCTCCGAGGCTGTCCGGGCGAAGCGCTCCATTGCAGCACCTCGCCCGCCGCGGGGTTCAAGATGGCGATGGTTTCGACCAGCATGTTCAGCCGATCCTGATCGAACGCCTCAGTCGCTTCGTCCGACCAGAGCACCTGGATGCGCGTGCTGGTCAATTCATCCGCTTCCAGTTCTGCCAACCATTGATCGATCGCTTGTTGGACTTCAGCCCGGGTCGGCTGTTCCCAACTGGCCCGCTTCTCCAGACTCGGGTCCGCATGAACGCCCTGCGCCAAAGTCAGCAGCACGAGCAAGCACCCGGCCAGGTGACGGAACGGGGTCGGGAGTCGTTTTCGGCCAACGACCAACCATGTGGGAACGGGTTCGCCCGAAAACGACTCCCGACCTGGGGTGTTCAATTTGTCGCATTCTGGCCTGATTTCGCGTTTTCTCGCTCTGGCTCCCCACCGGTCCTGCACCGGTGGGAGCCCGGTTTGGAAACTAGCCGCGCACCTCGTCCCCCATCCTTTCCCTCTTCCCTTTGGCCCAACAGCGACCCTGCGCCGATGGCGGGCGGAATGCGGTGGCGCGAGGCCGGCGCGTGGTTGCCAAACCTCGCCTCGACCGGTGCAGGACCGGTGGGGGCCGGAAATGCGGTGTCGCGAGGCCGGCGCGTGGTTGCCAAACCTCGCCTCCACCGGTGCAGGACCGGTGGGGGGCCGAATTCGCTGCGGAAAGGGAACGAAAACGGGAGCAAGCCAATTGGCCTTGACAGGCGTAAATTGAACACGCCACTCCCGACCCCTTTCCTCGCGATTGTGCCAAGAAGCGTCTGGCCGGGAGCTTGTGAGGCTCAAACCGAGTCCAACGCTACGAATCGGCATACCTGTCTTCATGGTTCGCCATCTCCTATCGATTCCTGCCCAACACCAGATCGCGTGTGATCTGATAGATGCGCTGTTGTCGTTCCGCCAATTGCTCCAAAGCTTCGATCAGTTCTTGATCGGTGGCCTGGCCGGTGCGATCGTCGATGTCGTCCAGGTAACGAGCGTAACGGTTCGTCCGCGTGTTGACTCGCATCTGCAACGCGCGAATCATCTTCAACTCGGCGATCGTATCCACCAGCGGCTGGTCCTGCGGGTCGGCCATGGGCATCTCGGACGGATTCATCCGCTGTTGTTCCATGTCCTGCTGGGCCTTCTGCAACGCCTCGATCATTTCTTCCAGCGAAGCAATGATATCTTCTTCGATGCCTTGCGTCACCAATCCCACATTGGCCGCCTCCAGCCGTTCTGACACTTGCTGCATGTCGTCGCGCATCTGCGAGACCGTTTCGGGAAACGCGATGGAGGAACCTTCCTCGAGCAACAAGCTGAGCGCCCGATCCGCTTCGACGACCAGTTTACGCTGTTGGTTCGCCAGTCGGCCGGCCGGGATGGGAACGCGAGAATCCTTTTCATCCTCAGGGATCTTGTCCAGCCGGACCGTGTCTTCGTAGATCCGCACCTGAGCCACGAGCATTTTACGGAAGCGGCCTTCCAGCAAGGCCAGCATCCGTTCGACTTCCTGTTCCCGCAACTGCCGCAGGATTCGTTCCAGTTCCGCCTTCGCGGCTTCCAATTCCTCGCGAGCCCTTTCCTGCTCCTGGACCGCGCCTTCCCGCTCGGCTTCCTCCAATCGCTGCTGGGCCTCGCGCATCCGTTGTTGAGCCGCTTCGATCCGCTGGCGGGCCGGATTCTGTTCCTGCGGTTGAGCCGCCCCGTCTTCGTCCGACTGGCCATCGCCCGGTTGCCCTTCCCCAGGTTGCCCTTCTGCCTGCTGGCCATCGCCCGGTTGTCCGTCACCGTTTTCCCCTTCACCGGGCTGAGCGTCACTGGGCTGACCTTCCCCGGGTTGCCCTTCCCCGGGTTGCCCTTCGCCGGGTTGGCCTTCCCCGGGTTCCCCATCCCCGGGTTCCCCCTCACCCGGTTCTCCGTCACCCGGTTCTCCGTCACCCGGCTCACCCTCACCGGGTTCCCCGTCACCGGGCTGCCCTTCGCCCGCTTGGCCATCTGCCGTCTGGCCGTCGCCCTCTTCTTCGTTTTCGCGAATACGATCGGCCAAATCGCCCGTTCGTTCCGCGATCCTGCCTTGATCGTCGGCCAGTTGCAGCGGGTCGCCGCCGCCTTCCGTACGGCCCTGGACGCTGCGCTGCAACCGCAACAGCCGTTCGACCTCTCGGATGTACTCGCGCAGCCGATCCTGATCTCGCTGCAGACGATCCGGGCGATCTTCGCTCAGCAGCAGTTCCAACAGAGCCTTCATGTCTTCGTGTGCCTCGCGTTGATTCTCCAGGGCACGGTTCAATTGCTCTTGACCGATCAGCCGAACGACGGAATCCAATTTGACGGCCGTCAGATTCTCTTTCGATTGCCGCAATGCCTTCAGCAACAGCGCCGCCCGCTGCGGGTTGGTCACCCTTTCGATACGGGCCATATCATCCAGCAGCCTTTCCAGTTTGGCGTAACGGTCAGCCACCAACCCCTGCTGCAGCGTCAATTGTTCGATGGCAGCGGGTTCGTTGCGGGATGCGTCCTGAGCCCCGGCGCGATTCTGCGCGGTAACAGACCAGCCCGTCCAGGCCAACAGCACCACGATGGTCCAACTCAATTTGTTCACAACCTGCTTCCTTATTGAAGGACTCGACGCAAACCCTGCCGACGTTCGGATTCGGTTCGTTCGATCAGCACCTCTTGTTCGCGGATCAACTGCCTGACGATCTCCAGCAATTCGTTAAACGTTTCCAGTTCCAGCATCTGCTGCAGGATCTCCTCCAGCTCGGCCAGGATATCGTTGGTCTGTTGCAACGCCGCGCTGGCTTCCGCCACGCCCACCTCCGGATCGAACCGACGATCCTCCATCGCTTGTGCCAGCTTCTTCTCCAACACCTCGATTCGCCGGTCCAGTTCGGGAAACATCGTATCGGCCACCCATTGCATCGGATCGGCGATCAAGTCCTTCAACCGCCGTTTGCGATCCTCGGTATCGATTCGATTGTTGATCAACTCCTCGCGAATTTCACGGAAGGCGGTGGCTACCCCCACCAGTTCCTGGCCCGATTTTCGACCCTGTTGGAAAGCCTGCTGCGTCCTCAACAATCTTAGCGCTTGCTGGCGTTCGGCAAGTCGTTCGGGGTCCGGGCGTGGCTGGTCCGCGTCGTCGGAATCAAGCACGTCTCCCGGTTCAACCGTCCGGTAGGGGGACGGCGAGTGAACGCGAGCCAAGAAGTCACGAGCCTGATTCATCTCGGCCACAATCTGCTCGAAGAACCGCCGCTGACCGATTTCGCGAGACTCCAGGATCGCCAACAGCGCATCGGGGGTGACGACCTCCAATCGATACCGATCGCTGCTGCCCACATTGGGTCCTCCGGACAAATCGTGTTTGTCCGAAGCCTTCACCGAGAAAACGAGTCTGTCGTCCGGCAGCAGTTCCAAGGGCTTCGGAGCTTGCGAACGCAGCGCACGGAAATCCAAGGCCGCATCGACTTGGTCCCCGTCGATCATGTCGAAAGGATGCGATTGTTGCACCTTTGCGGGATTGTCGGTCTGGGCGTCGCCGCGCTGCTTCTGGATGTCGAACCACGTTCGATCGACGGCATAATCGTCCGTAATCGTGCCTTCGATCGGGATGATCACATCGGGCGTCACGGCGGTGCTGATCCCGCGCATCCGGATATCGACCCGGGGCGCTTCGTCCGCGATGGTGGGGATGAAAATGCGATAGGGCCGCTCGGTCACGACGTTGTCCACGTCCACCAGCGTAACATCCAGCGTCAGGTTTTCGGTCAGCTTAGGCACTCGATGTTCGAACTGGAAGCGTTCGGCTTCGTCGCCATGAAGTTCCAGCGCGATCAATTCTTCGGTATCGGGATGGTACAGGTCCACTCGTTGCAACGGCTTGTTGGTCAAAACGCGGATCGTCACGTCAGTACCTTGCGGAAGATCCGTCGCACCGGTCAGCATTTCGGTGCGAGGCATCCACAGGGTCTGCGATTCGTCGACCATATAATCCGGAAACACACAATCCAGTTCCACGGCGATCACCGTCGGACTGTCGACCACCTCGATTTGAAATCCGCGGATGCGGTCGTCGTAGCCCAACACGTCGAACGAAACGCTCGACAGGATCCCGCGCAAGGGTCTTGCATGAAAAGCGTACTGCTGAAACTCGCCCCGCGATCGTCGCAGGCGGTTCATGGTCACTCGGCCTCGTTCTCCATCGGCGGTCCGGTAGTACAGCAAACAAACCTCGGGCACCACTGCCGCCGCCAAGTCCGCTTGGACCCTGAGCCGAACATTCGAACCCTTGGCAACCTTGACCGAACGGTGTTGGTCAAAGGGGATCACCGAGGTTTCCAAGGTCGATTGAGGAGCGTCTTCGGGACCCAAAAGTTCGATGCCAACCACCTCGATCCGCGCGCTACGAGGCCACGGATCGTCGCTCAACAGATAGATGCGGTTGACCGACAGCGCCATGGCCGACTGGTTCAGCACGTAAAAGACCAGCAGCGAGGCCAGCAGGACGGTGGCGACGGCGCCGCTGCGCACCAGCGGGAGGAAACGGAAGACGCGACGCAACTGGACGTTTTCCGATTGCTCTTGAGCCTGCACGGCGGTTTGCAGCAACATGCGAGGATCGAAAGCACCGGCGTGGCTGGGATCTTCGGTCAATTCGACCGAGGTGACCAGACGCTGGTCGAAGTCGCGAAACCGTCGTTCCAGCAGAAGAGCCATGCTACGGTTGGTCAGCGGCACCAACAGGCGGCTCAGTACCCATCGGTACAGGATCACCGCCAACACGGTGGCGATCACCACCAGCGTTACGGCTCGGGCTTCCCGCGGCATTTCACTGGCGCCGGCCAACACCGGCAGGTAATCCAAGGCAAAAGCGATCCAAAACGTCGCACCCAGCCAGATCAGGGCAACGCATAACCCCTGCAAGAAGACGTAGGCCCGGATGCGCCAGCGCAACCCGATCAACAAGGCCTTGATTCGCGGGTCCAGATGCTCGGTCCGATCAGCCATGGTTTTCTCTCAAGCACATCAATCTGTGTTCTCACGCTAAACGATTGAGACGCCGCAATGTCCATTCAAGTGCCAGGACTCCTGCGATCAACACCATCAACCACGCCATCAAGCGACGGTCGAAGTCTCGGTCGGGGGTACCGGGTAAGTAACTGACGAAATCCTGAGGTTCCAGCAAATCGGCCAGTGGCGGTTGCCGTTCGGGGTTGCCGACGAGGGATTCGACGCCGATGAAGTAGACGCCGCCCGTCGAACTTGCGATGTCGGACAATACGGCGTCGTTGCGCTGCGGATTTTCGACCTCCAACGCGGGAGCGCGGGCTCGTATCTCGCGCACCAGCAGTTCATCCAAGTCGGATTGAGGGGGCCGCAGTTCGATGCGGTAGTCGCCTTCGGCCACGGCGGTGAACTGGCCGTGAAAACTGCCCTCGCGAACGCCGCCCTCGATGCTGCGCAACACCAGCGGAGTGCGAGTCCGGTTGGGATGCACCAGGCTGGCGCTGACTTCCGGAATCTGCAGCGGCCGATTTTGCGGATCGGTCAACATAGCCTGAACCACCACCGTATCGCCTAACAGGCATCGATCCTTGTCGACCAGCAGGACGCCTCGTTGAGAATCCCGCAGCAGCCGGCCTTGCGAGGCCCATCGAATCAGTTTGGTGTAATACCGGTCGAAATAGGTCTCGTCGATCGACCGGATCCGCCACATCTCGCCGCTGGCCTGAAAGAACACGCGTCCGGAGCCGTAAAAGTGGCCGGCCAGATAGATGGGCAGCGTACCGTCGATGGCCGTGTTGGGGTCCGAGAATCGGGCATAGACCCGAGCGCCCGGCTTGGGGTCTTTGACCGCATAGTATCCGTAAACGCCCTCAAACGCCGCCCAAGCGGCCTCGCTGTCCAGACGATCGTCCTCTAACCACAAAAAATCGGCTTCCTGGCCATCGCGCGTAAATTCGAGCGGCCACGCGTTTTCGCCACCGAAACGCCCAAGTCCCAACGTGGGCGCCCCGCTGCTGAAAAGCTCCACGGGGTAAAGGGCGCGGAGCGTGTTAAATCGCGTGTCGGTGCGCCGCATGTCCGCCCACTGTGGGGTATGGACAGGCCCGGCGACTACGATCAATGCACCGGCTCGATCCGCGACCCACTGTTCCAGCGTCTGGACCTGCAGCAGATCCAAGTCGGTCCAATCCGGATCGAAGGCCACGATGCAATCGTATTCGGACAACTCCTCGATATCCGATGGAAATTCGAACAACAGGTTGTCCGCTTCCTGCGAGATCCCGG
This sequence comes from Planctomycetaceae bacterium, assembly GCA_007121535.1. Classification (GTDB taxonomy): domain Bacteria; phylum Planctomycetota; class Planctomycetia; order Pirellulales; family Pirellulaceae; genus SKKK01. The sequence continues at coordinate 6,639 of SKKK01000032.1, read as the reverse complement.
GTCGACCGGTCTGCAGCATCACGTCCACTTCGGTGTCGCGGTCGCGGTACAGGTAGGTTCGCAGGAACTGGTATTCGCGAGTCGGACCGCCCGCCAGGACCAGTACCCGCGAACGCCGCTCGATGACCTCGACATTCGCCGTCATTGCATCGTCCAAAGGATTGTGATCGCGGGGCGGCGGCTGGATGGCCAATTCATAGGTGCGTCGCCCGGTTTCGTCGGGCTGCACCTCGAACCGGACGGTCACGATTTCTCCATCGACGCCCAGTTCCACCGTCCGCTCGGCTTCGACCGTGACTTCCCGAGCGTCTTCCGCCGCACCGGTGGGATAGGACGTCAAGCGAGCTTCGATCGTCGATCCGCTGTAGTTGTTCGCTTGGATATAGCCGGCGATGGTGAACCGGTCGCCCGGATAGACGCGCTCGGGCGCCTCCAGATCGACCACGCGTACGTTCAGCGGGCGGCGAGCGCTGCCCAAGCCGACGGTAAAAATCGGGATCTCGGCCACCCGGGCCAGCGCGGTGGCCGCTGAATATTCGATGCCCGTATTCTGCTGGCCGTCGCTGAAAAGCACGATTCCCGCGATCGGGCCTCCTCGTTCCTTGTTTACCAAGTAACGCAGAGCTTCACCGATCCGCGTCTCCAAGCCTCGAGCCACCAGCGCCGTCTCCCAGTCGACCTCCTCGACCGGGTCCGCCTGTTGATCATCGTCCGCGACCTGATCTGCGTCGCTGGGCGACAGATCCTGAAGTCCGATCACGGCCAGCAGAGGAATCTCGGGATTGCGCAGACTGGCCACTGCCAGCACCACCAGCCCGATCAACACGGCCAATACCCCGCCCAACAGAGCCCAAGCGTCCGAATCAGGTCGAGAGACTCGACGCCCAGCGACCAGATGGATCAGCAGGAAAAACACGCCCAGCAGCAACAACGCTCCCGCGACCGAGGCGATGTTCCGTCCCGATCGAAGCGATTGGGCCAGAGCCAATTCCGACGCGTCCTGCGGGCTGTCATCCTCCGCCGATGGCCATTTTGGCAACGCCGCCACCTCGTGGGCTCGCGGGTGCTGGTCGAACCGATAGACGACCACGTCGTGCTGCTTGCGCAGCTCGTTCATCAACGGTCCGTCCGCGATCTGCTGGACCACACGTTGGATGCGGCTGGTCGGACTGGGCGAATCCGAGTGCTCGCTGTCCATCAGGCTCATACTCTGGCTGGTATCCACCAGCAGCAAAACCCTCGAATGATTGACCAGTTTCCGCTCGGAACGCTTTTCCAGGTTGAAAAAGTAAAACAGCACACCGGCGAAAGCGGCCAGCCGCAACAGCACCAGCAAAGCGCTCACTGCCCGCGACAGCTCGACGCTATCGCGAAGGTACATCCAGACCACGTAGGCCAAGACAACGATGCCCACCGCGATCAGCAGCAGCCATTGCCACCACTCGGTCATCGCTTGCAGCCGCGCAAACTGAAAAAAGTCGCGCGGCGTGTCAGTGGCCAACAAGTAATACATCTTCGCAAATCTCCCGAATCCGCAGGCTTGGGCGTGCGGACCAGTGGCGTGTCAGGTTTTCCTCGGGGTCGGATGGTAGCTGGCCGAGTAGGCCAGGGCTTGTTCGGCGATCAACAGCATCAGCAGCAGTCCCATCAAAATCAGGCTGCGGTTGGCGCCGCCGAAACCGGCCAATTCGTACGTAAATTCTTCGGCCGAACGGAATTCGACGTGGACCGGCGACAGGGCAGCCAGCAGGTCCCGGGAATCGACCAATCTCAGATCGCCGCCCAGCGGGTCGACGTTCAAGGCAAAGCGGCGGACGTCCGCTTGCCCGCCGGTCGTGACCGGCCAGGCTTCGTAGATGCCTCGGCGATCGGTTTGGATCTGGCCGTCGATCAACGATCGGCCGATCGCTGCCGTCATGACCGGCGAGTCGGCAGAGGGGCGAACCGTCGAGCGGTCGATCACCATGCGCGAGTCGGGCGTATCGCCCGGCGCGATGAACTGCAGGTCCTGACGGAACTGGTCGACTTCCAAGGACACGACGATCGGCGTTCCGACGTGCCGCGAATCGAAATCCCGTCGACCGGCCGCCAGGTAGGACTGCAACTTCAGCGCGACGACGACAAAGCTGGGATCCGTACCCCAATTGGTCCAGCCTGGCTCGATCGGCGTCAGGAAGGCCATGATCCGACCCTCGCCAAATTTCCGCTCGACGACCAGCGGCATCTGGTTTCGCAGCGCTGCCGCGATCCTTACCGTCGAATCGGGGTCCGGCTGCCAACGCACCGGCGGCCGAACGTACTGCTCGACCGTGATCAGCCGGACCAGCGGATTCCGCTCGCCCGCAAACACCTCGAACACCGGATGGTCGCTGAAGACGATATCCGGCGCCTCGCGAAAGTCGTCGGGCGGCAAATAATCTTCGCTCTGCACGGGCAGCGGGAAGATCCCCGTCCCGTTGCGGAACAGACGCTGCGTGTAGAAATCCAGATCCGCTTCGGGACCCACAAAGAAAGCCACGCCTCCTCCCGACGTCGCGTACAATTCCAGGTTCTCGATGGCCCGGTCATCCAAACGGGGCACGTCCAGCAGAAACACGGCATGATAGTCGTGCAGGTCCCGGGGCGATGCATTGCGCAGGAAATCGGCGCCTCGGATCTCCGGCAAGATCCCCGTGTTCGCCCGGCCGCCGGGGCGGAAGGCGGATGCCAGGAAATAGGCGTGCCGTTGTTCGGCAGTTCCGTCGATGATCAAAACCGACTCGCCGGCCGGAAAATCGATCACGCACCATCGCCGATTGTCCGCCGCGACCGCGTCGTCCGGCAACGAAGCTTCCACCACGTGCCGACCCGGCTTGGGGAAATACGCTTGCACTCGGCGCGTCACGCTTTGCCCCGGCTCGATCTCCTCGATCAAAACCGTCGGCATCTCGTCCACCCTTCCGGTCACCTGCGTGGGATTCTCTACCAAAGGCGCATCCGTATCGAAAAAGGTGGTTCGCACGTTCAACTGGACATTGCGAGCCGTGTCGGGACCGAAATTCTTGACCGTGACGTTCACCAGCAGCGGCACGCCCGCCGCTTGGGTTTCCTCCGACGGCCGCAGTTCCGTGATCGCCAGATTCTGCCGCATCGTCGCTGCGCAACTGACCAACTGGATATTGGCGGGGGCCTGTTCCAACTCGCGCAGCTTGTCGCGGATCTCCATCGGGCTGTCCCAGGGGTTCACGCGAAAATCCGAGACGATGTAGATCACACGATTCTCGTCGATCGAATCCTCCACCAGACGCCGGACCGCCGCCAGGGCCGGCACCGGCCCGATCGACAGATCCGTCACCTCGAACATGTTGCGTCGTTGTTCCAGGGTCACGTCGAAATCGGGCGCGACCACCTCGGCATTGAAATCAGCGATCTCCGACACGGCGGCATCGTCACCGAGGAAATCGGCCAGCCGAGCCGCACGGGAGAATCGGATCAGGGTGAATTTCTGCAGCGTGTCCTCATTGGCCGCCTGGGCGCCGATCCGTTGGATCGCTTGCAAACCCAATTCGAAGGCGCTGGCGCCGCCAGCGCGATCCGACATCGAAAAACTGTCATCCAGCAGGATGTAGTGATGCGTGGCCCGGCCACCGAACAGATTCAACCATTGCCCCCGCGTCACCCATTGAGCCAGCATGGCGACCAACAGGGCCACGACGAACACGCGCATCAGCAACAGCAAAAGTTGCTTGAGCCAGATCCAGCGACGATGCTTCTTGTAGGCCTGCAATAGGAAGTCCATCGCGGCCCAATGAACGCGACGGTGGCGCAGCATGTTGATCAGGTGGATCAACAGGGGCAACAGAACCAGCAGGAACCCCCACGTCAATGCTTGATGAACGAATTGCATGGCATCCTAATTGCGGTGATGCATTCCCAAACGATTGCTTAAGTAAGCGGCCAGCGCGGCATCCAGCGGTTGGCTGGTGCGAATCAACGCGTAATCGACCACGTGCTTCGCACAGCCGCGACGAACGGTTTCCAAAAAAACGCCTAGCGCCTCCAAATAACCTTCACGCAACGCGCGGGGATTGCAGTTCAGATGGTCCAAGGATTCCAGCCCTTCGAATCGCATCGGACCGGAAAACGGAAAATCCAGCTCGTCGTCGTCCATCACGTGAAACACCAGCACGTCATGCCCGCGTTGCCGCAGCAGCTTCAGCCCTCGCAAAATGCCCTCCGGATCCGTCAACAGGTCGGAGATCAGCACCGTCAACCCTCGACGAGGCAGTTCCTCGGCCGCCGCTCGTAAAATCCCGTACATTTCCGTCTTGTCTTGCGGCTTTTGGACCGCCAGCGACTCGGTGATCGAAAACAAATGGTTGCGTTTTGTCCGACCCGGCACCCGCGCGCGAATCCGCTCGTCGAACGTCCAGCATCCCACCGAATCCTGTTGTCGCAAGACCAGATAAGCCAGGCTGCCTGCGATCGTGCAAGCGTAATCGTACTTGTTCAACGCCCCCTGGCCGTACTGCATGCTGCTGGATACATCCACCAGCATCGTACACCGCAGATTGGTGTCCTCGACGTACTGCTTGACATACAAACGATCCTGCCGCGCCCAGACTTTCCAGTCCACGTTGCGAAGATCGTCGCCCGCCACGTATTCTCGGTGCTGCAGGAACTCGATCGACTGCCCGAAGTACGCACTGCGATGCATACCCGAGAGAAACCCCTCGACGATGTGCCGAGCCCGCAATTCCAGCCGCGAGATGCGCTTGATCGCCTCAGGATGCAAAAATCTTCTTGAATCGGGCATCACTGGTCAACTCGTCCTCGTTGGTAGGCGTAATTTCCAAAAGCCGGTCGATGATCGCGTCGGAGGTCATCCCCTCGCTCTCCGCCGCGAAATTGACCAGCAAGCGATGACGCAACACGGGCTTGGCCAACGCCCGGATGTCGTCCGTCGAAACGTGCGCTCGACCGTACAGCAGCGCTCGAGCTTTGCCGCCCAAGACCAAAAACTGCACCGCTCGCGGTCCCGCACCCCAAGATACCATTTCTTCCACGAAATCCGGAACGCCCGGATAACGCAACCGAGTCTGCCGCACCAGCGACAACGCGTACCGAATCACGTGATCGGTCACCGGTACCTCGCGAACCATCCGCTGCAATTCCAAAATGTCCGATCCGCTCAGCACCGGTTGAATATCGTCCGACTGGACCGCCGTGGTGCGTCGAGCGATCTCGAATTCCTCGTCAAAGCTGGGATAGTTCACGAAAACTTTGAACATGAACCGATCCTGCTGCGCCTCGGGCAACGGATACGTCCCCTCCTGCTCGATGGGATTCTGAGTCGCCAGGACGAAAAACGGATCGGTCAACAGATGCCGAATACGGCCCACCGTCACCTGCCGCTCCTGCATCGCCTCGAGCAACGCCGCCTGGGTCTTGGGCGGAGTCCGGTTGATTTCGTCGGCCAAGATGATGTTAGAGAACACGGGGCCTTCCAAGAACCGACGCTCGCGAGCACCCGTCGAACGATTCTCCTCGATGATCTCCGTCCCCGTGATGTCCGCAGGCATCAGGTCCGGGGTGAACTGAATACGGCTGAACGTCAAATTCAACGTTCGGGCCAACGTGCTGATCATCAACGTCTTGGCCAAGCCCGGCACCCCCTCCAAAAGACAATGTCCACGGCTGAACAACGAGATCAACAACTCCTCGATCACTTGATGCTGGCCAACGATCACTTGGCCCAACTGGTCGACAATCCGCTCCCGTGCTTCCTGAAGCCTGTGGAAGACCGCCGGAGTCACCGACGTTGCCGTTGGGATGGTTTCCCCATCGATGGACATATTTTCATACCTTTCTGTGGGGTAAAAGCGTCAAAACGAAGGGTGCGAGCGGATTTTTCCTGCAAGCGTGAGTGCCCAAGGTTGCTCGGAATGTTCAGGGAGAGGAGTGTTTGCGTTGTCACCATAAACGTAGGTTATCCAGCGGGACTTTCCAGGCCTCCGTATGCAGAAAAATTGAAGATCGCTCGCGCGAAGGGTCGAAATGCAAGCTTGACCACGACATTTTACAGTCACTTTGGAATTGAGGTATTCAACTTTTATGGTGAAAAATCAGCCCAGTTTCTCGTTACCAACAAGAAGAATTGATCACGCAACCAAAAGAAGGTAGCACGGATGGCAAAGCCGGGGCACGGATGAACGGGGGTGCAACGGGGTCGGGAGTCGTTTTCGGACAACGATCTACCAGGTGGGAAGCGGGTCACCCGAAAACGACTCCCGACCTGGGGTGTTCAGTTTACGCCTGTCAAGGCCAATTGGCTTGCTCCCGCTTTTGTTCCCTTCCCGCAGCGCATTCGGCCCCCCACCGGTCCTGCACCGGTGGAGGCCAGGTTTGGCAACCACGCGCCGGCCTCGCGTCACCGCATTCCGCCCGAAACCGGCGCAGGGTCGCTATTGGGCCAAAGGGAAGAAGGGAAGGTTGGGGGGTGGGCTGCTTAGTTTCCAAACCGGGCTCCCACCGGTGCGGGACCGGTGGGGAGCCAGACGGCGGAGAGAGAGGTATTCAGGGCAACCAGTCACGGAACGGAAACGGGTATGCGAGAAAACGCGAAATCAGGCCAGAATGCGACAAATTGAACACGCCACT